>JBBQRU010000225.1:0-5932 GCA_038214545.1 Cyanophyceae cyanobacterium | reverse complement strand
CTAGGCGACGGATAATTCTGAGGCGTGGCCCTCTGTATCGGGACATGAGTTTCCTTGATCTAATTCTCTTTAAACTTCAGCCAAAAATACCAGTATAAATCTAATAGGACATAAATGTTAACTGCGAGGAGTAGAAATATGTTTTTTGAGCGGTGCCAACGCCAAATTAAAGGTTCAATCTACTGGATTTCCCCAGTACTGGCGGCTTTTGGGCTTTTGGGAATGAGTTTACCTAGCACAGCCATCACAGCGACTTACAACAATGACTATCGTGTTTGTGCTGGTAAGCTTAAAAGTGTGGGCGTTGCTGTGGAAACAGCGGCGAATTCCTGTGCTGATGCCTTGCGTCCGGCAGATTTAGCTGGTTGTGTTGTCAAGATTAAGAAACAAACCCAACTGGCTACAGATGAAATTCTTTCTTCTTGTACTCAAGCTCGCCGTCCTATAGATTTATCAAGCTGCGTAGCTGGTATTAGTTATTACACAAAAGAAACTGCTAACCCCGCAGTTCTCAGCTACTGTCGGCGCAGTTTATTGCCGGTACAATTTGCTCAGTGTGTAGTAGGTATCCGTAGAGAACTTGATTTTGCCGCTAATCAGGCGCTGGATGCCTGTAGCAATGCCGGGGAACGCGCTGCTAACTATCTACCTTCTTTTGTCCCGGTCGGTGCCTCCTCCGGTCAAGTCTCGCCCTATATCCCTACTACCCCATCCCCTGGCAATCCTGGTAGTGACCAACCACCTAATTTAAATACTCCTCAGCCGAATCCCAGTCTCAACCAGAATTCTTCACCTTACCCAACTCAGGTAAATCCAGGAACTAACAATCCCTTAACTTTTCCAAATCCAGGAAGATAACATGACCTGAGGTGCATGAGTCCGCCTGCGGTTTAAACCGCAGGCTAATAGTTCTCGAACGTATAATCATGCCAATCACATACGGGTTGATAACCGATAGTGTGATAAATGTGATTAGATGTCGGATTTGTGATGTCGGTAAATAAAAAGCAGGAGCGACATCCTTGGTCTAGCAATGTTTGACTTAAGGCAGCGACACAAGAGGTAGCATAACCTTTTTGACGATATTCTACTGGGGTATATACTGGACCAATCCAGC
The DNA here is from genome assembly GCA_038214545.1 of Cyanophyceae cyanobacterium. Classification (GTDB taxonomy): domain Bacteria; phylum Cyanobacteriota; class Cyanobacteriia; order Cyanobacteriales; family Nostocaceae; genus JBBQRU01. The sequence continues at coordinate 4,815 of JBBQRU010000225.1, read as the reverse complement.
CGCCGTTTGGCGTTGAAATTTTCCCACTAGCGATGGAGACAGGTACAATGTCTTCCCAAAGATAGATGACTTTTTTACTTAATTGTAGAGATACCAATCTTTGAAGATCTTCCTCAATAAATCCTAGGGCTTCGAGGAAAAATGCTTCAAACCATTCCAGCACCAAGTCAATGTCGCCTGCTTCGGCGTGTCGCAAATAACCACTTGCTTTCGCCGTCGGTTGTACAGCCGTGAGTTGGTGAATCCGCATTTGTATCCCAGAGGTGTAGGTTGCGCCAGTTACTCTTTGCCATATTTCGGCAAAAGCTTGGGCTTCCTCAACTAAACCACTGACGCCTGGTAATAAAGCTTGCTGGTTGTGCAAATCTTCCGCAATCACTTCTAAAGCGGCAAAATCTACGACTCGGGAGAGGACTAATTTGTAAGGTGGTGTTCTCACAGCAACAGCAGCGATCTCGCCATTTGTCTCGGCGATCGCTAAATATGCCGGAAATTGGTAACGCTCTGGATTTTGAATTAAAGTGTGAATAATTCGCAGCAGCAAGCAGTGGTGCGCTTCGTCACTCAGTAAATAATCCTGCGCCTGCTCGTAAAACTGATTGACATCGTCAAACCGATATATTTCCATTTCCTCCCCCCTCGCTCCCTGGCAGAACCAGGGAAGGAGTGCGGTATAGACTAAATCAACTTGACTGCACGTAAACCGAAAAGCAGACCGACGGCCAAAGCGAAAAATAAACCTAATCCGCCGATATAAGCAATTACACCAAACATTTTTTTGTTTTCCCAAAGAGTCATTAAATATATTGAAACACTTACTGCGCTAGAATACAGCCCACAGGCGCTTAATTTGGGGTTGTGACTATGATTAATGTAAATCTACCGCAGCAGTCTTACGGGATCGCGATCGCGCCTGCGGGTCTAGATCAACTAGGTTCCCACATGGCAGAATTAAAGTTAGGTCAGAAAGTTTTACTGGTTTCTAACCCGACAATTTTTAAGCATTTTGGCACACGGGCGGCAGATTCGATTAAAGCTGCGGGGTTTGAAGTGGCTGAAGTCACTCTCATGCCGGGTGAACGCTACAAAAATCTCAACTCGGTACAAAAAATCTACGATGGTGCCTTGGCAAATCGGCTAGAACGCAGTTCAACTCTGGTGGCTTTAGGTGGTGGGGTTGTAGGTGATATGACTGGCTTTGCGGCTGCTACTTGGCTGCGGGGAATTAACTTTGTGCAGGTGCCTACTACCTTGTTAGCAATGGTAGATGCCTCGATTGGTGGTAAAACTGGTGTCAATCATCCTCAAGGTAAAAATTTAATTGGGGCTTTTCATCAGCCGCGATTAGTTTTAATTGACCCAGAAGTGTTAAAAACTCTGCCAATGCGAGAGTTCCGCGCCGGGATGGCTGAGGTAATTAAATATGGTGTGATTTGGGATGCGGATTTATTTGCCCAGATGGAAGCCTGCAAGCGCTTAGACCAACTGCGGTATCTTCCTGATGGTTTCTTGTCAGAAATTCTTAATCGTTCTTGTCAAGCGAAAGCTGATGTGGTGAGTAAGGATGAAAGAGAGGGCGGACTACGGGCGATTTTGAATTACGGTCATACTATCGGTCATGCTGTGGAAAGTTTGACAGGTTATCGGTTGGTGAATCATGGTGAAGCTGTAGCAATTGGGATGGTGGCAGCTGGAAAAATTGCCGTGGAATTACAGATGTGGCAGCAGGAGGAGTGCGATCGGCAAAATGCTTTAATTCAAAAAGCTGGTTTACCAACTCAGTTACCTAGCGGTGTTGATATTGATGCGATCGTTGAGGCTTTGCAATCTGATAAAAAAGTTCTCGCCGGTAAAGTACGATTTGTTCTCCCGACGCAAATTGGGACGGTGACTGTCACTGACCAAGTACCAGCAGATACTATTAAGCAGGTGCTAAAGCAGATGCAAGCATAACTCAGAGTTGCCATCTCAATATCAAATACTACTCACCCTCAATAATGCCGGGGTGAGTTTTGGCGTTGAATAAACAGAAGCGTACCGTGAGGTCAGCGAAGCTATCTTCACGCTAAAATAGAACCAACAATCGTAGATTTAAAAGGCGTAATTATATGGTTCAGAAAATCGCTCTATTTAATCACAAAGGTGGAGTCAGTAAGACTACAACAGCCTTTAACCTAGGCTGGATGCTTGCTTCAAAAGGTAACACAGTTGTCTTAGTAGACACTGATCCACAATGTAACCTCACAGGAATGATTCTGGGAGAAGAAACCGAAGAAGATGAAGCAAGAATAGAAGCGATATATCAGAAAGCCTCAGATATAAAATCAGGGTTAGCTCCGGCATTTGAATCACAACCAAGAGCGATTGAAGCAGTAAATTGTATTCCGGTTGTAGGACAAGAAGGTTTATTTTTATTACCTGGTAATGTAGGGTTAGCTGAATATGAGGTAACATTAGGTATTGCTCAGGAGTTGACTGGCTCTATTCAAGCTCTGAGAAATATTCCGGGTTCGATAAATGATTTGCTTGATAAAACTGCCAAAAAATACAACGCTGACTATATGCTTATTGATATGAGTCCAAGCTTAGGAGCACTCAATCAAAATATATTAATGATTAGTGATTTTTTTTTAATACCTACTACAGCCGACTTCTTTTCAGTAATGGCAATTAATTCTTTATCTAAAGTTTTACCAAAATGGTTTGCTTGGGCAAAAACTGCAAGTTCGCTACCGATTTTAAAGCAAGCTGCATATCCTTTTCCTAGCATTAGCTTGCGTTTTCTAGGAATCATAGTTCAGAATTACAGGATTATTCGTGGTAAAGAAACAGTTGCTTTTCAATCTTGGATACAGAAGATTGAGCAAACTGTATTATCTAAACTTATTCCAGTTTTAGATCAAGCTCACATGATGCTGCCTACACAGCTTTATGCTAAGCAGGGTATTAGTAGTAATTTTGTGTTAACTAAAATTTCTAATTTTAATAGTTTGATCGCCTTATCTCAGGAACATCGAACACCAGTTTATGCCTTAACATCTGAACAATTAGATCAGACAGGTATTGTCCTGCAAGCTAATCAAAAAAAACAAGAGGAATTTAGACAAACTTTTTCAGATTTAGCAGACAAAATTATTGGATTGTCTTCTGTATATGCAGTCAGCGCTTGACCAGTTTCGTATTAGCATTGGTCGTGTTCGAGACCTAATTGCCATTCATAACTCTGTCAAGGCTCAATCTACTCCTGCCTTAGATTTGTCAGATATCCTTAGGGCTGCTTTAGTTCTAGCTATTAGTGCTTTAGATTATTATATTCATGAGATTGTGACACTCGGAATGTTAGAGATTCACCGAGGTCAACGCCTTGAACCAAGTTCTCCAAATAACAGTTCTCAATCAGCCTTTTCTCGTTTTCAAGTTTCATTAGGTGGTGCGCGTCAAGAGCGGATGATAGCGGTAGACATCGCTTCTTGGCTAGAAAATGAAATTCAACAAATTTACAGTTATGATTTGCAGCAGTCTTATACAATCTCTTCCTTACTTCCAGCCATGTCGAATATTATGCTGAATAGGCTAAATAATGCTTCTTGGTTAGAAGATGAAATTCGAGAACGACTTGGATATCAAAGTTTTCAGCAACCAGAAAAAATAGCTGATGCAGTTAGACTGATCTCAGATAAGAAATTGTGGGATGAAGTAGCTATTAAGATGGGTAAGCCTGCAAGAGATATTAAGCAACAACTCAGTTCAGTTGTTGAACGTAGAAATAAAATTGCTCACGAGGCAGATATTGATCCTACATATTTCACTTTGGGAAAACGTTGGGATATTGATGAATTATTAATTAACGATGCAGTTGAGTTCATTGAACAGGTTATTGAAAGCATACATCAAATTCTGTAGGTGAATGTTTATTTTTAGGCGCAATCCGAGCCTTGATGATGATCGCGCTCAAAATTTCTTGGCATTTGAAATTGTGTAAGAGCGTTCCTCTACTCGAAGGGAAAACCTGATCACAGGGGAAAATTGCGACCTTGATAGAATCTTAATTATTGTGTACACAAAAAATGACATGATTCTCAACACGTTTATGGTTAAGATAAGGTTATAAAACTCATCGGGTTTCACTTAGTATAATTTTACTCAAAATAACGTTTAGTTTGAGGTGTGTTGTTGTACAACCCAAAGAATGTTCAGGTAGGAGACAGAGTTCTGATCCTTCTGCCAGCATATTTAGCTGGAATTATTGGAGTAGTCAGTGCTCCAGAAGTACTGAGTGATGAGCGAGAAAACCAGCGTTGGCTCATCGAGGTGTTGGACATTGAGGAAAATATCGTGGTGTCGTTGGCTGCGAATGAGTTTCAGGTGTTACGGAATCACCCAGGAGAGGCTAATTGATAGCGATCGCTTCGCACTCCCTGACGCTACTCACTGATTAAAGATGGAATCTTAGAGCTTACCGCGTTTCCTGAGTTCCTTGATTCCAGCATTCTGCAACTCATCCAACACACATGTTGGCAAGATGGAGACGATGAATCGGCTAATAATTTCAAAGTTACCAACTCGCCGATTAAAGGATGAGTTAATTTTGTCGTAATCCATGATAATTTCACTAATTTTGTCATACAAATCAGCCAATTCAGTGCCCTGAGAACTCTTTAAGCCGTGGCGCTCTACCATTGAGAAGACCCACAGACCAAACTCCTCTGATGACCAGCCTTGAGTGTATTTATCTATTTGACCAAGATATAAGTCACGCCCTACTTTTGGTACAAAGCCTGCCGCAACAGCTGCGGCTTCACAAGCTAGCAGGCA
>JBBQRU010000224.1:0-6016 GCA_038214545.1 Cyanophyceae cyanobacterium | reverse complement strand
CAAATAAAGCTAATCACTACCCTTGTTTCCTGTTTTTCGCGATTTCTTCCGGGAAAATACGCAATGTCCCCGTAATTCTACCCCATGTTCGTCAAGGTGTTTTTGCCACCCATCACGAGTGCCAATTTCACTTTTATCTTTTAGGAGTCCTAATTCCTCTTCTTGGCTGGTGAGTTGGGCGAATTGCGCGTACAGTGGATGGCTGGGTGTAATAAAGGTTTCTTTGCGGTGGAGAATCGGCGGATTCGCAGAGGTGCTGTAATCACGGTGTGTGATGTAGAGGGTTTTTAAGTCAATATTGATACTAGTATGCAGGGCAGGATGGGGATCGGTGTCAAATTCTGGATAGAATAGGTAAGAAATTTGCTGTTTATCAGTACAGAACTTGACTAAAGTCGCGCCATCAACTCGACCAATCGTCCGACTGGCGCAGCCTTCGTAAATCCGTAGCAATGGGTCGAGTTCTTGGAGAGTGCAAACGTGGACATAAAGGGCGCTGCGGGTGTGTTTGCCAATTTTACTTTTTTGGCAAGCAGTTTGAGTTACACCAGGTTTACCTAAGCTGAACAGCATCCGGTCAGCTACTTCACAGGCTTCTTGATAACTGCCAAAAAAGGCTTTGATGTCGTGGCGGAGTTCGGGGGCGAGTTTCTGGACTGTTGGGCGTTGGTCAAAATGAGTTAAGGCGAGATAAACCAGAATGTCCAAACTGCGCCGGTAAGCGATCGCATCCCATTCCGCTTCATCAGTTGCTTGTAATATTACTTTATATGCACGGCTCATCGTGCCAAACTCTACCAGCAATTCCGACGCCAAGGCAAATTCTCCTTTGACTGGCAGTCTTCCACGTTCGGTAATAAAACTCATCAGTGGTGCTAGCTGTTCCTGATAGTCCTCAAACCGCTTACTGGGAATGCGAATTCCCGGAATTGAAGTGCGACTCCGAAAACGCAAGGCGCGAAAACTTTCCCGTTCTTGTTCACAGCGAAACACAAAATAAATGCCTAAGGCGACAGGTACGGCGTCACAGAGGAGTACTCCATCAATGTAAGTTTTGAGTTCTGCTTGCTCGTAATATTTCTGAAATGTATTCCGCCTGGTGACAATGCCATCACTGTAAGCTACTTGATTACGGCTGCGATCGTTAATCAAAATTTGAGCAGCAACAATTAAGACTTTACCAGTAAGTTCCCAAGCCTTCGTGAGACACTGACTGCGTTCTTCTGGGTCTTCAATGACATTCAGCACGTATCCCAAATTAATAATATCAGCGGGTGTAAGGGGTGTGTGGGGAGAGTAATAAGGGTCCCAACCAGAACTCGTATATCCTAAATTAGCTGTACGCTGAACATCGCCGCCGTGTCCGCAACCGTAATCAAAAAACGTAGTATCATCCTTTATGATTTCCCACTCCATCGCTAATCGCACCGGACGAGAAATATCAGTGCGAACTATGGCGGCGCGATGACGCTCGATTTCCAAGGTTTCGGGCATAACACTATGGATAAAGCCATTTGGGTGTGTAAATGCTTCATGTACATAGAAGCATTTTTCCAATATGCTGATCTTTTCAATCTTTCAATGCTAATTCAACGAAATCTTCAATCTTCTTAATATTTAAATCACCGGCTAAATAACCAATTCCGCGATGCAAGTGTAATCGAAATTGTGTGGCGAGGGTTTCTTTATCAGTATTCATACCATCATTATGACAACGTTGCTTCAACGCAATTAGTAATAAATCAGACATGGTTCCACCAAAGACGCGCCAACTCATCTCGACATTACTATCTAAGTTAATGGGTACAGGTGATGGTGCAGTTGGTTCAGCTAGCGATCGACATAACGCCCAACGACATAATATATTCCATTGGTCAATCTTCGTACTGCGTTTGAGTTTAGTAAGTTGGTCTTTGGCTGTTTGGGATAAGCCAATCCGTTCCAGTGGTGGTTCCATTAATCTATGCCTATTGTCTCATTTTGCCAAAAGTAGCCCGGTTGTATAGTTGTCTGACGAGTGGATGAATCGTATTTTAAAAGATATTCATGCGCGATCGCATCATTGGCGCGGAGTCTTTCTACTTCCGATTTGCCAATCTCTGTGTCGGTAGACAGTAAAATTACTTGATGGCTGGCGGAAGGGAAATAACGCTCAATTAAGTTACCTCGGTGGGAAGAATCTAATCTACCCAGCGGAGTATCAATCGCTACTGGCAATCGCCGCCCAGATACTCTTGCTAATCCCCATAGGAAGGCGATCGCTAACAGTTGTTTTTCCCCAGCCGAGAGGCGATGTTTCGGGACAGATTTACCCGCCGAGTCATAAAGCGAAAGACCAAAAGACTTGGTATCAATCGCCACCCGATGCACTAAATCAGATTTATGCAAGAGATAGCGGAAGCACTCTGTGACTTCTACTTCTAATTTATTTAACTTCCTCAAAGTTAAGCGATCGCGAAACAGCTTCAGAGTAGCTTGCACTTTCGCCGATGCCGCAATAACATGCTCTTTATTATTGCGTTCGATATTTTGCTCAGTATACTGTCTTAATTCCTTTTTCAACTTATCCATCGCCGTGTTTAATTCGATTCGGCGTTGGAGCGTCTTTTCATGTGTAGCTTGAAGTTTAGCTACCTGATTTTGGGCAGCTTTAAGTACATCTACCAGTTTTTGATAAGCTTCTGGTGATGCGGCTGTCTGTAATTGCCTTTCGAGGCTGATAATTTCGTCTTCTTGAGTTTGGAGACTCTTTAGTTGCTGTTGGGCGGTTTTTCTGACTGCTTCTAAGCTATTACTAGTATTGGCTAGTTGTTCCCTGGCTGCATCATCAGCAAATAACCACGGTGTTTCCACTGCTACTTCTGTATACAATGATTCTAAGTCTTGATTGAGGAACAATTGAATTTTCTCTAACTGTTCCTCGCCCATATTTAATTGACTCATCAAATTGAGCAAGCGATCGTCTCTTTTCAGCAATACATCTCGTGCTACTTGCGATTGTTGACCGCTGGCTTCTTTTTCCGCCTGATTTTTTGCTTGATTCAGTAATGGCGAAACTAACATTAAAGGTAAAACATCCGCAGCTAGTTCCCGCATTTCCTGACGAATTGACTCAGCTTGAGCCGTCTTCTCTTCCTGCTGCTTATCAAGCTGGCTGCGTTCTCCCGCAATTTTACCACCTTCAGAAATAAACTTATCAAAAGATGCTTGCTGCTGCTTTTCGGCAAATAATAGTTCCTCTTGTAAATCAGCGATTCTGTTCACATTCGCTTGATATTCTACTTGCTGCTGCTTCAGCTTATCCTCGATTTCCTCCAGACTTGCTAATTCTTTAATATCAGCAATCTCCTTCCTTTTGCGATTAACTAAGATATCCAAATCAACCGCTAACCGATCTGCTAACTCTAAACCCAAAAGTCCGCGAATCGCATCGACAACAAGTGGTGGTGGTGTCTCTTGTTCCGCCAATTCCTTAACTTGTTCACCATCAAAAAGAAACAAATTAGAAATACCTAAAGGCAGCATATTTTCAATATACTCATCCCAAGTATTAGTTAAAGCCTCATCAGACCAATCGCTATCATCCTCTAAAATTTCCAGAATTCCCAAACTATCTTTACCATCTTGAGGATTTTTTTCCCAAGTACGGACAATTTTATGTCGTGTCGGCTGATCGTCTTTGATATGTTCAAAAGTCAATTCTATCCGAGTTTTATCTGTAGACGGAATGTGATTATTAACGCACTGAGACAGAAAATCGCTATAGCTTAAATTACCACGAGTCGAACATTGAGCACGATGCCCATAAAGAGCTAAACGAATCGCATCCATCAAGGTAGTTTTACCACCACCATTCATCCCACCCAAAAGAATGATCGGACGAGTATCCTCATCATTCCTCGTGTCAAGATTAATCACTTGACGACCACAATAGGGACCAAAGTTTTGTAATATCAGTTCGAGAAATATCATAGTTATATTTTTGTGTCACGCCAAGATGCAAGCTCTTCTAGTCTTTACGCCTTTGCATGAGCTAATCCTACTCATCTTTTTTTGCAAACTTCCGACTTCCAAAAGTCTCCACATTAACTTGCTTAAACGCATCACCTAAAGTTAACTGTTTCACCTTATCCACATCCCCCTGATCGACAGCTTCTTTCAAATCTCGTTTAAAGTGGGCATTGTCAATCGCTTCTTGCTGCGATCGCGAACTAGTTTGAAAGCACTTCTCCAATGTCTCATATATTCCCACACGCCGAGACATTTTGCGATACTGGCGCTCTGTATCCAACAGTTTCGCCATCAGTTCCAAATGCATATCATCACCATCACATATCTCCTCAAGCACATTCCACTCATCAATACCTAGCAAGCTGTAGCCAGAACCAGGTCGCGGATCTTGAAAAACTTCTCCTGTAACTTCCATATAAATGCGGGGTAAACTATCGTCAAATTCGTGTTTTTCTTCTAACCAGATGCGTCTAATTTCGCTCAGTTCTCCTGGAGTAATTAAGGTGATGTTACGCATGTCTTTCGGTCCGGTGCGTCGGATCTGTGTTTGCGCTTCTAACACTCGTCTTAGCCAATGTTCTCGCCAATATTTTGTATAGGGACCAGGTATTGGTTGAACAGAAGTTTCACCATCTACATTACGCTCAAATAATGTGACTTCGCCCCAGATGCGGCGAAAGTCTCTCCTCTCGCGATCATTATACATATCTAAATCATTGCGGATATCTAATAAAGGCTGCATCCATTCTTTATCTTCATCATTCTGAATCATCGCCTCCATCGATTTATCCTTATTAACCATTGTGCAAACCCAGCAACCAAAGCGGGAATCTCCACAACTAGGAGTAGTAGTATCAATTACTAAGGGGCATTCATTATCTGCTGTTGCACCACGATACATTTTAAATAAATCTTTATTACTATATCCCCAAGGGTTCTGCCACTGGTTTAGATAAATCCAAACTTCATCAGTACGCCAGTCTTCAATCGGCAGGTAGATTAAGGAATTAGGTCTATGAGGATTTGAATTGAGGTGATCGCGTACCCGCCACTCTCGGTGTCTAGCCATCGTTGCCGCCCGTTTCGTACTTTCTGCCTTGCGCGTACCGAGGACAATAATTACTTCACCACTAGCCCGAATCCTTTCGCGGATAAAACTGTCAGCAGGAGTAATCTTCAGGCGTTCAGTACACCATCTAAATCTATTGCGTGGCGCTGGATAGCCTTTGCCAATTAAACACGCCCAAAAGGTATCTTTGACTGCCGGGTAAAGCAGATGAGGTTCTATCGGCATTTGTTGCTCTTTTGCTGCCACCTTCATCTGTTCTAGAGAACTACATACCCAAGCAGAAACTATTGGGTTTTCAACAAGGGTATCTGTTGTAATTACGTAAATTGACTTCGTTCTTTTCTCTAATGGAAGGGCTGCGATCGCATTCCATATTAGTTGCAAAATTGTGGTGGAATCCTTACCGCCCGAATATCCGACAACCCAAGGTATTGCGTCCAGACAGTATAATTCTTGGATTTCAGTGGTAAGAGCTTGAATATCCGCCACTAAATCTCCCACAGTCCGCGCCTGTTTATTTTGATTTTCTGGCTGTTGTAATGTATTCATTGATGCCCTCTATACTGAAATACAGATGTTTTTCACCCTTCCTATTTCTATATATAAGGGCAACTTTAATATTGTATAGCTTAAAGGTTTTTAAAAACCTTTTTGTAGATGCTAATCTTTTTAAAGAATCAAGCTGTGTGACAATGCGGGTTTTTGAAAACTATTATGAATGACAGTGCATCTAACCAAACCCAGGATATTGCGGCTGAGTACCTAGAGCGGGAAACTAGAGACCAGCAAGTACTCACTTTACTACTAGAGAAGTACTTAGCAAACAAGGATCGGATTCTCGTTCAGAAGACGGAGATGGGCGGTACTCAGGCATATGTAGGTTCAGTCAGCCTAGAGTGGTTTGCCGGTCGGGTTCGCTTTGCCTCTTGCTTACCC
>JBBQRU010000223.1:0-6031 GCA_038214545.1 Cyanophyceae cyanobacterium | reverse complement strand
AGGTATTAGAATTTGTGGAATTTATCCACTGGAAAGCGAAAGAACAAGCTCAAGAGAAAATCAAACCGACAACACCTCAAGGTAAAGGTTGGATGCCAGGTTTTTTTGAAGAAATAATTGGTGGTTGGGTAGGAGAACCATCACAACGACCAGAACAAGGAGAATATGAAACTAGGGAGCCGCTATTTTGACTTATCTCCTGGATTCCAATGTGTGTATTCGCTTAATAAATAATAGCAGTGAAGCAGTAAAAAATCGTCTGGCAACAAAGCAACCAGAAAACATTTTAATTTCTACAATTACTCAATTGGAACTTTATTATGGTGCTTACCGTAGCCTCCAGCAAGATAGAAATTTAGAAACACTACAACAGTTTTTTATTCAGTTTAATATTATATTTTTAAACTCAGAAGCTGCAAGGATAGCAGGAAGAATTCGTGCTAAATTAGCCGACAGTTCCAGTGACACTGCAACTTCCACATAACCCTGTTTATAATACAGATTGAAGTGCGGAAAGTGGAATATATTCCTAAGAAATTACTACCTCAATTACAGCAACTTGAGCAACAGAAAGTGCAAGTGCGAGAAATTTTGAAACTCCTGAAAGTTTGAGCAATGTAGTACTCACATCGTGATAGAATATTTAAATCATGCAATTTTGCGAGAATAGTTAACTTAACAACATCTAGAACAAACATTTTAATCCATGTCTCTACAAGAAGAAATTGATAAAACAAGGCAAGATATTCGGACAGATGGCTACTCAATGTCTATTGGTGAGTGGATTAGTCTTTATGAGAAAAATGAAATCGATATTCATCCAGATTTTCAAAGGTTTTTTCGTTGGTCAGATTACCAAAAATCAGCTTTTATAGAATCAATTCTTTTAGGCATACCGATTCCGCCAATTTTTGTTAGTCAAAGAGATGATGGGATTTGGGATGTTATTGATGGCTTACAGAGACTGTCAACCATATATGAATTTGTGGGTATTTTTAAACCCGATACTCAAGAACAAAATACATCATCAGATCAAAATCGAAATAATTCTCCGGTTACTTTACAAAAAACTACATATTTACCTTCCTTGGCAGGTAAAAAGTGGGATGATCCAGACGATCAAGAAAATTCTTTAACTCAGGCACAACGTTTATTGATAAAGCGGGCAAAGATCGCAGTAAACATTGTTGAAAAAGAAAGCGATGCAATGATTAAATATGAACTATTTCAACGACTAAATACAGGAGGAGCAATTGCAACACCACAAGAAGTAAGAAATTGCATTCTTTTGATGTTGGATAAAGATTTATATGAATTGATGCGTTCACTTGCAGATCATGAGTCGTTTAAAAGCTGCATTTCTTTAAGTGATAAGCTTTATGAAGAACAATATGACATGGAATTAGTATTGCGTTTTATCCTTTTATTTGATAAAGATGAGAGCAGCATTCAAACTTTGGGTGGAGATGTAAGCGTTTTTTTAACAAATAGAATGCGTGAAATGGCTATGAAAAAAGATTGGGATGAAGTTCATATAAAGAGAGCATTTAGTGCAGCATTTAATATTCTTAATGAAGTTATGGGGGATAATAGCTTCAAACGATATAAATCTGATAAGCATAAATTTCTTGGAGGATTTATATTATCTGCATATGAGGTAATAGCTCTAGGAATTGGATACAATTATCAAGATCTACCTCCAACAGACACAATATCTGAGCGAATAAAAAACATTTGGTCAAATGAAATATATCAAAAATGGTCAGGAGCAGGAGTGAATGCGGCAAGACGTTTACCCTATCTTATTCCACTTGGTAGAAACATATTTTCATCTTTATGAGCATCCGAACTCCTGAACAATTAATTGATAAGCTGGCTACGGACCTTGCTTGGCGAAAGAAAGAACTTTCAGAAATCAAATCTTTGGTAGAAGCGAAAAATGTTTCCGACCAAAGACATAGAGCATTACTCCGGAGTGGAATATGTATGCTCTATTCACACTGGGAAGGTTTTGTTAAATTAGCAGCAAATTCTTATTTAGAATATGTAAGGTCACAAAAGCTTTCCTATAAGGAACTTTCTACTAATTTTTTAGCTCTGGCAATGAAAGAAAAACTAAAGGAAGCAAAAGATACAAATAAGGCATCATTGTATATACCTGTTTGTGATTTCTTTATTTCTGAATTAAATCAAAAATGCTCTTTACCTAAAGATGGTATATCTACTGCATCAAATCTATCTTCTAAAATTTTAAAAGACATAACTAGTATTCTTGGAATAGATTTTTCATACTACTCTACTAAATCGGTCTTAATCGATACTAAGCTTGTTAACACAAGGAACGAAATTGCACATGGTAATTATTTGTTATTTGATAAGAGTGAATATATAGAGTTACACTCAGAAGTTATAGCAATGCTGGATATATTTTCTGATCAGATAGAAAATGCAGCTATCCAGAAAAAATTTCTACATACTTCATCTTGATTCAACCTGACAAAATAGTCTGATCTCTGCATGACTACTATGGTGTATTTTAAACCAACATTCCGCACTCCATAATGTAGCATTAAGGATTACATAATTCCTTTTTGATACTAGTAAATAAAAATACTCATAAACTTTAAGTAAATCGACGTTAAGAATAAACTTATATTGCTAAATATAAAGATTATCTGTATGCAGAAGGTGTTATACCCATGTGTTTACGGAACAATGTTGTAAATTGCCTCTGATGTTCAAACCTAGACAGGCTTTTTAAATACCATCCAAAGCTCTATTAACGATCTTATGGCAAATGGTAGACGTTACTCCACAAGTGAGCCTTTTTCTGAGATAATAACAAGCTGAGTGCTAAGCAATTACTACTCAGGGTAATCCGAAATACTCTCGGAGTTTACATAATGAAAGTTATTCATGGTACCTGGATTCCTGATGTCGCTGACTTTATCCAAACCGGATCTTTTTGTCTTTGGGTAGAAACTTCAGTAGCAAATACCGGCAAGCGTCAAAATAATATACATCCTCGCAGCTTACAACACCCTCAACTGGTAGATTTCTTAGTTCAAGAACTTGGGATAAAAGAAACAGTTGGTATAAATAATCGAATTTCTCCCAAGTATTTTACCCTCCCCACTGCTGATGAACCTCTACCGTCACCGGAACTAATCAAGTATCTGGAAGTAGAAATCCCCGACGACTACGAGGAGTTGAAAACTTGGCAAGTTGATTGCTATCAAGCAGTTGTGGAAAAGAAACAGGATTTACGCTCGTCCTCAGCTATCAATATTATCAAACTCCTCAAAGAGATCCACTTTTTAACACTCTACAACTCCGACGAAGTTCAACTTGGTTCCGATCTCTTGTTTTGGTATCATTACACACAAGCATTTAAAAACGTTATTCTCAAAGACCAATATCTACCAGCATTCAAATATCGAGAATTAGAAGCAGTCAGCGTTAAGAAAAAAGGCAAAAAACAACAAACTACGACACAGCCGTTTGAAATTTATGCTACTTGGGAAATTGTTTCTGAACAATATGAAGCAGAAATTCAGAAGTATATTGAATACATGCCTCCTATTTGCGTAGCAGGTGCAACAACCCCTGATAATGGTGGAGAATTATTTGACCGAGAAACCCTGTTGCGTCACTTCTCTGAATCGCTGATCCACAACCTCGTCACTCATACTCCATCCACCGCCAAATTTGATACTCAGATTTCCGATACTCCAATCGACTATTGCTTTCATCCCCATCGCTACAATCATCTCAAAACTAACACCTCTTTAGCAGAGTACAAGCAATGGCAATCCTGGAAATCGAAAATCACCCGCATTCAAACTGATTGCACTTTCAACCTTTGCTTTCAACTCCACTCACCACCAAAAGAGGATGATGATTGGCAAATTCAGTTTCTCGTAGCGGATAAACAAGATCCTTCCTTGAAGTTGGCTTTGGTTGATTATTGGGAACAAACGAGTAATTCTCGACTTCCTACTAACTTAGGCAAAAACTTTGAAACCAACTTACTGCTAAATCTCGGATATGCAGCGCGGATGTATCCTCAATTATGGCAGGGAATGGAAACCGATCGCCCGATGGGATTCGACATCACATTAGAAGAAGCTTTTGCTTTTTTACAAGAGACAGCTTGGGTATTAGAGGATGCAGGTTTCAAGGTAATTGTCCCAGCTTGGTTTACACCAGCAGGTCGTCGTCGAGCAAAAATTCGCTTGAAGGCGTCAAGTGGCGGTAAAGCGAGTAAAACGGAGAATAAAGGTTATTTTAGTTTAGATTCGTTAGTGCAATATCAATATGAACTAGCAATTGGCGAGCAAGTAGTTACTACCCAGGAGTGGGAACAACTAGTTAACGCTAAGACGCCTTTAGTGCAATTTCGCGGTCAATGGATGGAACTTGACCGGGACAAGATGCAGCAGTTACTCGAATTTTGGCAATCTCATGCAGACGAACAACCAGAGATGAGTTTGATAGAATTCTTGCAACGCAGCGCCGAAATTGGCGATGAGATGGAAGTTGAACATGATCTCGTGCTTGCAGACATGATGGCGAAGTTGCAAGATAAAAGTCAATTTGAGCCAATTACTGACCTTCCTAATCTGCAAGGTAATCTGCGAGAATACCAAAAGCGCGGTGTTTCTTGGTTGCAGTACCTAGAACAATTGGGATTAAATGGCTGTTTAGCGGACGATATGGGTTTGGGTAAGTCGGTGCAGGTGATTGCGCGATTAGTGCAGGAAAAAGACTCTACTGACGCTATCACACCAACACTGTTAATTGCTCCTACCTCTGTTGTCGGTAATTGGCAAAAAGAAATTGCTAAGTTTGCACCGCAGCTTACTGTTCTGGTACATCATGGGAGCGATCGCATACAAACTCTACCTGAATTTAAAGCCGCTTGTTCTCAACATGATGTAATTATCACTTCCTTCACCCTGGCGCGGAAAGACGAAAAGCTGTTGAATAGCTTAGAGTGGCAACGCTTAGTCCTCGATGAAGCGCAAAATATCAAAAATCCCAAAGCCGCACAAACTCGCGCCATCCTCAAACTGTCAGCGAAGCATCGTTTAGCATTAACGGGAACTCCTGTAGAAAACCGCTTGTTAGATTTGTGGTCAATTTTCAACTTCCTCAATCCCGGCTATCTTGGTAAAGAAGCACAGTTTCGCAAGTCTTTTGAAATTCCTTTTCATATGGAAAACGACCGAGTCAAATCGGCGACGTTAAGGAAATTAGTGGAACCACTCATCTTACGTCGGGTCAAAACCGATCGCTCCATTATCAACGATTTACCAGATAAGATTGAGCAAAAACTCTATACCAACCTTACCAAAGAACAGGCATCACTCTATGAGGCAGTCGTTAAAGATGTCACCGCACAATTAGAAGAAGCCGAAGGTATTCAGCGTAAAGGTTTGATTCTCTCAACTTTGATGAAATTGAAGCAAATTTGCAACCATCCAACTCAATTTTTACAAGATGATAGCGAATTTTCTCCGGAGCGATCGCATAAACTCAGCCGTTTAGCAGAAATGGTTGAAGAAGCAATTTCCGAAGGAGAAAGCTTATTAGTCTTCAGTCAATTTACGGAAATTGGTGAGAAAGTAGAGAAATATCTCAAACATACCCTGCACTGCAACACTTACTATCTACACGGTGGAACTTCTCGCGAAAAACGCGAAAGAATGATTACAGAATATCAAGACCCAGAAACCGAACCATCTGTATTCATTCTCTCTTTGAAAGCTGGAGGTGTTGGGATTACCCTCACAAAAGCCAATCACGTCTTTCACTTTGACCGCTGGTGGAATCCCGCAGTCGAAGACCAAGCTACGGATCGCGCCTTTCGGATTGGTCAAAAAAAGAATGTGTTTGTCCACAAGTTTATCGCGATCGGTACTTTAGAAGAAAAGATCGACCAAATGATTGAAGATAAGAAAAAACTCTCCGCCACAGTTGTCGGGAGTGACGAATCTTGGTTAACAGAACTAGATAACGAAGCCTTCAA
>JBBQRU010000222.1:0-6059 GCA_038214545.1 Cyanophyceae cyanobacterium | reverse complement strand
TAACAACAATTACAGAGCGTCAGCAGCATACCGTTTGGCAAACAATGTTTTTTGATAAGTCTACGGGCACAGTTGCTCATCAAGATCACTATTATCTTGATACTGAGCCAGCAGGTAACTTAATTGCTTGTTGGTTTGCACTTGAGACAATCGAAATCGATGCTGGACCTTTTTTCGTAGTTCCCAAGAGCCATAAAGGACCTGTAATCAGCGGTCAGCTCGGTTCAAAATTTGCCGACCATAAAGAATATGTTGCGAAAATGCAACGGCTGATTGACGAAAAGAACTATCGTCCGCAGCCAATGCCTCTAGAAAAAGGCAGTATTTTACTATGGCATCCGTTTTTAGTTCACGGAGCTTTCCAAAATTCAAATCCACTGCATTCCAGAAAATCTTTCACGGCCCACTATATACCAGAAGGTTATAGTCAGTTCGGTAGGCAGACAATCGACGCACGAAAGGCTTCTTTTAACCCAAATATTTTTGTATGGAAAAAAAGTATGTTGGAGCAAGCTAAAGAGCATCTGCGTTACTTCCGTAATTGGGCAGAGGCAAAATTTAGGAATAATGACGTGCCATCTCATATGGAGATGAGAGGAACTAAATATTAAATTGTCATTCCAGAAATAGCTGGTATTTGCAACCGCACTCTAGGCACATTTACATTTGACAGGGTGCCTCTTTCTGTTATTTTACGTTGTCTTTATATGTATAGCCTGTAAAAAGAATGCAGCCACTAAGTTAAAGACTGTGTAAAGATATCTAGTGTTTCCTGGCAGCATTTTTAAGTGGTGATTAATATACAGAGGGAATCAATAGGCAAAATCGCACTGGTTTTGTTTAATGTAATATCGGGAACAGCTTTTTAAGTTTTGCTTCTGTATATTTACTTAGAGAATAACGCTGTCATATCAGCGAATCTCAAGCTGAGTGCTCTACTATCGGGATATTTTGTAATTAAATTAATATTTATACTTAAATGTATACACCTGAGGCACCCTCAAATCGCAAGCTACTGCTATTCGATCTCTCCGTTGGCGGTCATCATGCAGCCTATATTCAACATCTGCTTAATTATTGGTGTCAACAAGAACTTTCGGGAAAATTGGATATTCTCGTTTTACCTAAATTCTTACAGCAACACTCTGATGTTGTCAATATAGCTATCAGCAATCCACAAAAAAATATTAATTTTATTGCAATTACAGAAGCAGAAGTCGTTGCCCTAAAACCTCGAAATAACAGTGCTAATCGAGCTATTCGCTCTTTTCAAGAGTGGCATTTACTGCAAAAGTACGCTGCTGCAATAGATGCGACACACTGTTTAGTTATGTATTTTGATACATGTGATTATCCTTTAATGTTGGGAGCTTCGTTACCCTGCCCATTTTCGGGGATCTATTTCAAGCCCACATTTCATTACCGGAACTTCGCTAACTATCAGCCCTCTCGGAAAGCTACCCTACAGGAGTGGCGAGAGAAATTTGCTCTATCGCGCATTCTACAAAATCGTCAACTACGAACTTTATTTTGCCTAGACCCTTTTGTCAGTTCCTACATTGATAAATTTCACAGTCAGGTCAAAGCACTACATTTACCTGACCCAGTGCAAATATCCCATAGTTCAGAATTTAATTTGCATCAATTCCGAGAAAGTTTAGGAATTGATCCTGATAGACAGGTATTTCTCTTGTTTGGATCTTTAACCGATCGCCGTAAAGGAGTTCGTCAACTACTAGAAGCTGTAGAAATATTACCACCAGAACTTTGCCAAAAACTTTGTCTGTTATTTGTGGGAGAAGCAGACCCAATAGAAAGAGCACCCTTAGAATTTCAAATAGCCAAACTGCGTCAGTCTCTACCCATACAAATTGTGACTCACTACGAATTTGTTCCAGAGACAGATGTTCACGCGTATTTTCACTTATCAGATGTTATACTCGCCCCTTACCAAAAGCATATTGGGATGAGTGGAATTCTATTATTAGCTGCGGCTACCCAAAAACCAGTTCTCAGTTCCAATTATGGTCTGATGGGAGAGATTGTTCAACGTTACAGCTTAGGTATCGCAGTTGACTCGACTGACAAGAACGAAATAGCTCAAGGATTAACCAGATTTTTGACGGAATCTCCAGATAATCTGGGCGATGAAGTGAAAATGGCTGCTTTCGCTACAGAAAATTCTGCTGATAAATTTGCTCAGAAAATATTTGAACACCTATAAAAACCTGAAAATGAAAAACATCAACGATCTTCGCGTCGCCTGGGTACTTCCAGTAGCTTGGTTTTACTGGCATCCTGTATTAAGTAATTTTACTAAACTCTTTCCCAAAACAAAAATATTCACTGGACTGTGGCCGGGATTTGCTCATGGCTTTGAAAATTCATTTCCCATTGAAGAAGTAGGTAAGATGAACTACTTAGAATCAAGCCAGACATCAACAGGATACGGCACTGGTTTTACTTACTTGTCTCCGAAAATTATTGGTAAGTTACTCCAATTTAAACCAGATGTTATATTTGCAGATTCTTTTCGGATATGGACTATCTTCGTTTTACTTTTGAAGCCATTAGGTCGGTGGCGGGTAATTCTGACTTACGAAGGTAGTTCACCAAGTGTAGATTACCGAAACTCAGCATTACGTACATTTCTCCGCCGAGCAATGGTGAAGGCAGCAGATGCTTATATTACTAATAGCAAAGTCGGAAAAGATTACTTAACTGAATTTTTACACGCAGATGAAAGCCGGGTTTTTGCTATGCCGTATGAGGTTCCCGATCAAACCTCTTTGTTAGGTAAAAACAATCCTCAGACAGAAAAATCAGCATCAAAACGACCAATATTTTTCTTTGTCGGACATTTAGTCAGAAGAAAGGGAGTTAACTTCCTTTTAGAAGCTTGTGCTCTACTACAAAAGCAGGGTTACAACGACTATACATTAATAGTTGCAGGTGATGGGCCGGAAAGAGCGGAACTAGAAGCTTTTTGTCAAACTCATAATTTAACAGATTGTGTCAAGTTGTTGGGAAAAGTAGATTATGACTCTTTAGGTACTTATTTTCAACAAGCGGATGTCTTTGTTCTACCTACATTAGAAGATACATGGGGTATGGTGGTACTAGAAGCAATGCTGTTTGGTAAACCAGTGTTATGTTCTCGATGGGCAGGTACCGCAGAAATGATCGTTGATGGTGAGAATGGTTATGTATTTGACCCTCACCAACCAGAAAAATTGGCGGAATTGATGCTGTGGTTTATGAATAACCTTAATCAGATTCCGGCTATGGGAGATAACTCCCAGAAAATTATGGCTAATCACACTCCCGAACTTGTCTCCCAGTCTTTGACTAAAGTCGTAGAAATCGCCATGAATAAATAAAAATATATGAACCCTAAAAAAGTCGCCATCTTTATCCATAGCGTTGAAAACGGCACATTTACTCATATCGCCACTAACCTCATCCGAGGATTTAAGGATTTAGGCGTAACTCAGTGTGACCTAGTAGTGTTAAATGCTACACAGGAAGAAAAAGCTAATTTTCCTGACATTAATGTCATCAGTTTAGATGCAGGACCGGCAACTTATTCTCTGATGAAGTTAGTTCGATATTTACGAGAACATCAGCCAGATGCCATCTTTCCCATGCCTTGGTATTTCAATGTTATTGCCATTTGGGCACGCGTTTTAGCAGGTACAAATACCAAGGTGATTATGGGAGAACATAATATCATCAGCCTGGAAGCAGAAATTGAGCATAAAAATAATCTCAAACTCAAATACTTGCCATTTTTGATGCGTCATTCTTATCCTCACGGTCACGGAATAATTGCTGTCGCGCAAGATGTCATTACCGATTTAGTCAAAGAGGTGAAAATCTCGCCAAAAATTCCCATGAAGGCTATTGCCAACCCACTGGATGTCGATTTGGTAGAAAAGCGATCGCAAGAACCTGTAGATCATCCTTGGTTTCAAAACCAGGATATTCCGGTGATTTTGACAGCAGCTCGTTTAGCAAAACAAAAACAACTTGACGTTCTCATCCGTGCTTTTGCTAGAGTTTTGGATGTGATGCCTGCGAGGTTATTAATTTTGGGTAAAGGTGCTTTAAAACCAGAGTTGGAAAGTTTGTGTAAAGAACTGCAAATAGAAGAATATGTTGCCATGCCGGGATACGTTTCTAATCCATGCAGTTTTATGTCTGTCTGTGATGCCTTTGTACTAGCCTCTGCTTGGGAAGGGTGTCCCATCGCCATAGAAGAAGCACTTGCTTCTGGTGCGCCGATTATTGTGAATGATGCGCCAGGGGGATCAAAAGATCTTGTCGATTATGGCAAGTATGGAATGATGGTAGCGAATGGTGATGAAAAGGCTTTGGCAGAAGCGATTGTGAAACTGATCAGCGATCCTGTTTTAAAGAAATATTATCAAGAACAAGCGCGTCATCGGGCTAGGGATTTTAATTATTTAAATATTAGTAAACAGTATTTGGATTTTTACACATCATTACTAGTTAATTCATAGTCAAGCATAGGAGATAAAAACATGATTGCCAAAAAAATAGCCATTTTTACTCATAGCATCGAGAATGGTACATTCGCACACATTTCTAGTAGTTTAATTCAAGGTTTCAAGGAACTAGGAGTTAGCCAATGTGATCTAGTAGTTTTAAATGCAACTGATGAAGAGAAGGCTAATTTTCCCGACATTAATGTCATTAGTTTGAATGCTGGTCCGGCAACTTATTCTCTAATGAAACTTGTGCGTTATTTGCGAGAGCATAAGCCTGATGTAATCTTTCCTATGCCTTGGTACTTTAATGTGATTGCTATCTGGGCACGCATGTTGGCGGGCGTTGATACCAAGGTAATTATGGTAGAACAAAACATCATCAGTTTGGAAGCAGGAATCGAGCATAAAAATAATCTCAAGCTCAAGTACTTGCCAGTTTTGATGCGTCATTCGTATCCCTACGGTCACGGTCTAATTGCTGTAGGAAAAGATGTGATTACTGATTTAATAAAGGAAGTAAAAGTCTCACGTAACATCCCAATGAAGTTTATTCCCAATCCCCTGGATGTAGAAAAGGCACAACAGCGAGCAAAGGAACCTGTAGATCATCCTTGGTTTCAAAATAAGGAGATTCCAGTAATTTTGACAGCGGCTCGCTTAGCAAAACAGAAACAACTGGATGTTCTAATTCGTGCTTTTGCCCAAGTTTTGAATGTGATGCCTGCCAGACTATTAATTTTGGGTAAGGGACCTTTGAAACCAGAGTTAGAAAATTTATGTAGGGAACTCCAAATAGAAGAGCATGTGGCAATGCCGGGATATGTTTCTAATCCATGCAGTTACATGTCCGCTTGCGATGTATTTGTATTAGCTTCAGCTTGGGAAGGATGTCCAGTAGCTGTAGAGGAAGCACTTGCTTCTGGCGCACCGATTATCGTCAATGATGCACCAGGCGGATCGAAAGATCTTGTTGATTATGGCAAGTATGGGATGATCGTACCGAACGGTGATGAAAAGGCTTTGACAGAAGCGATTGTGAAACTGATCAGCGATCCTATTTTAAAGAAATATTATCAAGAACAATCGCGTCATCGGGCTTGGGATTTTCATTATTTAAATATTAGCAAGCAGTATTTAGATTTCTACACATCATTACTGGTGAAATCAGGAAATTAAAGCATCCACTAACTGTCATAGCATAATTGTTTGCTCATCTGTTCCGCGAAAACTTGCAAATTAGGAGAGATACTTAAAGTATGAAAGTTCTTTTGTCTGCTTACTCGTGCGAACCTGGTAGAGGTTCCGAGCCTGGGGTGGGTTGGAATGTGGTGCGAGAGATTGCTAAGCACCATGAAGTTTGGGTACTAACTCGTCCTGATGAGAGCAAAGATGTGATTGAGGCAGAATTAGCCCGCAATCCAGTCCCGAATATGCATTTTGTCTACTTCACCACGCCAATTATCGGTGGGATTTGGAAGTTGGGGCAAAGTGGTGCAATGCAGATTCATTATTATTTTTGGCAGATAGCGGCATATTTTATGGCTCGCC
>JBBQRU010000221.1:0-6159 GCA_038214545.1 Cyanophyceae cyanobacterium | reverse complement strand
CTAGGCGACGGATAATTCTGAGGCGTGGCCCTCTGTATCGGGACATGAGTTTCCTTGATCTAATTCTCTTTAAACTTCAGCCAAAAATACCAGTATAAATCTAATAGGACATAAATGTTAACTGCGAGGAGTAGAAATATGATTTTTCAGCGGAGCCAACGCCAAATTAAAAGTTCAATTTACTGGATTTCCCCCGTCCTGGCGGCGTTTGGGCTTTTAGGAATGAGTTTACCAAGTACAGCTATCACAGCTACATACGACAATGACTATCGTGCTTGTGCTGGCAGACTCAAAAGTGTAGGCGTTTCTGTGGAAACATCGGCAAGTTCCTGTGCTGATGCTTTGCGTCCGCAAGATTTAGCTGGTTGTGTTGTCAAGATTAAGAAACAAACCCAACTGGCTACAAATGAAATTCTTTCTTCTTGCACTCAAGCCCGCCGTCCATCCGATTTATCTAGCTGCGTAGCTGGTATTATTTATTACACAAAGGAACTTGCTAACCCAGCAGTTCTCGGTTACTGTCGGCGCAGTTTATTGCCGGTACAATTTGCTCAGTGTGTAGTTGGTATCCGTAGAGAGCTTGATTTTGCCTCTAATCAGGCGCTGGATGCCTGTAGCAATGCCGGTGAACGTGCTGCTAACTACTTACCATCGTTTGTCCCAGTCGGTGCCTCCTCAGGTCAAGTCTCGCCATATGTCCCCACTACTCCAGCCCCAGGCAATCCTGGTAGTGACCAACCTCCTAACTTAAATACTCCTCAGGTGAATCCCAGTGTCAATCAGAATTCACCTTATCCAACTCAGATGAATCCCGGTGTCAACCAGAATTCGCCTTACCCAACTCAGGTGAATCCCGGTAACAGTCCCCTAACTTTTCCAACTCCTGTAAATCCAGGAAGATAACTTTTCCTGAGGTGCATCTTGGGGGGGAGACTCGGAAAGATCGGGAAAATTAAAATTCTTGCCTTGATGACTCTACTCCCCCGCCCTTTTTTTCCATGCATCAAATTGCAATTAAGGCATCTACCATGACAATTAAAGAACAACTGCTGCAAGAAATTGAAAAATTACCGGAACCTCTCTTAAAAGAGGTCTTATATTTTATTCAATTTTTGCAAAATAAGCACCAAGAAGAAGAATTAGGAATAACCCGTATTAGTGAATCTTCATTACAAAAAGATTGGCTGAAATCAGAAGAAGCAGCATGGCAAGATTTGTCAAAGGTGATGAGCGTTATTCTCCTTATATATACTTAGATAATTTCTTTTGAAGATGATAAATAACTATTTGACAATAAGGCTTATATCTTCCATCCGTTTGTCTATTAGTCCACTGTTGAATTTTTTTATTTAAAATTGCTACTGTCCAATTGCCCTGGGAATATTCACTCTTTAGCTGTTTAAGTACAAGCTCTAAAACTTCTTTTCGATTATTAACTAAAGTTTGCATATTAAGATTCAAAACATCATTTAAGTCTTTATCTATAGTTTCATCATCAGAATAAATTTTCCCTATGGCAAGATATTTAATTAGGTCTTCGCAATTTCTATGATTATTCAGAGGATTGATAGTAATTTCTGTATTGCCCTTCTTTGTATCACAATGTTGCAAGTGACTTGGCGAACCTTGACCACCTTGACAAGCACCAAGTAAATTATTGTAATCTAATTGAAATTGTGGATATTCATCTTGCGATCGCCAATGTTCAATTTTCATTCGGTCAGCACTAATGCGTTGCATACAGTAGCAGCAAATATATCCTTGCTCAGTTAATAAAGATGCTCGTAATTCATCTTTGTAAGGATAATTATTATAGTCAGTAAAAGATTTGAGACGATGCTCAAGTAATGACTGGGGTTCTCGACCCTTGACAAAACGCTTCATATTATCTATTCGATTATTTCTTCTTCTAAAAAGCTAATAATTGTCTGAGCGCGAACTACTTCTGAATCACTCTCACCAAGTAAATTAGATAATTGATTTAAAGCCGACTTAGCTGCTTCTAAACTACCATCATTTATTAATTTAAAACAATGATTTATCTGCTGCTGCACTTCGTCTGGTCTTTCTTTTACATTCATTAATTCGTATAAAATAGAGTTACTATCTTTGCCATAAGTGTAAGGTGTATTCTCGACTAGCTGAGAATTTTCTAAAATAAATACATTTTCTCTTTTAACTCCGCTCAATACCTGCGGCGAATGAGTCGTCACAATAAATTGACAGTTGGGAAAGGTTTGTGTCAGACTGCGAATTACAGTCCTTTGCCACTGGGGATGTAAATGCAGGTCTACTTCATCAATTAAAACTATTCCTTCACCTGACAACGCATCATGAGAACTTGGGTTAGCGATCGCTAATCGCCTTGCTAAGTCTGTGACTAACATCAATAACATTTTTTCTCCGTCAGAGAGTTGCTCTAACCTGAAATCTTGATTATTTTTTGTAATAGTCAATGAAGGTTGACTGGAAACTTGGTCAGAATAAAACTCCCTGTCTGTTTTTGACCTAACTACCCGTAAATTAGAGAACTGACTATTAGAAAATATCTCTAAAAATTTTAAAATAGCTCTTCTGACAATTTGTAATTTTGGACTTTTGTAATCAGCATCATTCCTTAATCTAATTTCATTTTCATAATCTTCTTCTTCTTTAAACCAATCAAAAAAGGAGTGAAAATCATTGACTCCTGTAGAGAAAGCTTTTTCATAAGCAGACAATTGATAATGCACTTCTTTTTTGACTTTATTGCTGCCCTGGCTTTTAAATATGTACGGATTTTTTAAAACCATTCTTTGAGTTTGATAATAAGCCATTACTGGCAAGTTAAAATCAGAATTTGATTTTAAACTGTCTTGTAAGCGTTTAATATAATCATTAATCTCACTATAGTTACTTTGGGTTTGTGTATATGTACGTTCTTGCACCATCTTCCAAGATAACTTTTCTTTCTGTCCTGTTAAAATAGTTATAGTATTATCAGTAGAATTGGAATTAACATTTATATCATTTTCTGTAAACCTCAATTCTAATTTTTTACTATTGCGGAGTCTAGCTACAAATTGAGCTAACATTATCGCTACGCAATCTAAAATAGATGACTTGCCTGCACCGTTTATACCAATAAATATAGCTAAGTTGGTTTCCGGAAAGTTCAGAATAATTTCCGGCAATCCTCTAAAATTTTGAATGTGCAGCTTTTCAATATGCATGACTATAATTTTGAGTGCATTCAATATTTACCCTTAAATTATTAACATGACAAGTTCTCAAACGCATAATCATGCCAATCACATACCGGCTGATAACCGATAGTTTGATAAATGTGATTAGATGTCGGATTTGCGATATCAGTAAATAAAAAGCAATCTTTACATCCTTGGTCTAGCAAAGCTTGGCTTAATGCCGCCACACAAGAGGTAGCGTAACCCTTTTGGCGATACTCCACGGGCGTATATACTGGTCCAATCCATCCGCCATTTGGCGTTGATATTTTCCCGCTAGCTATTGATACAGGGACAATGTCCTCCCAAAGATAGATGATTTTTTTACTCAATTGCAAACTAACCAATCGTTGAAGATCTTCCTCGACAAATCCTAGGGCTTCCAGGAAAAAGGCTTCAAACCACTCCAGCACCAAATCAAGGTCGCCGACATCTGCATGTCGCAAATAACCACTTGCTTTCGCTGTTGGTTGCACCTGACTGAGTTGGTGAATCCGCATCTGTATACCTGAGGTGTAGGTTGTACCAGTTAACCTTTGCCATATCTCGGCAAAAGCTTGAGCTTCCTCAACTAAACCGCTGACACCAGGTAATAAAGCTTGCTGGTTGTGCAAATCTTCCGCAATCACCTGTAGCGCGGCAAAATCTTTGACTTGGGAGATGACTAATTTATAAGGTGGTGTTCTCACGGCGACTGCGATGATCGCGCCATTTGCCTCAACTAAAGCTAAATATGCCGGAAATTCGTAACGTTCAGGACTGTGAATTAAGCCGTGAATAATTCGCAGCAACAAGCAATGGTGCGCTTCATCACTCAGTAAGTAGTTGTGCGATCGCTCGTAAAACTGATTAATATCCTCAAACCGATATATTTCCATTTACTTCTGCCTCGCCCCCTGGCAGAGCCAAGGAACGAGTGCGGTATATACTAAATCAACTTGACTGCACGTAGACCGAAAAGCAGACCCACAGCCAAACCGAAAAATAAACCCAATCCGCCGATATAAGCAATTACACCAAACATTTTTTCGTTTCCCAAGAGTGTCATTAAATATATTGAAACACTTACTGCGCTAGAATACAGCCCACGGGCGCTTATTTGGGGTTGTTGGCAATGTCTTCTGTGATTAATGTAAATCTACCGCAGCAGTCTTACGAGATCGCGATCGCACCTGCTGGTCTAGATCAACTCGGTTCGGACATGGCAAAGTTAAAGTTAGGGCAGAAAGTTTTACTGGTTTCTAACCCGACAATTTTTAAACATTTCGGCGCACGGGCGACCAATTCGATCAAAGCGGCGGGGTTTGAAGTGGCTGAAGTTACTCTCCAGCCGGGTGAACGCTACAAAAATCTGAACTCAGTGCAAAAAATCTTCGATGGTGCCCTGGCAAATCGTCTAGAACGCAGTTCAACTTTGGTGGCTTTAGGTGGTGGCGTTGTCGGTGACATGACTGGCTTTGCTGCCGCATCCTGGCTACGAGGAATTAACTTTGTGCAAGTACCTACCACTCTGTTAGCAATGGTAGATGCCTCGATTGGTGGTAAAACTGGTGTCAATCATCCTCAAGGTAAAAATCTGATTGGTGCCTTTCATCAACCGCGATTAGTTTTAATTGACCCAGAAGTCTTAAAAACTCTACCCATGCGAGAGTTTCGCGCCGGGATGGCTGAGGTAATTAAGTACGGTGTGATTTGGGATGCCGAGTTATTTGCCCAGATGGAAGCATGCAAGCGCTTAGACCAACTGCGGTATCTTCCTGATGGTTTTTTGTCACAAATTCTCAACCGTTCCTGTCAAGCGAAAGCTGATGTGGTGAGTAAGGATGAAAGAGAAGGCGGACTACGGGCGATTTTGAATTATGGTCATACTATTGGTCATGCTGTAGAAAGTTTGACAGGTTATCGGTTGGTGAATCATGGTGAAGCTGTAGCAATTGGTATGGTTGCAGCTGGAAAAATTGCCGTGGAATTACAGATGTGGCAGCAAGGGGAGTGCGATCGGCAAAATGCTTTAATTCAAAAAGCAGGTTTACCAACTCAGTTACCTAGCGGTGTTGATATTGACGCGATCGTTGATGCTTTGCAATCTGATAAAAAAGTTCTCGCCGGTAAAGTACGATTTGTTCTCCCGACGCAAATAGGTACAGTGACAGTCACTGACCAAGTACCAGCAGATACCATTAAGCAGGTGCTAAAGCAGATGCAAGCATAAATCAGAGTTGCCATCTCAATATCAAATATTACTCACCCTTAAATAATGCCGGGGTGAGTTTTGGCATTGAATGAATAAAAGCGTACCGTGAGGGAGCGCGAAGCTATCTTCACGCTAAAATAGAACCAACAATCGTAGATTTAAAAGGCATAATTATATGGTTCAGAAAATCGCCCTATTTAATCACAAAGGTGGAGTCAGTAAGACTACAACAGCCTTTAACCTAGGCTGGATGCTTGCTTCAAAAGGTAATACAGTTGTCTTAGTAGACACTGATCCACAATGTAACCTCACAGGAATGATTCTGGGAGAAGAAACCGAAGAAGATGAAGCAAGAATAGAAGCGATATATCAGAACGCCCCAGATATAAAATCAGGGTTAGCTCCGGCATTTGAATCACAACCAAGAGCGATTGAAGCAGTAAATTGTATTCAGGTTCCTGGACAAGAAGGTTTATTTTTATTACCTGGTAATGTAGGGTTAGCTGAATATGAGGTAACATTAGGTATTGCTCAGGAGTTGACTGGCTCTATTCAAGCTCTGAGAAATATTCCGGGTTCGATAAATGATTTGCTTGATAAGACTGCCAAAAAATACAACGCTGACTATATGCTTATTGATATGAGTCCAAGCTTAGGAGCACTCAATCAAAATATATTAATGATTAGTGATTTTTTTTTAATACCTACTACAGCCGACTTCTTTTCAGTAATGGCAATTAA
>JBBQRU010000220.1:0-6206 GCA_038214545.1 Cyanophyceae cyanobacterium | reverse complement strand
CTTATCGCTATAAGTGGCAGGCTAAACAGGGCATCTGATCGTCTTCATCGTCTAATACTGATTCTAATACTTCGGCTAATGTTTGATGGGGCTGTAACTTTTTCTCTCTCAATGCTGCTTTTTCGTGTTCGGCAATAATTTCATCTTTCCGAGAGATTAACTCTAATAAGGTCTCGCCTTGTGTCCATGTGTAGGTTCTACCATCAATGTGATTCTGTTCATACTCCAGTGCTTGAGCAAACAAATCAGGATGTTCCTCAGAGAGCCTTACCCATTCATGCTTACGCTGAAAGAAACAAAAAAAGCATCCCGACCGACTTCGCCATTGATAATAATTAGGCATCCCAATCCCACTCTCATCAAGAATCCGAAGAATATCAGCTTTTACTAACTTTCTTTCTATAAATGGATAAACAGGAGTTATTTTAGATTTTACTTGATATCCCTCACGCTGTTCATCTGCACGAATTCCTATATAACTTATAGCTTCATCATCACCTACAAATTTCTCTAAAGGCTCTATCTTTAATGCTCTAGTACACCAACGTACTCTTGGAGATGGCAGCACACCATTATAAACTTCAAGCCAATGATCGAAATCTCTTTCAGAATTAAGGTATTCAATCTTGATTCCTAAACGTGCCTTGATACGTTCTAAATATTCGTAGGTTTCGGGAAGTTCCTTTCCTGTATCACAAAAGAAATATTCCATTTGCGGAATCTCTTCACGCATTAAGATTGCTAGAGCCGTACTATCTTTGCCTCCTGAGAGTCCTAGGATATGTCTAGTCATAGTTGAATATCCTCTTCAAACTCTGCCATCAGAAAATATTCATAGATAGACTCTTCTAATTCTCTCATTGAGATTTCTTTAGCATCTTCTGTGATTGGATAATCCTTATCAGTATTGATTGAACTTGCAATAATCCAATATTTACCATCTTGGATAAAGTGCTTGTTAGGTGAAGATGTTTTACCTAATTTATTAACACTATGCTTCCACAGTGAGTTATAGACCATACCGTGAGTATCATTAGTGTTGAAATGGTAAAGCTGCTTACCTAAGATTGATTGACAAATCTCTTGGGAAGACATGGGGCGGTTGGTTTCCTGCATTACCTCTAAAATTGCCTGAGCAATGGTACGACTTTTTTGCTTGTGGGTTATTTTCTCCTCCGTTAATGGCTCATTCATTACTTGAGGCAATCTATTAGAGATCAAAGCCTCTACAAAAGTTTGCACCTGTAGCTGCTCGTTAGGCGATAGTTGCCTTAATATTTCTAAAATTTGTTGCTCTATATCCACAGCGCGAGGTTTTGGTCAAGGTTAATTATGCTCTCAGCCTAAATCTTACAGGTCAAAGCTTGATTATTCAAGGAATCTAACTTAACATCTGTTCAACTGTCTAGCGATCAGGTTATTTGCTCCAAAATTTGGCACTCAGCACCATATCTATATCCTGTTCAAACTGCCATGCGATCGCAAAACCTGTATCGGGATATTCAGTCCTTAGAAGCTCCCGAGCATTTTCATAGCATTCATCAAAGACCTCATGAAAATGACGCTTAAGACTTGGTGATTGTCGGAGAATTTTTCTTAGTTCATTACGCTGATGCATTATTGTTACCTCCCATCCTCTGGAGCATTCTGGCATAACGACATAACATCGCTTTAAAATATGCGCGAGTAGCGTTTCAAGCCTACTTTCTAATTCACGCCTGTCCCTACCTGCCAAACCCTGTAGCTCCTCTATTAAGTTTTTAGTATCCAGATTATAAAAATCATTATTTTCTAACTGTGCGATCGCTGTCTCTAGCCATAAATTAAGATCGCGATCGTATAGATTTGCCTTAGCCGTAACTATTTGTGTCATTTTAAGTTTTGCTCCCATATCAGGTATTTATTGACAAAATGTTGTTGATTATCCGTTTTTGATAAGACTTGAACCATGACTTTTACCTGTAATTGGAACTATGCCCTCTGAAGTTTGAGCGACTAACATCGTCTCTGTCAGTATAGCAATCAACCCCTGTTGCAATCTCTCATTACCTTGAAATATTGAATTCTCAAGGATTTTAGTAGCTTCTGATTTGAGCAATGGCATATCATCAGGGTCGATCCAAAACAACTGGTGAACTTCATGACCATCAGGACGAGCGATCGTCATCCTGCGGGCATCAAATCCTTTATTTTTTGATGCTGCCATCCCTTTTTGCAATGCTTCAAGGTTAATAAATCGCCGCGCCAAGTCCGATAGCTTAGATTCAAAGGCGATCGCATCATTATCTATCCATGACTCTGCAGGTTTATCAGAGACAATCATCAGCAATGACTCCAGCCAAGTTTTAGCTTCGCTATTTTTTTCCGCAGCAGCCAAGGTAAATCGCTTTAAAGTCCGCTCTAAGCAAGCATCCGTTAAATAACTTGCTCTAACTCGTAAGTCTTCTCTCAATACCTCTTTACTACTTGTCACGCCAAAAGCATCGTATAAAAGGTCATAGCAATAGGCAAGAAGTGAATCGTAAGCAGTTTGAATCTCATGTAATACCTTTACTAATTTGCTCTTGAACTCTTTCGCAATTATCGCTCCATCCTCACTTTCTCGATTATAAATAGGCTCCATCCCACAGGCAGCAGGTAGAGAATTAAAGATAAGCTCATCAGGTTCTTGCGCTTTCTGCAAAGCCTGTACTACTGCTACTGCTTCTTGGCTAATGCGTTTAGTGTTAGCGGTATAGGTAGGTAAGTTCTTGGCAAACTGGAATAAAGGTTTTACAACCGATAGCATGGTCACATTTCGCACTTTAGGATCAATTTTTTTAGGATTTTGTGACTTAAGAATCGTTTCTAACTCACGGAAAACCTGCGATCGCACACCGATAATTTCAAAATACCGCACTGCAAATCTCTGAGGGTGCTTGACTAATAGCTCAAAATGTTCAGAACCCAGGACAGGAATAAACACGCCATCTTTATAAATACTTACATCGTCATTGTGATAGAGCAGTACCGATGCTAATAAAAGCGGAATTAAGCCCCGTTTTACTCCATAGGGGGGAGCTTCTAGTTCTTGATATAGCTTGTCTATGGTCACAGATTTCTGCACTGCCGATAAACAAAAATTCTCGATTGCTGTCCAAAATGGCATAACATCCTGCTTATTTGGAGGATAGAATCCTAAAACCTCATTTTCTTGGCGATGGATACCTGTCTGCTTAAGGACTGACTCATAAATACTGGTTTCTGGTCCATACCCTTCTAGTCCCAACCGTTCATGTTCAGGATGATTGAGCATCGCCTCAATTAGAATCCGCATAGCCTTAACAGCTTGACCAGTAAGTTCTCGCCTATTAATCAGTTCATTTTTTAGGACTGGAGTCTGGTTATAAATCAAATCACAGGCATTAGAAAGTTCTGCATTAAATTTTTGATTACGAGCGATCGCTACTTTCTCCCCCAATACCCAGCATTCACTTTGCGAATGATCGAAAGTCTCTCTAAAAGTTCTACTCAGTAATGATTCAGCTTGATGAAGGCGATAGTCCACTTCTCCCCTAGCCACCTTATCATTCATTAGTTCGGAACGAGATTGTAGTTTTTGTAATGCTTTATATTCAACCGCTACCGCTTTAAGCACATCTAGATTTACTGTAGTAATTATGATTAAAGGCTTTCCCTCCGCAGTTAACGTAGGATAATTGGCTAAGGTTACAGAATCAACCCAATAGGCAATCATGCCATCATAATTAGGGTTAGTACATTGAAGTTTTTCCCAGTTTACTAAGTTATCTACATACTTAATTTCAAAGTAACGAACTGTACCTTTCTGGTAGCTGTGTCTTTGAGCGATCAATGGTTTTAGAGGAAAAGAACTACTCAATAATTCAGCCAGAGTCTCCCGTTCAGTAGCGATCGCATTGCTCAATTCAGCTTCGATATTAAAGTCCGTCCCTTCCCATAGCCTTAACTCATCTTTACGATGATTGATAAATCCTTTATAAGGAAAGTCATTAAACAAAAACTTGATTTCAGCTTCGCCATCACTAGAAGTATCAACGGTAGTATCAATTAGAGCCAGTCTGACTAACTGTGGACTAGCCTTGAACTCACCCACAGAATCTACTAAGTTCAATATTCCAATCGTTTTAAGTAAATTTAGTTCTGAAGTCGAGACTTTCTGCTCCATACTGCTAATCAAGGTGTGAATTTCTACCCACTTATGCAGTTGGGGACGAGAACCAAAACCCGCCCCGATCACTTCTACAAAGTAATCATAAATACGGTCTAACTTTAGAAGGGGAAAGTCTTTAGTAAACTCAGTTTCCTGTAAATAATTTTGGAAAGAGTGAGCTTCAGGACTTGCTAAAAAGCTAAACAAAGAGCGGTCGCTTTGAGCATAACTGCTACAGAGAATCGGTAATACCAGAGCAGCGATCGGATGCAATGGATAAGTAGATGCTAATAAATCAGGTGAGATATCACTAATTCCACACTTCATTAACTGTTTACACCAGTTCTTAGCCCAAGTATTTATCTTTTTGGAGTCATTTAACAGGGGAGAAGGGACGATCGCTTGCCCCATCAATTTAGTCATTTGCCGAGGCAGTCCGCTAAAGGCAAAGTCTTTGAATCGCCCTTGAACCTTCGACCATTCATTGCGTTGCACTGTCGCGAGACTATGCCCGTAATCGGCAAAAGATTGATGTAACATTCCGACAAAATAGAAAGGCTGAGATTTATCTTGGAATTTATAGAGCTTTAACTCAGCAATTTGTTGAAGCAGATACAAGTCATCATTTCTTTGACGAAGTACGGCATACTCTAAACTTTTTCCTAATTCATCAACGATCAGAATTACAGGTTTTTTCGCAGCTTTTAATACTTCTTTGAGTAGAGATAAAATATCTGAATTGGCAATTGTTTCCCCATTAGCTATTTGAGTTGTAAAACTATCTATTTTTTTGCCAATAGCCTGTGATTTATTTACTCCAAATGCCAATGCCCGAATAATTGTATGACTGAGAGGTTCGCTCTGGGCAGTAGCGATCGCCCTTAAGAATCCATGAGCTGGGTTATTAGCACTCAAAGCCTCAAACTGTGAATCATCTAGCGACTTCTGGGCAATATCAAATGCCATTTTCCGAACAGGATTGCCCTCAGCAGCGCATAAAGAACCAAGAAAACTAGCAAAAGCCGACTTTCCAGTTCCATAAACACTGGTGATTGTGATCGCTGAAGTGCTGTCAGAGTTAATAGCATCGATGAGGATATGTTTTAAAACTGCGGTAGAGCGATCGGTCAGGATATAGCCCTGCAAAGCATCTTCTAAGTCAAAATCACGCTCTAAATTGATAGAACGGGCGAAGCGGCGATTAATAGTAAATAATTCTGAGAGTGGCTTATTCATAATTATTAAATTTTCAGCAAAAGGCTTTTAATTATCGAATCAGTCTCCGAAATATTAGCCTCTTGATTGTAGTCGAATCTGCATTTTGCTTTCCGAAAATAACCACTGTAGGAGAATATTTTTTCTTGTTGTTCATAAAGTCCTAACTGTCGGCTTACAATTGTATCGACAATATTAAGAGCATACTGAAATGCTTCTTCCAAAATAGCAAGATCGTTAATTTGACTTAAATGTTCTTCTACATGTCTATACATTCCATAAGCAATTAGTTCGATCGCATGACTAATATATTCTTTTGTTTCTAATAGAGATTATTTTTTGGTTTGAACAAAGCGATAAATCCGATAAGCATAAATCAATTGATGATAAACAGGAGAATCCTTTTCTCCATTGAATAATTTATGAAGTGGGAGGGTTGCATCATTTGTAGCATCAAAAATTGCCTCCATAACTTCATAAACGCTATTCTTAGAGGTTTCTGGTTCCTCATAAAAAGTTGCATACCAAAATCGTAGTAATGTATCACTCTCAATTGTTGGCTTTAACTGGCGGCTGAGGATGTTAGAGAAAGATTCACCACGCTTGTTTATATATGCGACCCCAACATTAGCAAACACTTCTTTTACATACACATTAAAGTCTTTATTACTAACTTTATCTTTATAGAGCTCATTTGATATCTATTCATTTTCAGCAAGTCTAATAAGCATAAGCCTTACAAAGCATAGGTTTAATTTTGCTACTGCATTTAATAGAGTTCTCTCATAGTTTTTTACTAGAATTTTACATCTCTCAACCC
>JBBQRU010000219.1:0-6223 GCA_038214545.1 Cyanophyceae cyanobacterium | reverse complement strand
AGTACCAGCAGAACTAGAACCATTGCGAGACGAGGCATTGGAACTCTTGAGGACTACCCCATGCCATCAACATCTAGCTATCCATTGGGGAATGACGATGGCTGTATACCCATTTTTTGGCATTGTCGCGGAAAACGCTGGTAGGTTGCTGAGGTTACAAGGACGATTTGCCGCTGGTTCCATCCAAAGACGCATCAAAGAACAACTAGGCGATCGCGAAACGGTATCACGGGCAACTCAACGTGTATTGCGCTGCTTTGTTGATTGGGGGGTGCTGCAAGATACCAAGCAAACAGGTGTATATCAACCATTATTAGTGCAATTAATCGATAATAGAAAAATTACAGCCTGGTTAATAGAAGCAGCTTTAATTGCCAGCGATTCTAATTCCCAAGCTTTAGGTGTAATTAGTCAGGCTCCGGCATTATTTCCATTTATTGTTAATTCCATCAACCCCAGAGACTTAGAGGCTAATCAGAGACTTGAATTTTTCCATCAAGGGCTGGATGAAAACATGGTAACGCGGCGCGAAAACAGAAAACCGATATCCACACTGTAAATTGCTCACAAAGAACATGGGCAAATAATAAATTTAAAAAGCATTATATAAATGAACAATATGGATGATTACAATGATGAGCAAACAGAAGAATATGCTCCAATTGCCCTAATCAAAAACCAACTTGTCCAGCGAAGTTACTTTAAAAATCTGTTCTTAATTATCATATCTGCTCTAGCTATGGCTAGCGTTTATATGTTTGAGTATCACCAGGAATATATCTCAATTGGTAAAGCGCTTTTGGCGTTGGGTATAATTTGGATATCTCTTTTCCCTAGCCTACACTATCTATTAGAGCGCAACCAAGCACCAATACCTTTTTTCCCATTAGTAGGACTTTTTTACGCTACTGGCTTTGGCTTACCTATGTTTGCTAGTAATATAAAACTTACAGGTCGCTTGTCTTGGACAACTGTGACGGAGCAATCATTAACGCTGGTATTGCTGGGGATACTGGGTATGAACATTGCCTTCTATACCTCTAAATCTTCCTTATGGAAAAAAGTTTCTCCGATTCAGTTACCTAACTTCTATTCACAAAATAGACTTTATTACCTAACTTGGGTCATGCTTTTAGCACATATCGCTTTTCTATATATCCCATCCATTCAAAAAATTCCGTCTTTAGGACAATTATTAGAGCCTATTGGATATATAGCTTATGGAACCTTTTATATTATGTGGTCACGCGGCAAATTACCAATTTATCAAGCATTAACACTGTTATTGGTATTTGTCCCATTGGAAATCATTAAACGTTTTTCTAGCGGACTTTTAGCTGAATTAATGATTCTTGGTTTATATATAATCCTAATTATTTGGTATGAACGAAAACGAATTCCAGTGATTTTTATCACTATTACAATGTTAATGTATCTGGCTTTTAATCCAGTGAAAAGCGAATATCGGCAGTTGACATGGAATGATAGATCTGCTCCGATGAACCCGATAGATAAAGTTTCTCTATTTATAAATCTTGCAGTCAAACATTATCAAGGGGCTAACACTAGTGTTAAAACTTCTGAGAATTCTACAGCTAACCCAGCTATAGAACGTTCAGCACAAATTCTTTTGTTTTCAGATGTAATGGAAAAGACACCAAAGTTAGTACCATACTGGAATGGTGAAACTTACTTACCTTTATTTACAAGCTTCATTCCTCGTGCTTTGTGGTCTGACAAACCTATAGAGATGGTTGGAAACCAGTTTGGGCATCGTTATCATTATTTAGATTATAACGACAAGATTACTTCGATAAATCTGCCGTGGATTGTCGAAATGTATGCCAATTTTGGTATTTTAGGTGTACTGATAGGAATGCCACTAGTAGGAGTGTTTTTAGCCTTTCTTGAGCAAAAGCTAAATTCTTCAAAAATGGAGCCATTAGAGGTTGTCATGGGAGCTGCGGTTTTATTTCGTCTAATTTATCAAGAATCTAATTTTTCCGTCATGGTGGGAAGTGTAGTCAGTCTAATTGTCATTTTATATTTAGTTTTTAAATTTGCTTTAGGAAATCAGAAATAAATTAAATCTCATTTATAAAATGTAGCAACATCACCTGAAGGTAATAAAACAATGTTTGAGTATTTATTGTTAGAAGATTTTGGTATTTTCGCGCGGCTGGAATGGCAAAAACATCAAAAAATTAATATTATTATTGGCGAGAATGATACAGGCAAAACTTATATTTTAAAAGTTCTTTATTGTATTGCTAAAAGCGTTGAAGACTATACCAAGCGTTCGTACTCTGATAATAAAAATTGGAAAGAAATATTATCAGAAAAAATGTTTTCGGTCTATCAACCTAGCAAGCTAAAGCTTGGTGAGATCGTTCGCAAAAGTGGTAATCGTTTAAATGTCGAAGCAAAAATGCAAGGAGATAAATATAGCTTCTCTTTTGGAAAAGACACCAAAGATACTATTACAAAATGTAGCGAAGCTGAAAAAATAGATTTAAGCGCATTGTATATACCTACGAAAGAAGTTCTTACTGCTTTTGAGGCTATAACGACAATTAATGAACAACTCCAGATATTTGGCTTTGACCAAACCTATCAGGATTTGATACAAGCTTTAAGAGTTCCCACCTCTCTCAAAAAACTAGATAAACCTTTAGAAGAGGTTTTAGGTAAATTACAAACGCTATTTCAAGGAGAAATTTCAGTAGAAAAAAAAGATTTATTTTTAAGCGAGGACGCGAAACATATGACATGTCTCAGGTCGCAGAGGGTATTAAAAAAATTAGTATATTAACTACATTAATCCGCAATCGAACAATCAAGAAAGGTACAATTCTATTTCTTGATGAGCCAGAGACAAACTTGCATCCTCGCGCCATCATCGCCTTGTGCGAGATGCTTTTTGCACTGAGTCAAGTCGGTGTACAAATTTATATAGCTACTCATAGTTACTTTGTGCTCAAACAGTTTGAAATATTAGCGCGTAGACATCAGGAGAGTATTCAACTGTGCTGTCTTGAACGTTCAGAAGATATTAGCGTTGAATTTATTGACTTGAAAGAAGGAATGCCAGATAATCCGATTATTGATGCATCCATACAGTTGTATGAAGATGATGTCAGGCTAGATTTACAAGCATAAGTATGCCAATTTTTGAAGAAAGTGGTTTGAGGATTACTTTACCAGATGGGGAAAGTTTTCGTTTCCAAGACTGTCCTAGTTATAAAACTTTAAATGGCAAAAACTTATCAGAAATAGATTTTGGCTGGTGGGATTCTGCAAAACAAACATTCTGGTTATTAGAAATCAAAGATTATTCTCACTTAACTCCAGCTGAAAGATTGCCTAATTATTTGTTAGAAAAGCTTACGAATAAAGTGACAGACAGTTTATTGATACTATCTTCTATTTGGTCAGGTTCTCTTCAAGGTCAAGAAATCCGGGCGGAATTACCAACTTTCTGTCATACTTTCCCGATTCAACCTAGCAAAATAAAAATTGTCTTTGTTCTCAAAATAAGTAACCCACACCTGAAGCTAGAACTTAGTCCCCTCAAAACTCGTTTGCGAGATAAACTTGGGGGTAGATTGCAGGTTTTTGACATAACACACGTTACGTTAGTAGACCACGAAACAGCGATTAAAATGTCCCTGCCAATCCAAATAGTATAATTTAATCATAGTTCCTCGTAATATAATGAATTTCTGCGCCTGGTTGGGAAGCCAACAATATTGACAGCTAAAAAGGTAAATTTGTAGATGGACAGAAAAAACGGAGGCTATTAGGATGTCAGAATCACGCAAACGAATTGTTGTTGTTGGTGCAGGTTGGGCTGGATTAGGCGCGACTTACCACCTAGCACAACAAGGTTACGACGTGACACTTCTCGAAGCCGGTTCCTACCCTGGTGGATTAGTCGCCGGTTGGAAGACAGATAGTGGACGTGCGGTAGAAGCGGGCATTCATGGTTTCTGGTATCCTTACAGAAATATCTTTGCCCTCGTCAACCAATTAGGAATTAACCCCTTTACAACTTGGACTCGTTCCTCCCAATATTCACCTGCAGGATTAGAAGTCATCTCGCCGATTTTTCAGGACTTACCGCGACTACCAACACCTTTAGGCACTTTTATTTACACTCAATTTCAGCGTTTACCACTAATTGACCGCCTCAGCGCTTTACCTCTGCTCTTTTCTTTGATTGATTTTGATAATTCTGATGAGGCTTGGCGGCGTTATGATTCTGTCACCGCCCGTGAATTATTCAAAGATTTTGGTGTTTCGGCGCGACTTTACCGCGAATCTTTTGAGCCGATGCTGCTGGTGGGTTTATTTGCGCCTGGTGAACAATGTTCGGCGGCTGCGGCTTTAGGAATGCTGTATTACTTTATTCTGGCGCATCAAGCTGATTTTGATGTGGTTTGGTGTCGCGGTACTGTCGGCGAAATGATTTTTCGTCCTTGGGTAGAACAGATGGAGAAGGCTGGCGCACGGGTGTTGGCTAACCGGCGAGTGACTGATGTGATTGTGGATGGAAATCGCGCCACTGGGGTGGTTTGTGGTGATGAGGTGTTTGAGGCTGATGCCGTGATTTTTGCGGTTGGTGTGACGGGGATGAAGAAGATTGTTGCTAGTAGTCCGAGTTTACACCGTCAGGAGTTCCGCAACTTGAGTAATTTAGGTGCGGTGGATGTGTTAGCAACTCGCCTGTGGTTTGACCGCAAGATTGACATTCCTCGTCCTTCTAATGCTTGTTTTGGCTTTGACGCTACAACCGGATGGACATTTTTTGATTTGAATGCGTTGCATGATGAGTATCGTCATGAACCAGGTTCAGTCATCGAAGCTGATTTTTATCACGCTAATCAGTTATTACCTTTGAGTGATGACGAAATTGTCAATTTGGTAAAGCGCGACTTAGCAACTTGTATCCCTGCGTTTCGAGAAGCCAAAGTCATGGATAGCAGTGTCATCCGCCTACCAAATGCCGTGACTCACTTTGCCCCAGGCAGTTATCAGCATATGTTATCAGCCAAGACGAGTTTTGAGAATATATTTATGAGTGGTGATTGGATTGTGACTAATCATGGTTCTTGGTCGCAGGAAAAGGCATATGTGACTGGGTTAGAAGCGGCAAATTTAGTCACTTCACTTTTGGGACAAGGTCGCAAAGCCGAGATTTTGCCCGTTGAAGCCGATGAACCACATATTCAAGGACTGCGATCGCTCAACAAAACAGTACGTCAATTAGGTAAGTCTATTTTGCCTAATTTTTGGTTGCCGTAGTCATGAGTGTAACTAGCCAAATTCTTCAGCGTCTCCAAGAAATTCGCGTAAATGCCGGCGTTTCTTATCCCCTCCTTGTTGCCTGATGCTGAGTGGCAGCAACGGGGATATTGTTAAATAATTCGTTGCTCAAATTCACTCAGCGCTTGAAGTTGGTCGGAAATTAAGGTGCATTCTGACATTAAAGAAATATTAAGTTCTGGCAACAATTCACTTGTATTAACCTGTTCGTAGCCATAGGTTAACAAAAACTTTAATGGTGTTTCTTCACGTAGATGGTATATTTTCAGCCGATTACTGTCCCAAAACCAAACTTCCTTCACTCCTAAACGTCGGTAAGTTTCTAGTTTGTTGACGCTGCCACTGGTAATAATTATTTCAATAGCTAGGTCTGGGATGTCTTTTTCTTCACCAATGCAGTAGCACTCATCTGGTTCTGCCCCAGCTCTTTTTAGTCGATTTCTGAGTGTGGTACTTCCCATAGGAGTATGTTTTATCTGCTTCTTCAAGAGGTACAATTCGAGCAGAGTAGCCAAACGTTTTTTGATTTTTTCATGTCTGAATGATGGAGACACAATCTCTAAGCTCCCATCCAAGTAAGTGACGCGGTAATGAGAATTATCTTCCAGTTTGGCTAACAGTACCTCATAGGTTTGCCAATCTACACCATTCGTAATAAATGTCTCCTCTGGGTCCTGAATATGAGCTATTTCAGGTTGATCAATAAGTTCTCTAAGTCCACTGATCATACTTTTTGATTCCTTTCTGGAGTAACTTTTTGCTGTTATGGCTTACTTTATCTTCCATTCCTGAAAAAGCGGAGAATTGCGATGGGTCAGCCGCCACTGAGTCCCAAGGGGACACGCTGCGCGAACGTGAACGCAAGGAAGGCAGTTAAGATCAGGATTATATTATAATC
>JBBQRU010000218.1:0-6310 GCA_038214545.1 Cyanophyceae cyanobacterium | reverse complement strand
TTTGGAGAGTGGCGATCGCCTGTCGCGCCATGAGTTCGAGCGTCGCTATACAGCCTCGTCCTACAAACAAGCTGAATTAATTGAAGGAGTAGTATACGTGGCGTCACCCGTCCGTTCTAGAAGTCATGGTAGACCTCATGCATTGATGATGGCTTGGTTGTCAGTTTACTGGTTGGCTACGCCTGGTGTCGATTTGAATGACAACGCCACCGTGCGGTTAGATTTGGATAATGAACCACAACCGGATGCATTGATGCGATTGGAGGAAGCGTTTGGTGGACAGTCTTGCATAAGTGAAGACGATTATATTGAGGGATCACCAGAATTGGTGGTGGAGATAGCTGCTAGTAGTGCGGCGAAGGATCTATTTGACAAAAA
Source organism: Cyanophyceae cyanobacterium (assembly GCA_038214545.1). Taxonomy (GTDB): domain Bacteria; phylum Cyanobacteriota; class Cyanobacteriia; order Cyanobacteriales; family Nostocaceae; genus JBBQRU01. The sequence goes on along the minus strand of JBBQRU010000218.1, from coordinate 5,932 downwards.
ACAGGTTTATCGTCGTAATGGTGTACTTGAGTATATTGTCTGGCAGACTTTTGAGAATAAGTTGGATTGGTTTTGTCTGCGAGAAGGAGAGTATGTACCTCTGCTCCCCGATGCTGATGGAGTTTTGAAAAGTCAGGTTTTCCCTGGATTGTGGTTGCTCGCACCAAATTTTTTAGCAGGGAATATGAGCAAGGTACTTGCGGTTTTGCAATCTGGGTTAAACTCGCCGGAATACTTGGCATTTGTGCAACAATTAACGGAAAAATCAGCTTAACCAATCTTCACCACTCTAGATCCGGTTGAGTTGGTCTAGATAAGTAGTTAATGAAGAAAACAACCTAGAACCATTTCACCGGATAAAAGGATATAATTAAATGTTAAAAGAACTCTAATTGAAGTATCTTTTTGAGAGCATCAGCATCTGTTGGCTCTAAATTAATGGGAATAGAATAACCCTCTAAAATCAAATTGTAATCAGTATCAGTTGTGTTGCTAACTGGGAATAAAGCAATAAAGCGAGCAATATTTAAAATCTTTCCGAATCGCGAGTTTGATTGGTGCATTCATACATTGTATTATCTCTCATTTTATCTATATGTTAAACCGTTGTCAGCGCCGCAGAGGTGTTTCAACTACCAGATTTTCGAGTGGGTGAGACACGCACGACAGCAATACTATTTGGTAAACCATTTTCGTCGTAGAGTGAATCTGGCTCAAAACCATTAGCTTTTTGCTGAACGCTAGCCTGAATTGTGGACAAATGTTCCGTTAGTTGGGTGTGTCGCCGCACTCGTCGCAGTTCCCGATACTCCCGTTCTAAAGCTGCCTTCACGATCTCAGTTGGTCCTTGACCAGTCAGTGTACGTAGTTTCTGGATTAAGCGATCAACCTCAGCATTTTTGATATTGATAGCCATGAGTTCTATACTTAATGTCTATAACTTAATTCTAGAGTATTTGCGCCAAATCTTGGCATATCATGTTGGGGATTGACTCACGGGAGTAAATGCGATCGCCCATAAGCGTCAGCACCAACGTAGCGTTAGCACTCCGCATCCCAGCACCGGATTTTCGAGTAAGTGAGACATGCATGACAGCAGTACTGTTTGCCCATCAGGATTTCGCATAAAAAATGCACTACTGTGATATGGGAAGCTATAATCTAGCCAATACCGATAATTTAAGCCTCGGAGCCGAATAATGCTCTCAATCCTCAGCAAGCCATCCTCATTAATTCATGAGATCTGCATCGATAAAGTAGGCAGTTGGAAGTTGTTTAAGTTTAGTGAGCCACTTCAACAGCGGATGGAAGCGTTATTAGAGAACAAGAAGGCAGACCAATTATCGGCTACAGAGATTGAGGAACTGGATGCCATTGGAGAATTGGATCGTATTTTCACGCATATCAATGCGATGATGGCGGCTCAAGATGTCAATTAATAGTACGAGACGTTTGTGGTGCTATTAGTAGAAAAATCAGCTTAACCAACATTTACCACTTTAGATCCGGTTGAGTTGGTCTAGATGAGTAATTGTTGAAATAAGATGGAAAAGTAATTTTCTCATCTCACATGAGCGAAACTGTGTACATCGAGACTAGTATTATTGGCTACCTGTCAGCCAGATCCAGCAACAACCTAATTTTGATGGCTAACGTGGAGGCGACGCGGGAATGGTGGGATAGTCGCCGTTCTCAGTTTACGCTTTATATTTCTCAAGTGGTTTTAGACGAAGTGGCACGAGGGGATGCCGAGATTGCGATGCGGCGGCTGGAAATCCTGGGTGACTTCCCTTTACTGGAGATCGATTCTTCTGTTCAGAACCTGGCAGCACAATTTTTAAGTCAGAGTAACCTACCACCGAAAGCTTCTGATGATGCACAACACACATCGCCGCAGCCACAGTTTACGGCTTAGACTATCTGTTAACCTGGAATTGTAAGCATATTGCCAATGCCCAAATTCAAAAAAAGTTACTTCAAATTAGTCTTAATGCTGGGTATGAGCTTCCAACAATCTGTACACCTTATGAGTTAATGGGAGAATAAAAATGTGGAGAGATGAAATCCTCGAAGAAATCCATAAAATTCGAGAAGAGCATGCCTTGGCTTTCAATTACGATTTACAAGCAATCTGTGATGATTTGCGGCGGAAGCAGGCTGAGGGTGGCAGACTACTAATTTCCATTCCATTGAAACAACCTCGTCAGTATCAACAGCACAACAACGTAGTGCAGCCGACTGTTTAGTGTTTCTTCGCTTGACCGATATACTACTGTCTATCAAATAGATTGCCATCTAGCGGCGTTCCTCAAGGATTGTCTCAGAAATAGGTTGACTTTGTACCTCAACGAGATGTCGCTCAGTTGGCTTGCGGAGCGAGGGGCTTTTAATTTGCCTGACTAAGCCAGATTCTAGCAATGCTTGATGGAACGCTGCCTGCTCGTACAAATACTTATCAACGTTAGCAGACCAGTCAGACGGTCCTTCTAGGTTGAGCGAACGTGCAGTTTGTAAAAAGGATGCAGTTTCCTGTTCCCCAGGCGGTAATGTTTCAATCGTAATCTGTACACGGGTATTTACTGGTAGCTCAATCGGTTCAGTTGGACGAAAAACTTGACCATCAAACACAGCTGCAATTTTTGAAGTCATTTTTTTTCACTACTAGCGCTTCATCAAATCTATCTCAAGTTGACTGTTATGCTTGTTCTAAACCCTGGGCAATCAACACGAATATCAGCGATTATTTTTAGCTTGATTTCTCTAACGGACTGTGAAAGCTGCAAATTTTTCTTTTCTGATAAACTGCGATGAACAGCCTGACGCAATGCTGGAAGTTCAGGGATGTTGATTTCGTGATTATTGAGAATAGCCTCGGCAATGTTTATAGAATCGGGAGTAGCCCGTTCCAGTAGGGTGATTAAGTATTTGATATCATACATAGTTTTGCTTTTCATATTACTTAGAGGATATTCCAGTGAGAGCGACTTTGCGACAAGTTCAAAGAATACTGTAGTTCTGATAGAGACTATCAGACAAACGACCTGATAACATGAAGGTGGCAAAGCAAGAAATGATTAGCAAGACAAATGTCAGACAGATTAACCTGCCTGAGACGATTTACCATACCCTGCTGACAGTAGCCCAACAGCAAGGCGTTAACCCAGCAGACTGGATTGCTTCCCAACTTTCCCTCGCTGTCTGTGAAGAGCAACCTCTATCAGACCTGATCGCAGATCTGATCGGTAGCATTGACAGCCAGACCGAACCTCACCCTTCTAACCAGAGAACACCTTTTGGGGAAGGTATTGTCACTAAACTGGCAAAGCAAGGACTTCGACGACCATGATTCTCATTGATACAGGGCCTTTAATTGCCTTAATCGACAAGGGACAGAGGAAAATTCACACTCAATGTGTCGAAAAGTATAAACAATTGACCGTTCCGCTGCTCACGACATGGCCCTGCTTCACCGAAGCCATGTACTTTTTATTAGAGCTAAGAGGCTGGTCAGGACAAAATATCCTGACAATTAAATCTTCTCTGGGAATAGGCTGATTATCGGTCATTAAACTTTCAAGATATAATTCAATAGCTTCTGTAAATTTATTGAATTTTCATTCCTAAGCCACAAATGAAAATTGAAGATTTTGCCCAATTTATCAAAGGTTGAATATGATGTCAATAATTTAAGACTGACAAATATCGATAATGCAGTTATCTAGGAATATGCAAAGATACTTCTTGAATTTGGGAATCCTGATGAAATTAGGACAGTTTTCTGTTTCGATACGTAAGTTAAACAGGCTAACAATCTCTGAGCCAGACAGGAAAATCAAAATTATAATGAAGGGATATATAACCTCCGAAACAAGTAATATGTCACTCAGCGAATTGTTGCCCACGGTTAATCAATTATCTCACCAAGACAAACTGCGACTCATTCACTTTCTCCTTTTAGCAGTTGCGAAGGAAGAAGGATGCAGTCTAGAACTAACTGATGAGGTTGAGAGACATACACTTCTCCAGCAACTTGCATCGACTGGAGCAGTCGTATGGTCTCCCCAAGCAGATAGCGAGGCGGTTCAAGCGTTATCAAATCTTTTGAACGCGGCAAAGGAAACAACCAATGCTTGATGGGCAACGCTATTCTTTCAATGAGCGAACTGATAGTCTTGGGCGCTCTGTGATCATGCCCTATTTACCCTTGATTCTCACACTGGGGGAGCGTTCTGTACAAGTGACTGCGCTGCTGGATACGGGCGCAAGTGTTAATGTTCTACCCTACGAGATTGGTATCCAATTAGGAGCGGTCTGGGAAAACCAAACTGTCTCCATTCCATTGAGCGGAAATTTGGCACTAAGCGAGTCGCGAGGTTTGGTTGCGTCTGCGGCGATCGCGCAGTTTGCTCCTGTTCTACTTGCATTTGCTTGGACTGAATTGAGAAATATGCCTGTGATTCTTGGGCACATGAACTTTTTTGCAGAATTCAATGTGTGTTTTTATCGGCACGAGCTAGCATTTGAGATTTGTCCGGTTGTCCGCTGAAACGAAGCAAGCTCCAGATGAACTTCATGGCGGTAACTAATTTCCAAGTTATAATCTATCCAATATCGATAATTTAAGCCTCGGATCTGGATAATGCTCTCAATCCTTAGCAACCCATCCTCGTTAATTCATGAGATCTGCACCCTTGAAAGTAAGCAGTTGGAAGTTGTTTAAGTTTAGTGAGCCACTTCAACAGCGGATGGAAACATTATTAGAGAAGAAGAAGGCAGACCAATTATCGGCTACAGAAATTGAGGAACTGGATGCCAGAAACCCAAAAAATTGTTCCTATTTTCTATTCCCGTTTTTCGAGGATCGACTGTCATCTTTTTATCCAAAGTCCAATAGTTCAAGAGCCTTTTGCCACTCAGAAATTCGCCGACATAGCCTCAAAACCCAGCGGACTGGAAATCAATACCTGTATATAACAGCGGTATCTGATGCACAGTGGCTAAAGCTGCTGCAAAACAGTCACCGTAATTAAGTTGAGCTGGATGACCGCCACCTTTGCCGTAGAGTTGGTATAGTTCTAGACCTTTGAATGCCAAAGCCTGATTGACTGGAACATAGTCCAAGTCTAAATTAGTCAATAATGCTTCCACCTCTGCTAATACCCCTTTACGCAGTGCGACAATCAGCAGTTCTTGTAACGTACCGCATGACATCAATAACTCCGGGGCTGTAATTGCTTGTTGGTGAAGTGCTTCCCAACCTGCTTCCTGCAATGCGATTGCTATGACTGCCGAAGTATCCACAATCATTCTGGTAAGCCATTTTCGTCGTAGAGTGAATCTGGCTCAAAGTCATTAGCTTTTTGCTGAACGCTAGCCTGAATTGCGGACAAATGTTCCGTTAGTTGGGTCTGTCGCCGTACTCGTCGCAGTTCTCGATACTCCCTTTCCAAAGCTGCCTTCACGATCTCAGTTGGTCCTTGACCAGTCAGTGTACGCAGTTTCTGGATTAAGCGATCAACTTCAGCATTTTTGATATTGATAGCCATAAATTCTATACTTAATGTCTATAACTTAATTCTAGAGTATTTGCGCCAAATCTTGGCATATCATGTTGGGGATTGACTCACGGGAGTAAATGCGATCGCCAGTAAGCGTCAGCACCAACGTAGCGTTAGCATTCCGCATCCCAGCACCGGATTTTCGAGTAAGTGAGACACGCATGACAGTAGTAGTGTTTGCCCATCAGGATTTCGCATAAAAAATGCACTACTGTGATAAGGGAAAGAGATATTTATATTTACTAAGGTAATCACGAAGTAAAAAATAATACTGTATATAAAAGGATTTTACGCTAAAGGATGCTTGCATCTCTAGCTTCGCTCTTTTGTGTCAAAGAAGCGATTATTTTTAGCTTAATTTCTGTAACGGACTG
>JBBQRU010000217.1:0-6364 GCA_038214545.1 Cyanophyceae cyanobacterium | reverse complement strand
CGGAACTGAACAACCAAAATATCCCCCACTATACCAGCAACCAGCACGGTTGTCGGGTGGTGTCGGGATGGGCAAGAGATTACCCGAATAGCCAAAAAGACACCGGAACTTCTCAACCAAAATATCTCTCGCCACACCAGCAACCAGCACGGTTGTCGGGTGGTGCCAGGGTGGGCAAGAGATCCCACTGTACTAAAAAATCATCACAGCCCAAGAAAGCCACTCCGAGTAAAGCCACCCGCCACTGGTCTGAACCTCGGCACCATGAGCAAATCGCTGTGCCACATGAGCACGGGTCAATGAGATTATCGGTGATGCATCTTCTTGACAGCCGACTGGGAGACTGTAAAAATCCCGTAGCATATCGCGGCTGTCAATAAGATGCTGTGTGTGCCGCTATGAAAATAAGTCCACATCTACCAGCTACTTATCTCAAAAAGTACTTTGATTTTTTGTATACTATAGTTGAGTAAGCAATCGCACCACCTAAGTACTTGTGACGGAGGGTTCCTCTGCTGGCGGTTTATTCTTGCTCGCCTTCTCAAATACCTGCACCCCTCCCTCCAAGATTTGTAAACCATTCTCGCTTTTACCTAACTTGCCGGATACCGCGCCCGACCAACTCTCAAACTCACTAGCTTGAGTCGAAGCTTTGCGCCAACTTTTACCGTTGACTACAGCGGTGAAAGTCAGCCCGTTCTGATCGGTGAATTCGAGTTCTACTTTTTTATCTGGGAGTTCTTTGGCAGAGGGTAGCTCTGAGAATTTTAAGGTGATTTCGGATTTGGCTTCAGTCATGAGATGCACTGTTATCAATGTCACAGAAAACTATATTAAGCGAAACTCTAGGTATCAGGCAAAGTCTTACGGGCTATTCGAGGGTTAGCGTGTCGGTGACAGCCGCGATATCCTCAATAATTGTGAGAGTCTCCCAATCGGCTGTCACCAACACGCAACACCGATAACTTTTTGCAGCAGGTGGATTAGCCTATGAACTGGTACTATTTAATTAATCTGCCTATTAAAAATTTCTCCAGCCGTTAGATTTAAATCGGGAAAAGTTGGTGAATCTATGCGATCGCTTTCCCGAAACTGTTTGCCACGGTACTCCCCATCATCATTTAAGGAATAAATCGTGATGGTTGGCTGTTTGGGGTCGCCTATTAAGAGCTTACTACCCAGTGCAGCATAATCAACAATCCAGTATTCTGGTATTTTCATTTCTTCATAATCAGCAAACTTTTTATGGTAGTCATCTCTCCAATTTTTACTGACCACCTCAATCACTAACGGGATTGATTCAGGTTTACTAACTGTCGATTCTTTTTTCCAACGTGGTTCATTTACTAAAGAGGGGAGATTCAACAGCAGAATATCTGGATAGTAACCTGATTGTTTGTTCTTTGGCTTGACTAATCCTGTTTTAGGAATAAAGTAAGGATATTTATTTCGCTCGTATGCTAGTACAAGTATGGACATTAAGAATCCAATAATTTCTTCATGATCTCCTGTTGGTGGGGGCATCTGGATAATATCTCCATCGTATAATTCGTAACGGATATTTTCTGGTTGAATAGCTAAAAACTCTAAAAACTCTTCAAAGGTGAATAGTTTTTGTAGTGATTGAGTCATCAAAATTACTCCATCGATTTTTGTTTTAGATTTGACGCTGTGTTCATCATATGAGCGGTTAATCATTCTCCTAAAGTTTCTAAATATTTACTAATCTCGTCATTTAAGAGAGGTAATAACAATGATGCTATTTCAGAATTACTCCTGATAATATTTCTTAAGGCTTGAGTTTCTACGATCAATCTCTCAACTTCTGAACTTTCGCTACGACCATCTTGGGTTGCAAGATTTTTAAGTATTGTGCGAACTCGAGAATTTAATTTTAAATTAGCACGTTCGGTTTGATCCTCGCGTTTAGGTCTACCCACACGCTTAGTCTCTGTAAGTGGAATATCACCAGACATCGTATTTTGTCCTAAAAACGCTTTGTATAAGCAGTATAGAACATTTTTAATAGTTTTATGCACTTAAAATACATTAGAAAAGTAGTTTTATACGTATAAAACTATAAGCGATGTTGATGTATATTGTGTGCATAAAATGCACTTTTTATTGTACAATAGTAAGTATAAGGGGTGAGAGGCAAACACCGACTACCGGGCAAGTCTTAATCCCAAATGTTCAAAAGCGATCGCTAACTTTCGACGGACAGCGATCGCTATCCCCAACATGGAGATACAACAATGATTACACAATCATGCTTACTATTTCGGTCTGAAGAAGATGCATTGTTAGTTGCAGAACAACTACCGCAATCTCAGATTATGGGAAATCAAGTTTCTCACTGGGATAGACATGCTTTTGAGCTAGCGATCGCGTTAGCGAATATCGATTGGTACATGCAACCGGGAGCCTACAGTAAACTACCATATCCCGAGCACGAACGCGCATATAATGGCGACTCACCCCGTATCTATGTACGTTGTTTATCAGCCTACAGTCATGGGTTGTTACATGGGCTATGGATTGATGCCACACAAGATGTAAATGAAATCTGGAATGATCTTCAATGGATGCTGTCATGGTCGCCAATGATTCATAAAGAATCTTGTGAAGAATGGGCAATTCACAATTATGAAGGCTTTAGTAGCTTTGAACTTGGAGAGTATAGAGACTTAGAAACAATCACTAATTTAGCAAACGGCATACAAGAGAATGGCGAAGTTTTTGCCCAGTATATCAACTGTGAGTTTTCTCGGCTCGAAGATATAAACGATTGGAATGAGTTAGCTGAGAAGTTTAGTAATGCTTATGTTGGGCATTATAAAACACAAGAAGATTTTGCTGAGTCTGATGAGATTAGAGAGTTCTATAATTTTGAAGCTTTTGAGAAGCAATTTCCATTTTGGGCTGGTAATATTAATTGGAAAGCTGTAGCCACAGACTTATTCTGTGGGGAGTATTACTCGACCAAGGCTACTGGAGAAAATTATGGCATCCACGTTTTTAGGAATTTGTAAGATGTAGCGGTCGTCATGGGCTTTACGGGTTCCAATCCCGTAAAGCTAAAACTAAGTATCTTTAATCTCAAACATATCACCTACACTCGCTCCAAAGTAGTTGCATATTTTTATCGCAACTTCGCAATCGATACGACTAAAAGTATTTTTGGCATATCCTCTAATCGCATTCTCGGTTATGCCAATCTCTCTAGATAGTTGAGCAATATTTATACTTTTTTGCTCCATATAATTTTGCAATTTGCAAACCATAACCTGTTTCATAGTGATTTTATCTGTGGACACTTGTTACTATACCCCGATACTCGACTACACGAGTATTAGATTAGATTATACAATCACCTCTTCCCATTAACTAATCCAATAGTCAAGTACTTGACTAGTCGAATATTAAAGGTTAGAATAGTATCAACGGGGTGAGAAAAGAACGCCGACAACTGGCATTTATCTCAAACCCATGCACCAAAAAGCCAAATATTGCCGCCGGGATAAGTAGCCGGAAAAGCAAAACCCTATGAGAGCTACGGCTCGAAGCTTGGGAACTGTACGGAGGTGACTAACGGAAGCGAGATTTTTAAATATATTCGGCTTTTATGACCGCACAGACGCGAAGTTACTTCATCAAATGAGGCGCGGTTATCTGGGAGCAATCCCAAAGCAAAAGGCGCTCGCTCCAGCCTCGTAAACTTGTGCGAGCGCCTTTTGTGAAACCCTAGTAAAGCAAGGATTCACGTCAAATGTATCATAAAGTAAATGTCATTAGCGGCGTTCAATTTGATTGCACTTGTCAAAAAGGTAAGCGTCACAAAAAAGCCCAGTCTAAAGCGTTACAGCCATCACAACCGCAACTCGCAGCTAATAGCGAGGTCAGAGCAGTAGAGTTCATCGACATTGACCAATTCTACAACTTTGAGGCAAGAGTGGGAACGGAAGTCATTGCCCTCCTGTTCCATGATGCCTTCGCCGAGAACAAAGGCTGCTGGGTGGTAGCTGTTGCGGGAGTAGAGTTGCATCGTAGTCATTTGTGGGCAGATTCACGAGACTGGGTAAAGCTACAGTACGAGCAAGGGAAACTACCACAACAAGTTGCATCAGATCAAACCGTATTGCTCTCTAAAAGCACTGAAGTGCCTGAGCAGCAAAGCTCTACCGAAGAGTTGCTTGATAAACCCTTTGACGAACTGACCACCGACGAATGGGAGCAACTGAGAGCGCAATCGCCGGTGACAAAGCAAAAGCCACTGTCTCTAAATGCTCACTTGCTACCCTCAGTCATTTGTCATAAGTGCGACGGCTTAGGCTGCGGCTACTGCGGCTATACAGGGCTGACCTCGCCTAAGTCACCCGAAGTGTACGCAATGGATGGGGTGCAGCCAGCCAAATATCGGTTTGTTCGGAGTGAATATACAGTCCAAACCACAACACTAGCGACGGTGGCTTACTGGTGCTTTGACTCTCAGCAAAAACTCGGTATGGTGTTCCGCGTGCGAAATCACAAATGCATGTGGCAAAACAAGACCGATACATTCTATTGGGCTTGTGGCGATGGGAAACAGTATGACTCAGCACTGGATGTAGCACAAGCTTTAGCACCTGAACTGGTAGGGGTTTGAAAAAAAGGTATGTAGCGATCGCGTAGAGCAAAGATCGCTACTACCCCTCACCGTAACGAATTGTAAATCAAAACGGCAGAGTCAAAATAGTTTCGCGCGTTATTAGGAGTTTTTGACTCTGCTCCACACCAATTGGAGAAAAACAAAATGCTCACGCAAGCTGACCTCAGTCAATTTATTGGCACAACTCAGTATTACATGCACTCTTTCAAAAGATTCACTTACACGGACGGTGTTAAGTATTTAGCCGAGAAAGCTGATGCATATTGGCTACTAGATGCGATCGCCAGTCATCAGCCGCAATTGTTAAATGATCCAATGCTGCAATATTTCCAACACTGGAAACTGACAGTCATAAACAATACGGCAAAACTGATTTGTGAGAAAGGCTCGAATATTATTGCCGCAACTCAGGACATCCCCTTCACTGATTTTCCATTGTCATCAGTCCAGTTGTTTTTGATCGAAGGGGTGTTGATGCTGCCCTCAGAGTATTAAGTTTCACTCCTCTTTAAAACTTATCTGCCACCGCCAGAATTTGTAAGTATTCGCGGTGGCTATCACCAAAATTTACAAGGCAAGGATTAGCCATGAACATTGTACCATTTTCTTTTGAACTGGCTCAAAGTTTGTACACCAATGCGGATGAGTTTCCGGTTGATGAGCGATAATGCTTGGCTTTGGCTCGGATACTCGACTAAGCAAAAGGCAGAAAACCAATTACTTTGACATTTTGAGTCGGGCATAGACTTTTTAACCCGATGGTTAAAAAGTCCATCTGGTGGGCGTCCTAGCAAGCAAATCCAAGTTTCCGTTAACTGTTTCAAAGAACTTGGCATGATGGCAGGGACAGAAAAAGGCAAGGAAGTTAGACGATATTTTCTGGAGTGCGAACGCCGTTTAAAGCAAGTCGCACAGCCGGAACCAATAGAGATCGCTTCGCCCACACTCGCCGACTTTAAACCGCAGTCGCAAATCGAAATCATTCTCGCTAGTGTTCAACAGTTAGCCGCAGCCGCGCAACAGATGGCAGAGCAAGAACAGCGGCTATTACAGCAAGAGCGCATCTCGATTGAACTGACCGGAGAACTAGAAGTTACTAAAGCTGAACTGAGCGACCGCATTAAATCGGTGGAGAAGGAGCAAGACCGCTTCAATCACCCCAGTGGTCACAAATATACCATTTTGGGTTTTGCCAAGAAGCTTGGTCTGGAAATTTCTTTAAATCAGTCTAAATCGTTTGGTAGTAAAGCTTCTTCGCTGTGCAGAACAAATGGGATTGCTGTGGAGAGAATCAGCGATCCTCGATTTGGTTCAGTTGGTCTATATCCCGAAAGCATTCTGATTCAGGTTTTTGGGTGCTGATACTGCCATTCGTGCGCCACATATGGAGCGTGACAATTTCCGCATTGGGAGATTGAGGATTGAAACCAGGTAGTGCGCTGGCTACCCACCGTTTTGGACGAGATTACTATTGTTTCGAGGGAAATCATGACAATCACAGCACACGCCGCTTTAAGTTCGGTGTTGAAAGCGCTGCCTAACCGCAGTAAAGGCATGGCTCAAACGGTCGTTAATTGCTTTGTCAAACGCACATTGCTTGAGAAATATCGGCGTATTTACCGCATCCCTAAAGACAAGACAATCACCAGACAGGACATTAACGAAGTGATTCGGGAATTGAGAGAAGTTTAGCTGATTTTTGGGCGATTAAGATAT
>JBBQRU010000216.1:0-6387 GCA_038214545.1 Cyanophyceae cyanobacterium | reverse complement strand
GGAGAAGTGAAAAACTAGTAGCTGCATAAAGAATGGAGGTTTTATGACCGTCTCCATAGAAGCTGTACTGTCAGCACCTTTATTATTGGATTTCAGTACAGTTAAGCTGACTGACGAGCAATTCTATCTCTTGTGTATGCAAAACCCAGAGAAAAAGTTAGAGTTAACAGCATCAGGCGTATTGATGGTTATGGCTCCTGTAGGTGGTGAGAGTGGGAAACGAGAGTCGGCATTAGGCACAGATGTAAACATTTGGAACCGCAGTACTCGACTAGGAGAAGTTTTTAGCTCTTCAACTATTTTTAAGTTACCTGATGGCAGTCAAAGATCTCCCGATGTGGCTTGGGTAAAAAGCTCTCGCTGGGAAGCTCTAACTCCGGAGGAGCGTGAGAAATTTCCCCCGATAGCTCCCGATTTTGTCATCGAGTTACGCTCAAGAACAGATCGCTTATCATACTTGCAAAAGAAGATGGCAGAATATCAAGCCAATGGGGTGCGGCTGGGGTGGTTGATTAATCCTCAAGAGCAGCAAGTAGAAATCTATCGCATCGATCAACCAGTGGAAGTTGTCCAATCCCCTGTATCCCTCAGTGGTGAAGATGTTTTACCTGGTTTCACGCTCTTACTTACCACAATTTGGTGAAAGTGGCTAAATCCAAACAGATTGCCGAATCGCTTACGAAGGAAAAACTAGAAATGAAACTTCAATTGCACCATAAAAGCCTTCCAAGTTTAGGCTGCCTGCTGCATTAACGGCTGTACCTTGTCCAGAAAAAATACGGCTGATCCGAAAGCGATGATAGTTTCGTAGCCACCGAGGTTTCAATGACCCTAAAACCTGTTTCCGATTGTTGGTTTAGAACGAGAAGAATTCATGATGGGCTATATTTAATTACTGAGCCGCATTACTACTGGTACAATCGCGCAAATCTTTGGTTGATCAAGGGACGTGATCGAGATTTGCTAATTGACACAGGATTAGGGGTATCTAGTTTGCGTCACTATATTGCCTCATTGTTGGATAAGCCATTGTTAGCGATCGCTTCTCATATCCACTTTGACCACGCAGCCGGAATGCATGAATTTGAGTGTCGTGCGATTCACGCCGAGGAAGCTGAAGCCTTGCGAACAGGAGATGCTTATGAAGCTTTGTGTACGCCTTCTCAAGGATGGGTTTTGGATGAGCATTTTGAGCAGTTACCCTATCCGGGTTTTACAGTAGAACAATATCGATTTGCAGCGGCTGAGCCAACCCAAGTTTTACACGAAGGTGATGTACTGGATTTGGGCGATCGCGCCTTTGAGGTGATGCATCTTCCCGGTCATTCTCCGGGCTGCATCGCGCTTTACGATCCATTGGCAAAAGAACTTTTTTCGGGTGATGTAATTTACGATGGCGAACTGCTGGATGAATTGCACTGCAGCCACATTCCTACTTACATTACAACTTATCAAAGATTGCAGACGGTCGCGATCGAAACTGTTTATCCAGGACATTATACTATTTTTGGACAAGAGCGATATCAGCAAATTATTACCGAGTATCTAGAAGCTCGCCGCCAACCAGGATGCCCCAATGAAATAATCCAGACAACGGACAAGATAAATTAGCGGTGCATTTTAGGATCTGAGTTTTATTTCTCTTCGTTTAAGGAAGATAACTTAATCCGCCGACTTTCACGCGATAGTGGTACTAAAGCTGGGGCTTGGCTTTGAGCATTGCTTTCTTTAAAGCTTTCCACGACTTTAGATATTTGTGCAATTGTCGATGCTTCAAATACAGTACGCAAAGGTAACTCTACACGCAAGGCGTCGCGTACTCTAGAGACAAGCTGAGTTGCTAGTAATGAATGACCGCCTAATTCAAAAAAATTGTCATAAATTCCTACGCGCTTAAGTCCTAAAACTTCAGCAAAAATTTTCACCAACACTTGTTCAACAGGAGTCCGAGGTGCAGTGTAATTTTCAGGCAATTGAGGCTTGATTGCATCATTCAATGCTCTTAAAACACGGCGATTGACTTTACCATTAGCTGTTAAAGGTAAAGACTCCAATACGACAAAAGCTGAGGGCATCATGTAATCAGGCAGTTTTGCTGCTATATAAGTCTGCAATTGTGGCACTAATTTACGCGCTGCTTTGGCTTGTAGGGGATTATTGGCGTAAGATTGCCAGGGACGAGAGTGAATCGTGCTATGTGGCAAAATAGTTCTCTTACCTACTCCATGCCTTACAAAAACTACATCATAATGTCCTTCAATACTTGACTCAGACCAGCTAATATCAATTTTATAAGGTATATTCAGCGCAAAAAAATCTTCTGGATCTACTCCGATTTCGAGTTCTTGCAAAGCTTTACGTATTTGACCAACATTGTTAAAACCTTCTGCATTTGATAGCCATTCTGCTGTTTTAACTGCTGACATCACCCGTGCATTAGGTACATTGACAATACTTAATACTTCCGGTTGATTCTCAATTAATAACTGACGTACTGCTGAAACTGTTAAATTATCTTCATACCAGTTCAGTAATGAGTAATTTTCAGTATTATTAACATCGGCACTCATATGCAGAATCACATTGTAACGAAACTGAGTTAACTCATTATGATGTTTACCCCGCATCAGTTGAATTTGTACATGGTTAATCTGCGGAAAGCGATGCTTTATTGCTGTAAAAAAAGCTGGATCAATAACTAACTCTGTTTCTTGAAATATTTGCATTTGTACCCGTTGCTGCAACTCCAAGCGAGTAACGGAAGGTTCGGCTTGATACAGTTGCACTGACGCATGGAAAGCTGGCAAGAGTGGTAAACTACGCACATCTCCGATGAAGATGAAGCCACCGGAAGCAGTTGCCTCTACAGCACCTTCTAATACACGAATCAAATAATCAATACTAGGGAAATATTGTATAACCGAGTTCAGAATTACTGCGTCAAAAGCCGCTTTTTCGACTTTCTCGAAATCAGTAGCCATTTGCTGATACAGCATTACCTGCGGCATCTCTTGTTGTAAATGCTGCTGAATGTAGTTAAGTGAAACTGATGAAAAATCTGTTGCCAAATATTTAGTACAGTCAGGTGCAATCCGAAACAACATCAAACCTGTTCCACAACCAATCTCTAACACTCGTTTGGGTTGCAAAGCCAAAATTTGCTCAACTTGGTTATTCACCCACTCACGCATCTGCTCGGCTGGAATAGGCTGATTTGTGTAACTACTATTCCAGCCGATAATATTCAGTTTTGGCTCAAAATCAGTAGATTGATTATAAGTTTCGTCATACAGCATCTGCCATTGTAAAACTTGCTCATTCTGCAATTGTATTGACTGTATATTGTCTTGATCGCTGCTGTATTCGGTTTTTGGCACCACATAAGCTACCAGGCGCTTTTCCCCTTTATCCTCTAGAATTATGACTATTTGATGCACTGCTGGATGTTGACTCAGTACCGCTTCAATTTCTCCCAACTCAATGCGGTAGCCGCGAATTTTTACCTGCTCATCAAGGCGACCTAAAAATTCTATGTTGCCGTCTGCTCGATAGCGAACTAAATCACCTGTTTTATAAAGCCGTACTTCTATGTTATTAGTAAAGCAATGAAAAATAAAGCATTCAGCAGTTAATTCAGAACGGTTTAAATAACCTCGTGCCAATCCATCACCACTTATATACAACTCTCCAGCAACGCCAACAGGTAAAGATTGTAAATATCGATCTAATATATAAACTTGCGTATTCGCGATCGCCCGACCAATTGAGGGTGCCAAATTATCATTATTCTTAACAGAAACATCACCAGAAGTTGTGACAACAGTGTTCTCAGTTGGACCGTAATTATTAACTAACTGGAAAGCATGGTCAGCTAAAGGATACTGATTCAATCTGTCGCCACCTGTAAGTAATATTCTTAAAGCTGCATTATTACCAAAATCTAATAAGAGAATTTTCTCTACTAAAGGAGTTGGTAAAAAGGAAATTGTGATGGCTTTTAATATTAGCCAATCTCGGAGATGCTCAGGGCTTTGTCTAATTTCATCATCTACAAAATAAATGCTAGCCCCAGCAGTAATATAGGGCCAAATTTCCCACCCGCAAGCGTCAAAGCCAACTCCCGAAATTTGTGTTGCTCGGTCAAGAGGTGAAACAGTGAACGCTTTCTGATGCCAAAAAACTAAATTTAGCAATCCTCTATGTTCAATTTTGACTCCTTTAGGTTTCCCGGTTGAGCCAGAGGTATAAATCACATGAGCAAGGGTATCTACTGTAACTTGGGTGGCAAGATTATCTTCAGGTTCTCTCTCAATAATTTTCCAATCATTATCTAAACAGATTACCTGTGAATCATAATTTCCCAGACGTTTAATCCATTTAGCTTGAGTTAATAAAACTGAGACTTGAGCATCTTGAAGCATAAAGTCTAAACGTTCAGACGGATAGCTTGGATCTAAAGGTACATAAGCTCCACTTGCTTTGAGAATGCCCAACATAGCGATTACCATATCAAAAGAGCGTTCTACGCAAAGTCCTACTAAAACTTCGGTTTTAACTCCTAATTTTTTGAGATAATGTGCAAGTTTGTTGCTCCGCCTATTTAACTCTTTATAGGTGAGTTGCTTGTCACCGAAAACT
This sequence comes from Cyanophyceae cyanobacterium, assembly GCA_038214545.1. Classification (GTDB taxonomy): domain Bacteria; phylum Cyanobacteriota; class Cyanobacteriia; order Cyanobacteriales; family Nostocaceae; genus JBBQRU01. The sequence continues at coordinate 1,749 of JBBQRU010000216.1, read as the reverse complement.
AGGGCGATCGCATCACCATTCTGCTCGGCAATGCTCTCAAATAACTGATGAATAAACTTATCTTGAGGATAATCTAACCGATTAATATTCGATTTAACTAATAAATTATCTAGCTCAGATTGACTTAAAAGTGGTAATTGGGCAATTCGCTGTTCTGGATTTGCAACTATACCTTCCAACAATGTTTGAAAGTGTCCTAATATCCTGGCGATAGTAGCGCCATCAAATAAATCAGTGCTGTAAATTACAAAACCACTAATTCCTGCTGAACTATCTACCCATAACCCATTTTGAAGATTAGGTTCCCACAAGTGGAACTCCAAATCAAAACGTGTATATTCCGTATCAAATGGTAGTGTATTTAAAGTTAAACTTGGTAACTCTAACGCTGACATCGGCGCATTTTGGAGCGCAAAAACAACTTGGAATAAAGGGTTTTGATTTAAATTTCGCTCTGGATGTAGTTCCTCTACAAGTTTTTCAAAAGGTAAATCTTGATGAGCATAGGCTCCGAAAGCGACCTCTTTGACTCGACTCAATAATTCAGGGAAAGTCGGATTTCCATTGAGTTGGGTACGCAGTACTAAGCTATTGACAAAAAAACCAATTAATCCCTCAATTTCGCTCCTGTTGCGATTGGCAATAGGCGAACCAACAGTGATATCTTCTTGCTGCGTGTAGCGGTAAAGTAAAACTTGGAATGCTGCGAGTAAGGTGATAAACAATGTCACCCCTTCTTGCTGTGCGAGAGCTAAAAGGGCGGCGCTCAAACTTTTTGATAATTGCAGAGGTTGCCTTGCACCCCGGTAAGTTTGAGTAGCTAGCCTTGGTCTGTCGGTTGGCAGATTCAGCATAGAAATGCCGTCTAATTGCTTTTGCCAGTAATTGAGTTGCTTTTCTAGCACTTCCCCTTGCAACCATTGGCGTTGCCAGTATGCAAAGTCTGCATATTGGATTGTCAGTTTCAGTAGCGGAGAAGGCTGATTATTGGCAAAGGCTGTGTAAAGTGCTGCTATCTCTTGAATCAGCACCCCAATAGACCAACCATCGGAGACAATATGGTGCATAGTCAGCAGCAGGATGTATTGTGTCTCATCCAACCACAGCAGTTTTACTCGCAGCAACAAATCAGTTGATAAATTGAAAGGACATTGAGCTTCTTGGGTAGTGAGTCGTCGTGCTTGTATTTCTCGTTCGGCTTGTGGCAGTTGCCGTAAATCTGTTACTGGTAAGGGTATTGTTAGCGCAGGATTAATTACCTGAATTGGTTGCCCTGACTGCATAACAACAGTAGTACGTAAAACTTCGTGTCGGCGCACAATCTCGCTAAAAGTTTGCTCTAGGGCGGCTTTATTGAGCGTACCTGTTAAATGTAATGCTAGTGGAATGTTATAGAAAGGATTATTAGGGATTAATTGGTCAAGAAACCATAGCCGTTGTTGAGCAAAGGAAAGGGGAAGATTCTCTGAGCGCGAAATAGGTACGAGTCTAAGGCTGTGATTATTAGTACGATTAGTTGATTCTAAAAATTCAATAATTTCTACTTTACGCTCTTGAATTTCGGCACGTAGTTCTGCTGTCATTCCTTCAGGTGCGTAACAGCGAAGTTTTTTACCATCAATAAAAACTTGAATATCTAAGCTGCGAAGATAAAATAAAAACTCAACTGTATTCAAAATTACACCCCTTAGCAACTATTGTTACTTATCAGCTATGTTGGCGGCAGCTATGCTGGAGGCAAAAGGAATA
>JBBQRU010000215.1:0-6416 GCA_038214545.1 Cyanophyceae cyanobacterium | reverse complement strand
ATCAGACGGTTGTATGAGGAGGGTTATTCCAAGCAAGATATCATCAACCTCTTCGGGTTCATCGATTGGGTCATGAGTCTCCCAAAGGATCTAGAGCAGGAATTTTGGCAGGAATTACAACAACTAGAGGAGTCAATGCGTGTGCGGTATATTACCAGTGTAGAAAGAATTGGAATTGAAAAGGGTCATCAAGAGGGGATAACAGAAGGACTGTTAAAAGGAATTGAACTAGGTTTGAAGCTGAAATTTGGTAATGAAGGGCTAGTAGCTCTACCAGACATCTCTGAGATCAAAGACGTTAATCTATTAGAAACAATTCTCTCAGGGCTGGAAACAGCTTCTACAATTGAAGAACTACGGCAGATATATCAACCTGCGGGATAAGGCAGTTAGACAACCTACTTAATTAACAGCATATTCTGTATAAGGTCGCACTTCAGGAGGTTGGAAGCCTAAGACTATATCTTGTTTAGGAATACCAGCCGTTACTAATTCTTCAGCAATTCCATCTTCTGTGCCTGATTTTGAGGATTAAAAACAAGTAAGCGCAGTTAATTTTTTCTTAAAACTAGGTTACCTAAAAAGAATACACTCCCACCAGTCTACTGCATTTTACTGCAAATCGATCTGACTTTCTATTTTGGTTATGTTCAGGATTTACGCAGACTGGGCATATGTAGGGGCAACCACAGGGGGATTGCCCCTACAAACCGCTATATGTAGAGGCAGTGCGTAAGTCCTGATGTTGTCAGGCTTGGGGTGGTCTTGCAAAAACTGGTCTGCTAGTGTTAAATATAATTAGTCTTTCCGGATAACTGATAACTTCACTTTACTATTGAATTCAACATGACTTTCTATTCACAGGTTGACATATTTATCTTAGGGATTCGTCGATCGGGTAACCATGCCATATCTAATTGGTTAATTCCACATTATCAGGGAGTAGTACGTTATTTTAATGTCTTTTCATTTATTGAACAACTACGCCCTGAGAACAACCGAGTGCAAGGAACTACCACCGAAATTTATACAAATTTGCAGGGAAAGACTTTCTGTTTAAGTAGCGTTACAGTAAATGATACTGCTTCTAATAAGCTACCTAATTGGGCTATTAATCATGTTAAAATACCAGCAAATGCTAATTTGTTTGGCTGTGAAAATTTAACCCCACAACACATATATGAAGTATTCGATAACTGGTATGATTTGAAATACAAAAAAATTGTGGAACACAATGGTATGCAAATTACAGATCGAAGAATTTTTATTATAATTTTGCGAAATCCTTTTAATAATATAGCTAGCATGATGCAGAAGCCGATATTAAGCCCTCCTAACAATATTCCCATCAGCCAGCTACCTGCAACTTGGATCGCTTATGCTAAAGAATATTTAGGTGAAACATCTTATCTGAAAAATTTAGGCAATTTTATCACTCTAAATTATGACTTATGGTTTTCCGACCAAAACTACCGAAAATCTTTATCTGCAAAGCTTAATCAGCCATTTACTGATGCTGGACTGCAAAAAGTAACTGGACAGCATGGCGGAGGTAGTTCATTTGATGGGGTAGCATTTTCAGATAAAGCACAACAAATGAAGGTATTAGAGCGGTGGAAATTTTTTCAAAACGATAGAGAATATTTATCATTATTAAAAAATGAGGAACTACTAGCTCTTTACAAACGTATTTATGGGGAGCCTCCATTTCAAATTTAAGCCTTATTTTCCCCTGTGGTATGAAAGCCTGTAAAGATTTCACTGCGCTCTTGAAATTATACCTTGCCTTCCCGTACAACGCTTTGATAAAAATATTCTAGTGCTGCGACGCAGGTTCGATCTTCGTAGAGATATGAATGGCGATGCTTTATTTTTTCAACTATACTTTCTCTCCAATTTCGGTCTAACCCCAACCTAACTGCAATCTTAATATATTCATCGGCATCTTTAGCTATTGTTTCTGTCACGCCTAGCATTTTTAAAATTCCGTATGAATTTCGTCCGCGCATAAATTCGCCAGGAGAAGTAACTACTGGTAAATTGCACGCGATCGCTTCAAAAGTAGAGTTGCCACCAGACCAACTGAAGGTATCGAGGAAAATATCAGAAACCAAATTTAGATTGCAATAACTATCCCAATCTTGTGGAGAAATCCTGATACATAACCGACACGAATTTTGTCATCCTGATTAAAATGATTAATCGGCAGTTCTTTAACCCACTCGGGATACTTTGCCGCCATAATCCGATAAATAAACTGACCATACTTTTTCTGTAACTCTAGATCGTTATTACCTTGATACGCCAATAAAAAATTAGTCCATCTACCAATACCGAGAAGTGCTTTATTTACTGCTTCAGGTGTTTCTAGAGATATTTCCTGAGTGATTGCCTCTAAACCTTTACTAAATCGATTTCTGTACCAATCAATTTCTTCTCGATCATCATAAAGGATGGGTAAGGTTAAATTATATACCAGTTTTAAATATACGTCATCTGGATGTTTAACGGCTAATTTATTAGCAATTCTGATTGCTTCGGAAGTTTGTCCAGACTTGAGCAAAATTGCTAACAATGTATTGAGATGCTGAAAATTCATAACCATTTATTTTTTATAGTTACCTCATCCTAATGGTTTGGTTAAAAAAACCAGGTAACAACCGTATATCTCTCGCCATGCGTGACAGGTTTAACTTCATGAAATATATCAGAGCGAAACGCAATCAATAAGCCTGCTTCACCATTTAAAGAAAAACCATATTTTTGCCAAAGTGGATTGTCAACCAGCCCGTATAATGTCAATTCTCCCCCACCATAGCTGTCTGATTCAGGTTTTTCAGATTCGCTATTTAAAAAAATCACAAGGGATATTTTACGGTCTTGTATATATTTTGGGGCTTCTATTGCCGTATTGCTATCTTGGTGTTGTCTATAAAAATCACCCTTGTTATATTTCAAAAACTGTGGCTTTTCCCAACCAGTAAGACTTATCTGGAAATGCTCCTCTAGCTTAGATTGAAGAGATAATAAATATGAATTAACAAGTGCTTTAGTTTCATCAAACACTTTTGTGCATTTAGTTCTCCTGATATTTTCATCAACGATACAATTTCCATTTTTTCCTAATATCGTTGCTGTTTCGCTAATACATGTTTGCATTTCCAAGCACACTTTGGCACACAAATTAGCGTCAAAATAATCTTCTATGGCAAATAATCCAAACCGAGTAAAAAAGTCAGCTTTTGGCATTTAGTACAACTAATTAAGAGGGGTTTAAGCTTTCAAAGTCCTCTAAAATTTTGTCACAGAGTTTAGGTAAATACATAGGTTCGGCATGGGGAATTAGTCTTCGCAGGGGAACATAAGTTACCAAACGATTTAGCACCTCAAACTCTTTAGCTCGCATTACTTTATCTAACAGGTAGTTAGTGTAGGTGTTAGACACTAAAGTAATTAATCCTTTCTGGACAGACACTGTCTCTGCTTTGGGGGCCTTTGGCTCATAGCTGCGTTTTTCCAAAAAGTAGATAGCACCCAGAGGGAGGGACTGTTGCTGGAAATGATAGCCTTCTTGGTTTAAGTCAAGATAACGTTTATCCCAGGTAGGATGGGTTGGCACGATGCGCGGCAAAGCATCGGGAGCATTAAAGAGGTTTTTGACTGACTTTGACCACAGACGGATGACTGGATAAGCAGGCTGTACTAAAAAGTTATTTCCTCGATCTACTAATGCCACAACATCATCGGATAGTACCGGATAACCCAGTTTAGCAAAAACTGCCGCTGTCGTGGATTTGCCAGCTCCAGCTTTGCCAACGAAGGCGATGGCTTGATTTTTTACCACTACAGCACTGGCATGCAAGCAAGTTTGCCCTCGCAACCGCAAAACAAACCCTAGCACTGGTCCGAGCAGATAAGTGGCTGTATCCTCTAGAGTCAGATTATCAGGCCAAGTTGCCCAAATTTTAGTGCCTTGTTGGTTAATGATGAATTGGGTACCATCCCTGTAGAGTAACCGGAAGTGAGCATCATCAGCTAATTTCCACGTTTGCAAAAGCGGATCTCCATCCTTGTTACGGTAGGGACTAGAGTACCAGCTTTCTTGTGGTGCTTCAAGCAGTTTTTCCAACCAACTAGGGATGGTATTAAACCAAACCTGGATCTCTAAATTAGTGGTTGGCTGTAAACTAACTAGCCCCGGAATTACACAGTTAGCATCTAGTCTCAATCCATAAACAGAGTAACTAAATGCCATAACTGTATCTGTACCCTAAACAGTTTTTTGAGGTATAGCTAAATCCACCGTTAACTGGTTTTACCACCACCGGGATTACCAGCCGTATCTAAGGTATTAGCGGCACCCGCCCCAGTAGTGAGTTCGCTTATATTACCATAAACAGTTAACTGAGGTATATGATATGGTTTCATTAGCCTTCCTGAATTAGACGACAAAGTGCTTTCGGACATTTTTCTACTCCTCAATATTCCATAGTTTATTCTAGATTAGCATAATCCAACAGTGTTTAACAAGGCATTGCATTTTAAAATGGTTTATTAGCTACATATTTTAACCAGTAATTTAAGCTAATCGGGCGCAGACTCCTCCAAGCAGCCCAAGCACCTGTTTGTGCCTCTTCTACCTCCTGCAAAACTTGCTTTTCCTCACAATACTGCCATAATGTCGAGGTGGCTGTAAACTTTGACCAAGGATTATCGCCTCGACATAAGCAGAGATAGATAGGGTCGCCTGCCCTACCTATTGGTGTTTTAGGACGATGACGGATAATTTCTGGCAACGTTCCCCTCATTGCTACTCGTGCCAAATATTTAGTGATGCTCCAAGGTAGGGGAGGAATGGCTAACAGATAATTTATCAACCGCAGGTCAAGAAATGGCAGTCGCCTTTCTATTGGAATAGCAGTTACTCCTGGATCGGAGTTTGCCAAACCAATTTGCCCGATCGCCATTAATCTATTATATGCCCTAGGATGAGACGGATGGTTGGTTAATGGCGATGCTTCCATTACCTCTAGCCAACGATCCTGCAAATTCATACGGGTTGTGAAAGACTGATTGAGCCAAGCTGGGAATGAATCTTGTTGAGGCTGTTTGGGTTGTTTGCCTAGCCAATGCTCCACAGCTTCACGAATACCGATACCAATAGGTGGACGTATCCGATGGGCTAAGATGCAATTAACTACATCTGCTATTAAGTGTTGGAGTGGCATAGTTTTACTAACATCCATCAGTCTCGATGTTGCCAAAACTTCATCTCCTCCATGTCCATATAGTACCACTCGACTATGGGCAGCAACTTGTTTAAGTTGATCTACAGATAGAGCTAACAGGGGACTGTGTATCGGTTCCGGGCGAGGCAATTCTGGTCGATCCCATCGCTCGAATAACTGATAATCATCTGCCACCAAGTAGTGGATGGGTAGCCCCAGAGCTTCTGCTGCTATACCTGAGTAGTAACGCTCTTCGTCAGGGAGCAAGCGATCGTACACTGTTGTAAAAGCTTGCAGATCCAGAGGTATAGAATGTCGGGATTTTAACTGTAGTGCCGTAGCCGCAATAGTGGTAGAGTCTAGTCCCCCACTCATCAATATACCCACCCGCTCCTGTCGGAGTCGATCGCCCACCGCCAACCTCATCAATTCGAGAAAATGCTCTACATATTCCTCGTCCCGACGATAGCGGATTGGCTCAGTTATCGGTAACGTCCAGTAACGCTGACATACTACTCCTTCCTGTGAAGCGGTGAGAGTATGCCCTCCTGGTATCCGCTGGATATCCGCAAATGTGGTACTGTCTAGGTGGAAATTGTAGTCGAAAAGTAGAAAATCTCCGATCGCTCTCTCATTAAGCTTATCAGATACATCTGGATGCAGCCTCACACAATTTAAGGTATTGCTGAACACCAGGGAGTTTCCCACCCTCGCATAGTAAAAGGGCTTCACCCCAAACTGATCCCTGGCACAGAATAAGCGCTGCTGGCGTCGATCCCAAATCGCAAAAGCAAAATCCCCAATCAGATGCTCGACACAGTTATCACCCCAGACGTGGTAAGCATGAAGAATTAACGACCCATCGGTGACATTCTCTAACACCCCACATCCTTTTCCCTGTAGCTGTTCGATTAAATCTGCTCTTCCGTCTACTCGTGCATCGGCAGTAATCCACACCTGAGAATCTATACTACAAGGTTGATGTTCGTTTACAGATTCAAATGTAGTTACGAGCAGCGTATGACCAAAACCTACCGCACCTTCAACCCAGATATTTTGGGCATCGGGACCGCGATATGCCATGAACGAAGTCATCCGTTCTAATAACTCCCGCGAGACGGGTGCCCCATCCAGGTTAATAATGCCGACGATTCCGCTCATAATATCCTCTTTATATTAGCTAAATCG
>JBBQRU010000214.1:0-6513 GCA_038214545.1 Cyanophyceae cyanobacterium | reverse complement strand
TCCTGGCTGCATCCGGCTGATGGCTGGCGCACTCAACCCGAGTTTTTACGGGCACTGTTTATGGGTCAGCGGGGAGAAATTGCTGAAGCAACGGCGATTCTCAACCGCTACCAATCAGTTAAAACCACATCTGGTCGATTAGCGATCGCAACCATATACCAACTAGATGCGCGTTGGGAAGATTTGTTGATGTGGATACAGACCATCCCCGAAAGTGTGTTGCAGCAAGATTTTGATTTACTGCTGTGTTACTTGCGATCGCTCGGAGAAACAAGTGATTTAAATGGTTTACTTGCAGCCTGGGAACGCTATGAACCTCGGCTCGAAAAAAATCCTAATATCATAGCACGTAACTTAGTGCGCCTATATGTGTTGGCATTTTGCGGTCAAAAAGAACAGGTCGTGACCTTATTTAATACTTCTTTATCCGCATATTCTCCGGTTATTAAAAATTTCTGGCTTGCCACCACCGACCAAGCACAAGGTTATCAGATAGCAGCGCAAGAGCTACTTTTAACTATCCCTGAAAACAGCGATCCTCGCCTTGTCAGTTCAGTCAAAAGGCGTTTATCCCACCCTGTGCTAATAGCGGAAACACTCAGCGAGAAATCTCTTGAGATTCTCTACCGCGTCTGTGTAGAAGCGGAACATGAAGCAAGGTATAGACGTGGATCTTCACGTCAACCAAATGCAACATATTTTATTATTGCTTTAAATATATTAGCCTTCGCTTTAGAAGTAAAGTCTGGAGGCAGTACAAATGCTAATACTTTAATTAAATTAGGAGCATTAATTCCGGAAAAAGTTGTGGCTGGCGAATGGTGGCGACTGTTAACTGGCACCTTTCTCCACTTTGGTTTTTTGCACTTATTTATGAATATGTATGCTCTTTATATATTTGGTCGTTTAGTGGAATTGAGCTTAGGAGTCCCGCGATATCTATTACTCTACTTTACCACTGGTATCGGCTCAATGGTGGCAGTTACTTACATGTCCGTGATGGGATATGCAAAAACTGACTTTGCTGTTGGTGCATCGGGATGCATTATGGGTCTGGTTGGCGCTTTTGCCGCTATTCTCTTAATTGACTGGCAAAGAACAAAAGCTAAGATTGCAGCTAAACAACTACGTGCGATCGCTTTCATTATTGCCTTGCAAGCTGTTTTTGACCTCAACACCCCCCAAATTAGTTTTGTCGGACACACTTCTGGGGTGATTATTGGCTTTTTTATAGGATTGGTATTGAAATTAAGCTTGATCTGGTAATTAATTCGATATAAACAAAGTTTTGTAGTCGCGCTGTAATCTAGACAAAAACTCCACGTATTTAATTTAGGAATAAGGATTCATCATGACAAAGGCAAGTGAATTTGAAAATTCTATTGCCCAAGTAGCAAGATCTGGAGATTATTTACCAGTAGCATTACCTAACTGGATGACAGATCTAGGAATTATATCAGGAGACTTAATCATTAGCTCAAAAACAACTGGGACTAAAAGTCCAATAAATAAAACCGATATTTTAATTGTCTTTCAAAAATCACCACCTCTGAAAATATCAGTGAAGCTTAGTAATGCGGACTATTACGGTAATTGGTACGGTCACAAAAGATTTCTTAATGAATTTGGAAACGATGCTTTTACGAAAATGACAGATAAAGTTACAGAATGGGCAAATCAATGGGCATATCATCCAAACGCAAATATATTTGTGGGTGTAAGTATTAGCTTTGGTAAAAGGACAGGCAATACTTTCATTCCTTTTCTCAACATCTTTGATAGTACAAATGAGCTAATTAAAATTATTGCCGGTGTCGGACAGGGAGATGGTGTGGCGAATTGTTTATATATTTCTGACTTCCCGCCATTAAATATTAGTGATTTTCTCGACAAGTTATCACCAATTAACCCTCAAGCTATTGCCGAACAAGGAGAAAATATTAAAATAATTTGTAGACCAGTTAATCCTATGACAGAAGGGAGTAATCGGGGTAAAAACGTCTACACAAAGTTTGAACCTTTTGAACCTCTAAAAAATCCGCTAACAATCATGACATTAAGTAGTTTGATGCAATTAGGCAAATTTACACAAGTAGAGCCTAACAGACTTAATCACAACCAGATTCTTAATATTTTGGAACAAAAATATAATATTATAATTCCCCGTAAGCAAAAATAGTATTTTATCAATCCCCTAATTGAATATCAAACTCAACTGAGTAGGCTTATATTTTTGATAAAATTGTTGATTTTCCGGTTGTTTATTAGCAAACAAATTTGTCATGATTACTTGTGCTAAACTATAGCTAAAATTAACAGGAACAGCATTGCCAATCATTTTGTATCCGTCAGCTATATTCTTATAATGAAACACAAAATCATCAGGAAAAGTTTGAATTCTTGCACATTCTCGAACTGACAACCTTCTATATGGCTGTAGTGAGTTTGGGTCGAAAATGCATTCATCTTTTCCGACATGAATCATCTTATTTGCCTGAGGATGTATTGGCGCATGACGACCACCAGCTTGAATTGTGAAAGATGGCTCATTCCAAGACCGGACTCGGTTACGTGACATATACATACTAGAAAAACCACCAATCATATATTCATGATTGGGAATGTGGCATAATTCACCATTTGTCTTGTTAGTTTCTCTTCCCGGAATCGCTGAATGGTGTAAATCCCAGATGGCATCTTGTAAAGTAGGTACACGCAAAGATTTTTTGATTAACCCAAAATCAAAGTTGTTTTGCAAATCAACACGATAACCAATAAAAATGACGCGCTTTCTTTCTTGAGGTACATCATAATGCATCGCGTTTAACAACTGATAAGAGATGACATAACCGGCTTCTTCAAATGCGGCTATGATATTATCCAACGCACCTTGGTGCTTTTTGTGTAACATTCCCGATACATTCTCCGCCAGAAAAAACAAAGGTTGTTTATCTTTAAGAATGCGGACGTATTCTAAAAATAACTTACCGCGATCGTCATTAATTCCGCGTTGAGTACCGGCTTCACTCCAACTTTGACAAGGGGGTCCGCCAATAATCCCCACACAATCGGGAATTTCTCCAGAAGAGATGTCCCGAATGTCTCGCTTGTCAAGAACCGTATCTAGATGATTCTTCTCATAAGTCTCCCAAATGTCTTTGTCATATTCATTTGCCCATACGACATCAAATCCAGCTTTCCGGAAGCCTAAGTCTAAACCTCCACAGCCTGAAAACAGCGCAACTATTTTTTGTTTCATGGCTTGATGATCTCGGCTGGGATTACGGTGAAGATGCTATCACCATAATCCCAGTAGAGCTACTCTATTCCTCTTCTTCTGGTAAATAAACTGAAAATCTCACAAAAATGCGATTGTATTTTTTACGATACTCCAAAAACAGTCGCATCACAGACATCAATAATTCCGGGTTTTGGCAAAACTTGTCATGAGCCTCTCCAGTAAAGTCTATATCCCCTTGCTTATTCCAATCATTATCTATTTCCGGTATGACTTGATTCTTTAAGCCTAGCGATTCCAAGGCACCAACCAGTTCTTCTATTTGACCGTAATCCATGACTGAAAACCCCTGTAGGTTTTTATTGTGTCTATGTTTTTATTTAATTATATAATTAGCTAATTGTCAATGCATCTATTTAGCTAAGTTATAATATGAATTCAACATACCCAGATTGCTGAAAATGGCGCAAACACAGAGAAAGCCCGTATATATCCAGCCCGAACATCACGAAATTCTCCGAAGAATTGCGTATGAGCAGCACTGTAATATTTCCGACGTATTAGATAGTGTGTTAGAGCAGGTAGATTGGGGAAAAGTTGAAAAGCAAGCAGCCAATAAGCCTACTCAAAGAGCTATGGAGAAAGGAGGTAAATATAAGACTAGTTAAATTAACTTCTTTTCATGGATATGTATGTTCTTTATTTATTTAGTCGCTTAGGAGACAGATCAGACAAGTCTGTTGGGTGACACTATGGCGCATTTTGACCAACGAGCGTTTTTTAGTATGACCTCATACCCTTCTTGAAGCGATCGCTGATAATATGGAACAGAAAGTAATCACTATAAGTAAAGGTATGACGTTCAAGGCAATTATTCACCAAGCTGAAGAAGGTGGATATTGGGCTGAAGTTCCGGCTCTACCTGGTTGTATTGCTGAGGGTGATACGTGGTCAGAGTTAATCGTTAATCTCAAGGACGCAATTGTTGGATGGCTTGAGGTTGCGAATAATAGTTACTCAAAAGAAGATGCCGTTCAGGTAGTTGATATTGCTGTATGAAGTGTGTTCTGCTGGAGTTAGAAACGACATTTTTCTAGGATTGATTTACCCACTTTACCAAATTGTACCTAAATCCAGAGTGAATCCAGGCAACACATCTTCGCCGCTAAGAGTGGTTGGAGATTGAAGGACTTCCACTTCTCGTCCTAGGCGATAGATTTCTACCTGTTGTTGCTGGGGATTAATCAACCATCCCAGTCTTACTCCATTAGCTTGATATTCACGCATTTTTGACTGAAGTGACGACAAGCGATCACTTTGAGATCTCAACTCAATTACAAAGTCTGGTGCTAACGGGGGAAATTTTTGGCGCTCCTCTTCAGTTAAAGCCTCCCAACGAGAAAGTTCGACCCAAGCAACATCAGGAGATCTTTGACTACCATCAGGCAACTTAAAGATAGTTGAAGAGCTAAACGCTTTTCCTAATCGCGTGCGACGGTTCCAAATGATGACATCACTACCCAATTCCGATTCATAGCTCCCACTTTCACCACCGACTGGGGAAATAATGATTAAAATACCTGTAGCTGTTAATTCTAACGGTTGCTCCGGATTTGCAATACACAGTTGATAGAACTGCTCATCGGTGAAGTTAACGGTGCTGAGATCCAACGGTAGAAGAGCGGTGTCGTTAGCAACGGCAACAGTCATAAAAACCTCCAAGAGCATGTAGCTATTAGTTTTCGCTATTCACATCATACTAAACGAAAATCCGCTATATCAATTTCTTATACCAATTCTGTATGAAGCTGCGCTAAATTAGAAGCAGGGATGCGTTTGGTGTAAACATAATGGGTCTAAGGTTACTGGTTGAAATTAAAGAGAGTCGAGAAAAATTAGAAAAAGCGCTGAAATATGCCGCACAGGCTAGCAGCAAAGAGCGATTGCAAATGCTTTACTGGTTAAAAACAGGTCAAGTTACCAGCAGGCGAGGGCTTGCAGAGCGCTTAGGGCGTGATGAGGCAACAATAACTCGTTGGTTGAGGAAATATAAGGATGGTGGATATAGAGGATTATTAGAGGTGAAACAGGCTCCTGGTAAAGAGCCGATGGTCAGTGGCGAAAACTTAGAACGTTTAAAGCAAAAATTGTCCTCTCCACAAGGATTTCAGAGCTATGGTCAGATTCAACAATGGTTAAACAGTGAATTAGCTCTGAAAATTGCTTATAAAACGGTATACCAGCTAGTTCGATACCAACTTGGGGCGAAGCTAAAAGTACCTCGTCCAAAAAGTGCTAAGCAGCATGAAGAAAGTCAATCTCACTTTAAAAAAAACTCCCTTTAGCGCTCAAATTCCTGTCTGAAGAATTTGGAGAAGGAAAACGACTCAGATATATGTGCCAAGATGAAACTCGCTTGGGATTAAAGACAATTACAGGACGTTTAATCACAGCTTGCGGTGTAAAACCTGTAGGTCTAAACCAATGGAAACGGGATAATTTTTACTTATATGGTGTTGTAGAACCATTAAGTGGGTATAGTTTTTTCTACGAATTTTCCCACCTCGATGGTGATTGTTTTCAAAAGTTTTTAGAGTTGCTGTCTGTCGATCTAGGTGAGGATGTTGCAGTTATTCAATTTGACCAAGGCTCGTTCCACACTATTAAAAGTCTTGATTGTCCAGAAAATATTATCCCCATTTTTCAACCACCTCATTCTCCCGAACTGAACCCAATTGAGAGGTTTTGGGAGTTCCTCAAAAGCAAACTTCAATGGGAAAATTGCCAAACCCTGACCCAACTACGTCAAAAACTAGCTTCTGTCCTTGAAACAATTACACCAGAACAGATTGCTTCCCTTACTTCTTATGACTTTATTCTCGAAGCTTTATTTAGCGCAACTTCATAAAGAATTGGTATTAGCATTACGCGATCGCTCACTGTTGAACAAACCAGCAACCAGATTACGAGATAAAACGACATGTACGACATCTAATCCAGCGATCCTACAGCGCTACACTAAAGATATCCAAAAAAGGCACTTCCATTTTCTTATGTCTCGTTGGTTTAATACAGCAGGACCTTGTCAAGCCGACATTCACTACATGCTACCGCCGACCATTCGCTTGCCCAATTTGGAACGCTTGATTGCTCAACAAGGCTATTTTGTGATTCATGCGCCTCGCCAAACGGGTAAAACCACAGCAATGCTAGCGTTGGCGAAACAGCTGACAGAAAGTGGAGACTATACAGCGGTGATGGTATCTGCAGAAGTA
>JBBQRU010000213.1:0-6529 GCA_038214545.1 Cyanophyceae cyanobacterium | reverse complement strand
AAATATAATCAGTATTTTTATGATAGCGATACACTGACTACTTCAATGATGCTCGAAGCCTTTAACTTGATTGAAGAGTAGATGTAGAAGCAGAGAATGCTGCGATCGCTATTCAAAGCATAAAGGATCGCGTCCTTAACTCGATTGGGTTCAATCAAGTATTTTTACCTTTAATCATAGCAATTGTTAATGAGACTTGCACCGTTAAAAAAAGTTCCTTGTATGTGAAAGTTCTTAAGGGAAAACACATATAATTCAAATTTAGGTGATTTTGATATTGATAGTATAAAGTCTCCGAGATTGTACTAATTTTTACATATGTATAGAGAACTGATAGCTATGATGTAACAAATTACATGCAACTTGCTATGTTATGTGATGAACCTCAAATTCGATGGCACTTGGAAAAACTTTAGTAAATACCCAACCCGCTGTTGGAGAGCTTATTAAAGAAATTCGTACTCTGACATCTCTGACCCAAGAACAGCTTGCTGTGGCACTTGGAGTAACCTACTCTACTGTGAATCGCTGAGAGAACGGGCGTGGAAAACCCTCCCCAATGGGGCTTAAGCGGATTGAACATATGCTGCAAACTATGGGTAGTCAGGTACAGGATTTACTTCAAAAATATTTGAATAAGTAGTTTTAACTTTTCATTAAGGAAGTAATACTTACGCAGATTTGATATAAGCTTTGCTATTTTATGCAAGCGTAAATTTGAGATGACAGTTGCTAGAAAATAATAGCAATTGAAAGTTTTGTTTGACCAATGCACTTGTGTGCAATCACGACTTTGATGTTGTGATTGTATTTTAATGCAAGCTAGCGTAGCTTAATATATCAAATATAAATTACTGAAAATCGTTATTTCTAATAGATCTAATAGTTGTCTATACAAATAAATCTCGCTAATCATGATTAACTATCTTTTTTTGAAGTAGTATCCGGAGTTTCAAATGCCGCGTATTTTTGACAATATCGATCTACCTTTATTACCTATACTTCGAGAAACATTAAAAGTCTCAAATCGATCTGACTTTTGCGTTGGCTACTTTAATCTTAGAGGTTGGCAAAAAATTGATGGGTTAATTGAGCAGTATACATCTGGAGAAGGAGCTTGTTGCCGTCTACTAATTGGGATGCAAAGCTTACCGCAAGATGAAGTACATGCAGCTTTTTCACTAAATAATGATAGTGGGGGAATTGATAATAGCACTATTGTCCGCCTTAAAAAACAGATGGCGGCTGAGTTTCGCAGACAACTGACAATAGGTTCGCCTACTAATGATGACGAAGCTGGTTTACGGCGGCTAAGTGCCCAAATTAAAGCTAAGAAACTGATTGTAAAATTATTTTTGGCTTACCCTCTTCACGCTAAGTTGTATTTGATACATAGAGATGATCCGAATATTCCTACTGTGGGATTTTTAGGTAGTAGTAACTTGACTTTAGCGGGTCTTAGAAAGCAAGGAGAACTTAATGTTGATGTTTTAGATCACGATGCTTGTAACAAGCTCTCTAAATAGTTTAACGATCGCTGGGATGATTATGGATGTATAGATATATCAAAAGAATTGGTAGAACTGATTGATGATAGTTGGGCAAGGGAAGAAGTAATTTTGCCCTATCATATCTATCTTAAAATCGCTTATCATCTCTCTCATGAAGCGATTGCTGGATTATCAGAGCATCGCATTCCTCGTGAATTTGGCAATCGCTTGTTTGAATTTCAGAAAGCTGCAGTCCAGCTAGCAGCGCGTCACGTAACAAAACGTGGTGGCGTGATAATTGGAGATGTAGTGGGTTTAGGAAAAACCTTAGTAGGAACTGCTGTCGCCAAAATTTTGGAGAAAGATTTTGATTTAGAAACGCTTATTATCTGCCCTAAAAACTTAGTGAATATGTGGCAGGAGTACGTGGATCAATATCGGCTAATTGCCAAAGTTATGTCTATCGGTAAAGTTCAAAAAGAACTATCTAAACTACGTCGATATCGGGTAGTTCTAATTGACGAAAGCCACAACTTGCGTAATCGAGAAGGAAAGCGATACCAAGCAATTCAAGATTATATCAATAAGAATGAAAGCCGTTGCATTCTTTTATCTGCCACTCCCTACAATAAGACTTACCTCGATCTCTCAGGTCAATTGCGGTTATTTGTACCAGAGGATCAAGACTTGGGTTTCCGACCAGAGCAATTGATTAATCAACTAGGTGGAGGGGCATCAGGAGAACTAGAGTTTATCCGACAGCACCAGTGTTCTGTGCGCTCACTCGCGGCTTTTGAAAAAAGCGAACATCCTGATGACTGGCGAGAATTAATGAAACGCTACATGGTGCGTCGTACCAGAAGCTTCATTAAAGATAACTATGCTGAATCAGACGATACAGGACGCAGGTATTTGCAATATTCCGATGGAGGTCATTCTTATTTTCCGGATCGCTTACCTAAAACTGTCAGATTCTCTCTCGATAATTCAAGCATAGATCCTTATTCGCGGCTTTACTCTGAACAGGTAGTAGAAGTAATTAATGAGCTTTATTTACCTCGTTATGGACTAGGCAACTATGTGGCTGCTTCTCATAAAAAAGTACCTACAGAAGCTGAAAAGCTCCAACTTAAAGGGCTGTCTCGTGCAGGACGACAACTTAAAGGGTTTTGTCGCACTAACCTTTTTAAGCGGCTAGAAAGTAGTGGTATTGCATTTATCCAATCTTTAAGACGCCATATTTTACGCAATTATATCTATCTTCATGCGATTGATAATGGGCTGGATATTCCCATTGGTACTCAAGATGCGAATCTGCTAGATACTCGTAATAATGATGAAGATTTAGACTCAGTTGCATCGACATTGTTTGATAGTGAAATAAATGACGATGATGATGACGAGGTAGTAACAAACTCCGAAGATTTAGTATCGCAGCAAGCAGAAGCAGATTTTCGTCTTCAAGCTGCTTCAGTTTATCAAGAATATACAACCCGCTATAAACGTCGTTTTAAATGGGTAAGGTCTAGGCTTTTTGACACTAAAACCTTAAGAGAAGATTTACTTACAGATGCTAATGCATTACTTCACATACTGCAAAGTTGTGGACATTGGAATCCAGAAGAAGATAGAAAATTAAATGCATTAGTTCGGCTGATGCAGGAGACTCATCCTGAAAATAAGGTACTTATTTTTACGGAGTTTGCGGATACAGTGCATTATATTACTGATAACCTTAAGGCTAGGAAAATTACCAATTTTTCAGGAGTCACAGGTCAATCTAAAGACCCTACTGAAATAGCGGGAAGATTTAGTCCTGTTAGTAACGGTAAGCGCGATCGCGTCCCCCAATCAAATGAGATACGAGTTTTAATTGCTACTGATGTTCTAAGTGAAGGACATAATCTTCAGGACTGTGCCATCATTGTCAACTACGATTTGCCTTGGGCGATTATCCGACTCATTCAGCGAGCAGGTCGGGTAGATCGAATTGGTCAAAATGCTGAAAAGATTCTCTGTTATTCTTTCCTACCTGATGAGGGAGTAGAGCGCATTATTAATTTGCGCGGTAGACTCCGGACACGTCTTCAAGAAAATGCGGAAGTAGTGGGAACTGATGAAGCTTTTTTTGAAGATGATGGCGCTCAAGTGATTTTGGATATCTATAACGAAAAGTCTGGAATTCTGGATGGAGACAATGATGCAGAAGTAGATTTGACCTCTGAAGCTTTCCAAATTTGGAAGAATGCTACAGATGCAGATCCAGCTTTGAAAAAGATTATTGAAGATATGCCGAATGTGGTCTACTCTTCCCGCAGTTATAGCCCTAC
The DNA here is from genome assembly GCA_038214545.1 of Cyanophyceae cyanobacterium. GTDB lineage: Bacteria > Cyanobacteriota > Cyanobacteriia > Cyanobacteriales > Nostocaceae > JBBQRU01. The sequence continues at coordinate 2,709 of JBBQRU010000213.1, read as the reverse complement.
ATCAGTAGCACCAGAGGGAGTACTTCTTTATATGAAAACTACTGAGGGTAATGACTCTCTCATTTGGGTGGATCGCCAGGGCAATAGTGTGACTCAGTCTCAATTAGCAATTCTTAAAGCCGCAGCGTGCGAACCTCATACAAAGGCGATCGCAAAAGATAAGCAGCATCATGAGTTGGTTAAAAAGGGTGCTCTTCTAATTGCTGAAGATGAGAAAAATGGCGGTGGTCAGTTAGGGAGACCATCAGGTGCTAGATTCCGCACCTATGAACGGCTCAAGCGTTATGCCCAACAAATGCAGGGTACTGCCTCTGAAGAATTGCTAAAGGCAATTGAAGATATTTATCGCTATCCACTACGTCAGTCAGCGGTTGACAATCTTAATCGCCAAATGAGAAGTGAAATTGACGATCAACAGTTATCAGATTTGGTAATTTCCCTGCGAGCGAACGATCGCCTGTGCATTGTCAATGAAGAATCACAAAAACAAGAGCCACAGATTATTTGCTCGCTTGGACTATTTGAATCAAAGGAAATCTAAAATATGAACAATGAAAAGATACGGGAGTATTTAAAACAGTTTGAGTTTGAGGCACTATTTATAAAAGAATTAGGCTGGGATCGTTCCCAACGCCCAGATTTGCCCCTCCCTATTCACAGCAATACTTACACTCTTAAACCTCTTGTTGAAAAGCGAGGTATGGTAGTCTACTGCTGTGGTTCAAATAGTCAAGGCAAAATTCCTGACTCCGTTACTCGTCGTCATATCGAAAGGGAAGTTGCTAAGTGTACCCACGAGCATCTCATTATTTATATTAATACCGCGCAGACTGAACAAGTTTGGCAGTGGGTTAGGCGCGAAATTGGTAAACCTCTTGCTTGCCGAGAGCATCGATATCATAAAGATCAGCCTGGAGATTCCCTAATTGAAAAGCTAAGGTCAATCGCTTTCACTCTGGAAGAAGAGGAATCACTTACTGTAATTGACATAACAAATCGTACTCGTAAAGGTTTTGATATAGATAGTGTGACGAAAAAATTCTATGTTCGTTTTAAAAAAGAACATGCTACTTTTGTGGCTTTTATTCAAAACATTAATATTATTTCAGATAAAGAGTGGTACGCCTCTCTAATGCTCAATCGCTTAATGTTTATTTACTTAATTCAAAAAAAAGGGTTTTTAAATGGGGATACTGACTACTTGCGTAACCGATTAAAGATGTGCCAGCAGCAGCAGGGTAAAGATTGTTTTCATTCATTCTACCGCTATTTTTTATTAAAGCTTTGCCATGAAGGTTTGGGCAAACAAGAGCGTTCACCTGAACTAGAGAATTTATTAGGACAAGTTCCCTATCTTAATGGTGGTTTGTTTGAGGAACATCCTTTGGAAGAAAGCAACCCTGATATTCAAATAGCTGATAAGGCATTTGAGGAAATTTTTGCCTTCTTTAATGAATACCAGTGGCACTTAGACGATCGCCCACTGCAAAATGACCGATAAATTAACCCAGATGTGCTTGGTTACATATTTGAGCAGTACACCAATCAAAAGCAGATGGGTGCTTACTATACCAAGGAAGATATCACCGAATATATTAGTAAAAACTGTATTATCCCCTTTATTTTTGAAAAAGTAGATAGCTATATATGCAATTCTTATTCCAACCTAACGGTTTAGCCTGGAAACTCCTACAAGAGAATCCTGATCGCTACATTTATGAAGCTGTTCTTAAAGGGGTAGATATTCCATTACCTGATGCGATCGCAATAGGTATTAGCGATATTTCAAAAAGAGATGGATGGAACCTATCTGCCGCTCGCGAGTTTAGTTTACCAACTGAAACTTGGCGTGAACATATAGCTCGTCGTACACGCTGTTTAGAATTACGACAGAAGTTAGCTTCTGGAGAAATACAGTCAGTTAACGATTTAGTTACATATAACCTGAATATTCGCCAGTTAGCTCAACATGTAATCGAAAACTGCTATGAACCGGAGTTGCTATGGGCATTTTATCAAGCAATTTCCAAAATTACGGTATTAGACCCTACCTGTGGTTCAGGAGCATTTTTATTGTCCGCACTTAATATTTTAGAACCTTTGTATGATGCTTGTCTTGAGCAAATGCAGATTTTCTTAGACGAAGACTTTATACCTAATAATGAAAATTCTATTCAAATATTTAATAATTTCCGTCAAATCCTTAAGCAAGTAGATTTGCACTCCAATCGCCGCTATTTTATCCTTAAGTCCATTGTTATCAACAATTTATATGGCGTAGACATCATGCAGGAGGCTACGGAAATCTGCAAACTTAGATTATTTCTCAAGCTGTCGGCTCAAATAGAACCGAATACTTCAAAACCTAATAATGGTATAGAGCCATTACCTGATATTGATTTCAATATTAGGGCTGGAAATACATTAGTAGGTTTTGCTAATTATAACGAAGTGAAGAAGGCAATTGAAGGAGATGAACAGAAAAATATCGACCTCTTTAAAGACATGGATCGAATTAATAAAAAGGCTCAGATAGTCGCTCAGACTTTCCAAGACTTTCACGAATTACAGATTAGAGACAGAATTGATGGTGGTGCAATCGCCCTAAAGAAGGTAGAACTTTGCTGCCAATCTCAGGAGTTGAGAAATGAGCTTGACCGCTATCTAGCTGATGAGTATGAAACAGGGAAGTCAGAGAAGCCATTAATT
>JBBQRU010000212.1:0-6550 GCA_038214545.1 Cyanophyceae cyanobacterium | reverse complement strand
TACTTACAAACATCAGGAGATAAGCGTGATGCTTCAGTTTCGGATTCAGCCAGATAGTGAAATTCCCGCATCGGCACAACTATTTAATCAAATTCGGTTTGCGATCGCATCCCGTCAATATCCACCAGCATATAAATTGCCAAGTACTCGCGCCTTAGCAATGCAAACTGGTCTGCATCGAAATACGATTAGTAAAGTTTACCGCCAACTCGAAGAAGATGGACTAGTTGAGAGTCTAGCAGGTTCAGGAATTTATGTCCGTGCTCAAGGTCATGAAGGTGGTACAAGATTACAATCACCAACTCTCCAGAAATATCCCGAAGCATACAAAACTGTACAGCAAGCCCTGGAGCAATTACTAGCTCAAGGCTGTTCGTTGAATCAAGCACGCGAACTATTTTTAGGAGAAATTGACTGGCGCTTGCGTTGTAGTGCGCGAGTACTAGTAGCGGTTCCGGCTCAAGATATGGGTGTCGGGGAATTGATGGTGTACGAATTAGAAAACGCGCTAAAAATCCCTGTCCAACTCGTACCGATGGGGGACTTAGCGGCAATCTTAGAGCAAACCCCTTCAGGTACAGTAGTAGCCAGTCGTTATTTTATCGGTGAAGTGGAAGGAATTGCTGCTCCGAAAGCTGTTCGAGTGATTCCTGTGGATATTTACGACTACGCTACAGAAATTGAAATTATCAAAACTCTACCTAAAGATAGTTGTGTCGGCATCGTTAGTCTGAGTTCTGGCATTCTCAGAGTAGCAGAAGTCATCCTTCATAGCTTCCGAGGAGATGAATTACTGGTGATGACTTGTCAACCAAAAGATTCTTATAAACTTAATGCTGTGGTCAAGAGCGCTAAATTAATTATTAGCGATCAAGCGAGTTTTTCCTTTGTGGAAGCAGCAGTACAAGCCACACGAGAAGACATTATTCGCCCACCTAAGCTAATTTGCTGTGAGAATTATATTGGTAGTAAGTCGATTAACTTACTTAGACGAGAGTTGGGAATAAGTGAGTCTTAAATATGGGTGATTTCGGTTCTACAGGTTTGGGCTGTAGGTGGTTATGACATCTCGGCTTAATACATGACTACGGCATAATATCCTCACACCCGCGCGAAGTGCCTTGACAATGGCTTCAGTCGCTCACTGAGATAGCTTGTATTTATAACTAAGTTCAAGTGCATTGCAAAAGCTATTTAGGCGATTCAACAAAGCATTGTAGTAGTGGTAAGCATCATCTCGTTCATCTTGAAGACGGGCGTACAGGGCCAATTCTGGCTCTGCGGCTAGATGATCTTTAGGGACATCCAAGCCCGCTTCAGCTAGGCGCGTTGCGGCGATCGCAACTAACAATGCCTCAACTGTATTCGTCTTACCATTATAAAGATCATCCAGTCCAGGTAGAATTAGCTCCGCTCCCGGCAACTCATCCAAACTCATGACTGTCTCTCCTCTGAGTTACTTTCAAAACGGTTGATGAAGTTCTCAACTCTGCTTCTAAGTATATCAGGATCAAGAGAAGGGAATCGGATTAATTCGGGTGCAATAGCTTCAAAGTTATCACGCAGTTCTTCTAGGGAAAATAATTTTTGTTCATACATGGCTTGAACATCTTTAATGTCACGGTCAAATCCCCTGGATAGTTTAGAGAGTGCTTGGGCTGTGAAGTCATAGTGATAAAACGAGATTTGACCGTGTTTGCCAATGAAGATGCTTCTATCACGCCAGCCTGGAACTGGGGGTAGGAAATCCTGTGGGGAAGCTAGTTCGATATTGATGTTCAATTCTTGTTTGATTTTGGCAATCGCTTGAAAGATACCTGGGGGTTCAGGATCTAGACGAATATCGATATCAACTGTGGAACTGCGCCATCCAATCAGTAGGGCACTAGCACCACCTGTAAAATAAATGCAGCCTGAACCCTGAGCTTCTCTGCCCAAGACATGCATCAGGCGTTTTATCTTCTGAGGGTCAACGTTAGGACGCATATTCTGCACAAATATTGAGACAGGTCAAGGGAGTTAGTTAATAAAAGTCACGATTCGTATACAAGGGGCTAAAAGTCCTGATATATCGCTCTTGAACTTTGTTGTCAAAATGCCGATAAACATAACCTCGACGCGCTAAGGTTCTATCTAATACTAGCTCAGCTAAAATAGCACTGCTCAAAGCAACATTACTACGAGCGCTGCTATTCTTGCCGCGTTAGTATTAGATGGAACCTTAGTTAAGCGCTGTGCTACAAGCACCGACAGTGACCTATTTGACAAAAGTTTTAAAACGTGTAGCTGCGACAAATCTTGGTTTAACCTCTAGTTCCCAGCAGTCGGATACCGACCATTCACTGGTCGCTAACTTTCCGATGTCGGGAAACAAATTTACGACACCTCAGATATCCCATCGAAAGGTTTGATGAAAAAGAGAGTACGCGTACTTCCATTTTTATAAGTAGTATTGCGTCAAAAATAAAACTATAATTGTCAGTGTCTACAAGCCATCTGTTGTAAAAAGTCTGGGTCAAGTCGATTCTTAAAGTGCAGATTTTTGGTGACATTGGCAATAGGCTGACCGTCTTTAATCAAAAGTGGTGGATTTTCAGCGCGTTCATTGTAAGCACTTGTTTCAGAATATCTATCACCGTGTGTTCCGTATCTATTAAAAATACCTGTCCCGTAGCGACTGCCATACTCCCCATATTGATTGCAGATTGAATCCGAGTTATAGGCGTTACTATCTACAACACCGAGGAATGTACCATCGTAAGCAACGACAATAGTTGCTGCAAATGCAGATGTAGGAAGAAATGTAGCCAAACATCCTACCACAACACTAGAAATAAGCTTTTTCATGCCTTTTATCCTGATACTGATTTCCCTAGCTTCCCTGACAGAAGTAACTTTTAACCTCAGTAATAGTTTTGAATCAAGTATGAAGTTATCGTGTGGCTGACGATGGGTAGTGAGTAGCTTCGTTGGAAACGACGGAAAATTTAGCAGATCCCCGATTTGCCGTAATCTGCTGCTAGGTTGGTGAGGTTATTTACGGACTGATTACCGTGATTCACTCACAACGAATCGCACTGGTTTCAATGCTACTCGCACGCATACCAAAATCGTCTAATTGTACGTATTTGACTCAAACCCTTACATAACAGTACTTTCTTCTGAAGAAATAAACATTTACATATACGAAAAAATACCCAAGACTTTTTGTTGAAAGTAGAATAATTTTAGAGAATACTTGGTTTCATCTAAAACAAAGTCTTAACCAGTATTCATTATGAATAATTTAGAGCCATGCTATGAGGTCTTAGGGATTCTGTCTAATGCCTCTATCGATGAAATTAAACAAGCTTACAGAGATTTAACTCAAGTCTGGCATCCGGATCGTTATGTTCATAGCCCCCGTTTGCAGCAAAAAGCAGAAGCCCAAATGAAAACTATCAATTTATCATACGAAAAAATTATGGAGCATCTAGCTCAGGAGTTTACTCCAAGTTATTCATCTTCTGAATTTGAAAATGAACCTAACAAAGCAGATTCTTCTAAAGAAGAAACTTCAAGTCAAGAATCGGCTGTAGAAAAGTTTGTCAAGGGCTTATTTAAGCTGACATTGTTTGAACAAAAACTACTTGAGAAAAGGATACAGAAGTTTTCTGATACAGCCTCATGGAGAAGTGAACACCTAATTACTGTGGGGACAATTGGTGGTTTGACAGGTGCTATTGGTGGTCCAATAGGCATAGCAGCAATACTTCCTGAGCTTGCTTTGTGTGAAAGGTATGCTACAAACGGTTCTTTTGGTATTGGTCATTTGTTGAAATGTCAAGTGGATTATGACATAGATAGAGAACTAATTCTTGCTATCTGGGTCGGCGAAGGAAGCTTAGAAAAGTGTGTCCCGGTTGGAAAGGTAGGAATAAAAATCAATGATAAGGCTGTATCAGCATTAACAGTTAACTCTGTAATGGGAATAGTTATTACAAAAACTCTTGTGAAAGGGAATTTAAAATTTTTAGCAAAATTATCATCTAAATTAGTAGCTAAGGCAGTTGCAAAGATAAGTGCGAAGCTTGCTGCGAAAACCAGTACAGCATGGATTCCAGTTTTTGGAGGGCTTGTCTCTGGAGGTATAAATGTGTGGCTAGTACAGGGCTTTCTTGATGCTGCTGAACAGTACTATACTGCTCAAAACATAAATGAAGCTATTTATTTTGTATTGAATGATAGTGAATTTGGGTCTGCACTATAAGACTATGAGAACTGGCAAACGCCTAATTCGTATGTCAGTTCCGCAATAGCTTGAGATTTTTCCTCTACCGATTCAGAGTCCGCGACTAATTCACTCTTAACCGCGACAGTTGGACGCCCACCGGAACGTCCAAATCCGCGCATGTCATAGAGTAAACAATCAAATTCGGCAGCCAAAACAGTGGCGGTACTTTGCCAGTAACGAGCACTCCCAGCCCAGCCGTGGATGAAAACCATAACTGGCTTCGCTGAATCTGATGGCTGTTTAATCCATTCGTAGTAATGGTCAACGCCACGAACTTGAATCTGAGACATTTTGCTCGCCCTTAATGTCACAAGAAATCTAGGCTACTTGGCATCAGATTGAGTCTGAGCGATTGGGCTATCGCTTACTTGACTCAATGCAGCAAACGGCAATAATCCAGGCGAAAGCAGAAAGGATTTCAGGGGTTGTTCCCAAAGGCGAATTACCTGAAACTGGTGGCGTGTATTTTCCATCTCAAACGTGATTTGGTAAACGAGATCCGACCCGGTTCGTTGGAGATAGACCACCGTTTGATACATCCGCTTGTTGGGGAAGCGACGGTAGACGCGCGTGCGGTAGTCCAACATCTTGAAAAAGCTACTACAAACCAAGAGTGATTTATTTTCACCCACCTACTTAGCCAAAGAGCCTGAATTTTTTAGTTTGGGGTTTTTGTCAGAACCCCTATATGAAGATGCACTTTTCTTCACCAGGGTCGGTAGGCTTCGTATGTGTAGCCTCCAAGAGCACTTGAGGGCGATTAAATGCATCTTCACAGAGAATTGATATTAAAGAAGTCCTGGCAAAGCCTGAGTTTTTTCCGCTTGAACACCTTGCAAATCGTTAGGATTTAACCCCAACTGTTGCAAAGTACTTACCGCGATTTGAGTTGTTGAAACCGGAGTATCTTGAACAGTACCGCGATTTTGAGATGCTAAACCACTGCTACTCACAATCAAGCCAACATGGGTATCATCGTCTGAGAAACCACCATGTTCAGCCTGTTTTTTAGTAGAACTTGATAACACATATCCTGGTTGCATTTTGACAATGATATCCGGAGTCCGTGCATCTGTAAGCGTACCGAAACCAGCATCCTGTAAGGATTGGCCAGAGTAAACCGTATCTATACCAGTATTAGGATCAGCTGCTAAAGTTGTGAGAGTCGCTGCAGCGTTACCTGTCTGTTTTGAGTCTTTCAACCACAATAGAGCCACATCGTCTGCAGTTTCCTGAGCTACAGCAATCTTAGTACCTTTGATAAATGTACTAGTACTCTTATCAGCATTTGTGATATTATCAACTAATTCATCACCAACAAAAGTACCTGCACCATAACGGGGATTCTGTCCATGTTTTGCTGTTAAGACTACTAATGTAGAGTCAAATAAACCTTGTTGTTTGAGACCAGCAATAATTTGACCAATACTCTGATCAGTGTGCTTCAGTGCATTGATGAAAGTTGGGGTTGGTGTGCCACCAATTGTGCCATCAGCGGTTATACCACCTGTTGGGAGTTTCTCTCCAACGCTGACAGCCTGGAAATTCATGCCAAAGAGCGCCGGAGTTCCAGGTTGGCTTGTTCCGATGGAATTCTTACCCACAATCTCATTTAAAATGGCTTGAACTTTGATGTCGTCGTAAAGTTCAGTGGTATCAACGCTGGTGGTAGTATCGGCAAAGATGAGGTTTTTGTTCACAGCTGTTGACTTATCTACCAACTTGCCATTTTCAATAGCAACTAAAGAGTTAATTTCTGGAGTGTAGAGATCGTCAACACCTGTACCAGAAGGACCGTTAGCGAGGTCATAGGCGGGGTGTTTGTCGGAGAATGCTGTGTGCAATCCAGCGGCTTTAACTACTTCAAAAATCGTGTTGACCTTGAGGTAATTGTGGGGATAAACTGGCTTGCCTGTAGCAGGGTCAATCGGCAGCTTGGTAGGATCAATACTATCTGCGCTGGAGTTACTGCCGCCATTGAGTAAATTCTGATTTTTGTCAATATTTTCCGCGTACTGAACTTCTGTTCCTAAAGGATCGCCCACTTTTCCACCTGGTGCAATTAGAGAGCGACTATAAGCATCATCGTAGTAGATACCTGTAGTTTTAGGACCTGCTCCTGTAAGATAGTTGGTTTCACCAGGAAATGAGTCAGAAGGGATACTCGTAGACGCATTGGTGTAGCTGATACCCATTTGCGCCAAGCTGGTAATGTTAGGTAGTACCGACTGTAGCTGAGGATCGGTCAAATCTGCTTGGCGCAAACCATCTATAGAT
>JBBQRU010000211.1:0-6600 GCA_038214545.1 Cyanophyceae cyanobacterium | reverse complement strand
CGGTTGGTGCTGCTGACGTAACGCCAACCCTTCTTGCCCTAAGCCTGCTACCACGACGGTATAGTGATATTCCTCATCCCGCAGCAGATACCGTCGATACGCTTCACAGTCTTCGGGACTATCATCCACAATTAAAACTGTGCGTTCGATTTGACTCATAATTAATTTTTATCTCGGGAATTCGTGGGAAGCATTGTGATGTCAAACCAATAATATAGTAACGTTTGGATACTTCGTTTTAACAGACTGAAATCTACCGGCTTGATGATATAGCTATTCACCCCTTGCCGATAACAGTCTTCGATGTCTTTTGGGTCATTCGACGTGGTAAAGATGACCACGGGAACGAATTTCAGATCATCATCTTGTTTAATTCGGCGCAGCACCTCCCGTCCATCTGTTCCCGGTAAGTTGAGGTCGAGCAAGATTAGCCCTGGACGGGGGGCACTCTCAGGATCAGTGTAACTATCGGTGTGGTAGAGAAACGCCAAAGCTTGGTCGCCACTCAAACAACGGTAGATGGGGATAACCAGGAGGGATTGGCGCAGGAAACGCAGGAACGATTCAAAATCCTCATTGCTGTCTTCAACGATCAGCAAGGCGGGGTGTTGCACAGGGGGGATGACTGAAGATGCAATCATAATTACCCTGCCGATAAGGTAAAGTAAAACGTACTGCCCTCACCGGGCGTAGATTCTACCCAAATTTTTCCATCATGCCGCTCGACAATTTTTCGGACGATCGTTAAACCCACCCCGGTGCCCCCTCCATATTGGTCTTGCGGATGGAGGCGCTTGAAGATCTGAAAAATCCGTTCTAAGTGCTGAGGGGGAATACCAATGCTGTTGTCGCGGATGTAGAAAGTATGAGAAATTCGGTCTCCATTACGCACTGTTTTCGCTTCGATAAAGCCAATTTCAACCCATTTCTCAGCTTTGTCGTTATATTTAATCGCGTTGCCGATCAGGTTGGTAAATAACTCAGTAACCTGAGAGCGATCGCAGCGAACCGTCGGCAGCAGTTGGGGTAAACGAAAATCAATTGGTTTCTGAGGCTGACTAATCTTGAGGGTATCGATCGTCTGTTGCACCAAAACATTGAGGTCTACGACTTGCCACGACAGTTCAGCCCGTCCTAACTGAGAATAGTGCATCAGCGAGTTAATCAGATCCTCCATGCGCTGGGTCAGACGCACCACCGTTTGCAATTTGGTGATGCCGTCAGAGGGCAAAACTTCACCATAGTCTTCCATCAAGAAATTAGAGTAGTTGTGAATCCCTCGCAGCGGCTCCTTCAGATCGTGGGAAGCAACATAAGCAAAAGAATTCAGCTCCATATTGCTGCGTTCTAGTTCTAGATTGACTCTTGCCATTTCGTCGGACTGAGCTAGAATCACATCCACAATCAAACTCCGCAGATCGATCGCGGCTTCAATTTCGCATCGCAACCAGGTTTGAGACTTGAGGCGCACTGTTTCCTGCCAAGCTGCAAAAGACTGACGCGGGGAAAAACTCAAACTCCCATCGGCTTCAATCTGCTTGGGGTTGTCAGGATTGCCTGCCCAGGTTACGGTTTGCAAAAATTCGGGACGAAACCACAAAACATAACGATCTTGGATTTTTGAGACTACCATCGCCAGTAAACCACTTGCGACATTTTTATAGGCTAAAGCCGCTGGGTACAGGCTGGGCAGAGAATCGGTCACAAAGAAGTCGTTCCCTAAGCGATCGGGCAACCACGCTAACAGATCAATCACGTCTTTTTCGCAAGGAGTGTTGCCAATCAGGACAATGCGATCGCCTTCACAAACCGCTGCGCCCTGTGCGCCCGTGAGGTAGAGCAAATCGTCAGGAGAATCTTCCAGGGAGAGTAAAAAATCTGTGGCATTCTTCAGACGATTGACAAAACGCACCTGAGATGCTTTAAGCCGGAGTTTGTAATCGAGGTTTTGAGTGCCTTCCTTAACTGATAACTCGGTAGACATCAGCTGACCGAGAAACTCGCAAATCGTGCGGATTTCGTAAGGCACGAATTTGGGCGTGTTGTGATGGCAGGTAATCATCCCCCACAACCGTTGCTCCTGGATCAGCGAAATGCACATCGAAGCCCCTACACCCATGTTTTGCAAATACTTAATGTGGCATGGTGACATACTCCGCAGCACACAATGGCTCATATCAATAGGGGCGGCTGGCTGTAGGCTTGTGAGTAATCCACTGGGCTGATAGTTGACATCGGGCAGCAATCGCAACCAGTTGAGGATGTAAAGGTGTTTTGCCTGTTGCGGAATGTCGGTATCAGGATAATATAATCCTAAAAAAGCTTCGAGATCTGCTTGCTTGTCTTCAGCAATAACCGTCCCATCTCCATTTTCATTAAAGCGATAGATCATCACGCGATCGAACCCGGTAATCTGTCGCACTTCCTTGACGATGAGATTGCACAGTTCCAAAAGGTCTTTTGTGACCTGAATTTTGGCGAGGGTGTCTTTGATGTTGCGATAAGACTGGGTAAAGTCGCGTTTCGCATTCGCGGCGATTGGTTCTAGTTCGAGCACAACCTCACAACTGGTGACACGGTGAACAATGCCATTGAAGAAGCGTGTAGAACCATCGTCTGCTGTTATCGACAGATTTAGAGGATTTGTTTGCTCAGAGGTGGGATCGAGGATTGCTCTAATTTCGTTGATGCGATCGCGGGTTAGCAGATCTGCTAGCGGGCAATCAATGAGTTTTTCCGGGGCAATACCTAAAATTTCTGTAGCGTTTAGACTGACTTGCGTAATGCGGAGGTCTAATTCTGAAAGCACACATAGCAGACCATGTGGCTGAATAGAACCCGGTGTGTGAATGGGTTCTCGTTCCTGATTGATTGCCTCAAGAGTCTGGTTTATCATGGATTTTTCGCTAATTTTTTGGTATATTTTATTTTAGAAAATTATTTTTTATAAGCTGTCGGTCACTTGTAGAAAGTCTCAACCCAAGAAGTTGATTTTAGTGCTGTCTTTTACAGAATGAGCGGCGGAGGTGAAAATTGCCTCAATCAAGCGATCGCTCTTAGTCAACTACTCAATACTATCTCAAAATACACCTAATTATAAAAGCTTTCTGTCGCGCACGATTTCTGTTTCACTATGACCTTAGTACAAAAATACTACTTTAAATTGATTTATGACAGAGAAGTGCCTGCATCCTGGTAATATGCATGGCGATAATGTTGAAAACGCAAACTAGCAGATACTTTTAGCTCGGTAAGCTTGGCATCGAGTAAGCTTAAAGTGCAAACTCTTAAGCGCAGAGTCACAGATTATGACCTTGGCTGAGGTGCTTCCATCCGTCCGTAAGCTTTCCGCAACAGAAAAGCTCAAGCTGATTCGGATTCTGGCGGAATTAGATAGCTGAAGATATTTCACCATTAGAACCTTTTAAAACCTATGACCTGCCAACTCCATACAATAGTTTTGGGGCTGGTGCAGTTTTGATAGAAGCACTCGTTTCTGAGTGGATGCAGGACGAATCAGGATACGACGAGGAAACATATCCTCAAATCTCCGAAGGGTTAAAAAACAATCGCCTTTCTATTTAATAAAGAGTTAAAAAAATTGAACATAAACACACAATGAGCTACATTTATACTGGCAAGCGTATTGGCAACGAATCAGGAAGACAAGAAATTATTCCACTTACAATTAACATCCTTTATTTCGAGGACTTCCATCTGGCATGATAGTTCTACAAAAAATGGCACCATCAAAACAACATCCGTGGTCATTATCTTCTTCATATAAATATGCTCCTTCAAAATTTGCGTCACTTAAATTAACGGCAATGAATGAGTTATCAGCTAAACCTGCTTTCTTAAAAATAGCACCACTTAGATTGGCAAAGTCAAAAGAAGAACTTTGAATATGTGAGTTTTCAAAATTGCAATTTCTTAAGTCAGCATAACTCAACTCAAGATCTGTAAATCCACCCCAGAAACGCAGAATACTGCCGCTCAATCTGATTCCTGTCAAATCTAAACCGCTAGACTCAAACGTGAAAATTCTTTCTCCTGAATCATAGCGTTTTTGTAATGACTCAGCAGCGTCGCTCGGATGATAGTTATAGCTCTCAATATCTCCATTAGGCAATATAGCTTCATGGAAAATTACGTCAGTGTAATTATAATCCCAGTTAGCATTTGTGAAAATCGTTTGGCGACAGAATGAGCCTGATAAATTACATTCATGTATTGTCGCTTCCGTTAAATTCGTCCTAACTAGACTAGAGTCACAAAGAAGAGTTTTTGTTAAATCAGCATTGGTTAAATTACTTTCGATAAAATTAGTTGTTTCTATTTGTGTGTTACTCAAATTAGCATTAGTTAGATTGGCAGAACCTAAGTAGCAGAACATCAGATTGGCGTCACTTATATTTGCATTGCTCAAGTTTGTTGCCATCAAACAAGTAGATTCAAGCCAAGCTTGATTTAGATTAATGTCGCTAAGGTCAAGGTGATTTAACTGAATACCTTTCAAAACAATCTTGGAGAAATCTCGTTCACCTGATTCGTAACGCTTAATAAACTCTTCAGCATTCATTACACACCTCAAAATGTATAAATTTCAAACCTGAAATGCATGATTTTAGAAGAGTACCAGTAAGGTTACACGTTCCAGTGTTAGGAAAGTTTCTTCCAGAATATGACCATTGATCAATACTAACTTGATCCAGGCTGATGTACTTTCATCTGTTCGTAGGCTTTCTATAGAGCAAAGCCCATAGCTTACTTTATCTGGTTAATAAATCATTAAAGTATTATACATTAACTAGCTTTGATTAAGGCACAGGAGCATTTTTGGGGTGTTCTCCTGCATAGTAAACAACGACTTTGCGCTGTTGAGGATCAGGGACATAAAACACCCGATCTCCTCTTGTGACTTCATACTCCCAGGCTCCTTGATAGCGTTTGCCCTTTAAAGGAAAAACTCGTCCCTGCTTCCTTGCCATCGGGACAGTACATAAATCCTCATAGCAACGACGCGTATTTTCAGGAGTGCGTGACAGCAATAATTCCCAATCCCGATTAACCCGTCGATTCTTTGCTACTACTAACCAGCGCATTGCTGATGCTGGATCACCTTGATTTTCCTCTTTTACAGCTGATGTTTCTTCAGTAGATAGTATTGACGGTGCTGTCAATTGTTCTTCTGGCGGCAATATACCTTCTGAATTTGCATCTATTATGTCTAGTTGCATCATCTCACTTGCTATACAGTAATGGTCTAATTGGTTGGTGGAGTCAATGGCACTTCATCCAATTCAGCACTAAAAGCTTTCTCCAGTTCTGGACTGTTAATTGCTAAAGCACTCTCATGCCATTCATGTATAACGACATCAAGGAGATCCCAGTCATTAGTGTCGCAACCTAAATGAAATGCATTAATTATCTCTGCAACTAGTTCGTTTAACTCTTCCGTGTCAAACGCTTTCAACCATCCATAATCATGCTGCGAATCAATTTCTTTTCCTTGGTTCAATTGATAAGCAATGCTGATGACCTCAACCATAACTCTTGTTTGGGCGGTTGCTTTCAGTAGAGTCGCTATCTCATCTCGGCGCAGCAATGCAAAAGCATGGTCATTACGCGTGATTGTGACTGGATGTTCTAAAGCCATGTCCAAAATTCGACCAGGCTGGCGATTCAACTCAGTCGCACTAATTAATTCATCACTATAAATACTATTTTTACCCCCTGTCAGCATAGCTTAGAGCATCTCCTTACAATTGGGACTATCACATTGTCTGCTTTTGACTTATACGTAATATAGTACGTAATCACTTGACATGTAAACTCTAAAACTTTTAAGCGTACAGATTATGACCCTAGCTGAAGTGCTTCCATCCGTCCGTAGACTTTCCGCAACAGAAAAGCTCAAGCTGATTCGGATTATAACGAAACTTTTCTAGTTAAAGTTTTATACCGACATTTTGGAAAGCTTGTTTAATATTTTGGGCAAAAGAATGTTTTTGTTGCTGGGCATAAAGTTCAGCGGCTTTTTGATAAGCTGACCACATTTCGCGGAAGCCCACTTGACCATCTTAACCTCTCATTTTCAGTAGCACCCACGCTAGATTATGATATGCCTCAGCATAGTCCGGTTTCAAATCAATTGCTGTTTCTAGACATGAGCGTGCTTGCTGCCATTGCTTCTGTTTGCCAAATAAGTTACCTAGCCGAAATTGTATAAAGGCATCAGATGGGAAATTCTGATTACAAGCTTCATAAGCTTGGATGGCGGCGGGAATATTTTGCTGTAGTTCTTGAGTAATTCCTAAATTTAAGAATACCCAGGCAGGTGCGTGTCGTTGTTGTTTGGCTTTCTCAAAACTGGAGATGGCTTCATCTCGCAGACCAAGAGTTGTTTGTTTCCAACCTTTGAAACCATAGGCAAAAGCACTATCAGGTACTTGAGTGATAAACTCTTGAAGACATCTTTCTACATCATTCCCTTTAGTTACGACTGCTTTCTCTAAAGCAATAGTTAAGCAAGGATATATCCAGCGTTGTAGTTCTTGAGAATTATTAACTTGAGTTTGTTTAGACTTAGTGATGGCA
>JBBQRU010000210.1:0-6615 GCA_038214545.1 Cyanophyceae cyanobacterium | reverse complement strand
AAATCGTAGTTCTGCTGGCAGATTAGTTAGGAGAAATGAAACTATTCCTTCTAGATGCTAAGTAGGTTGGCGAAATAAGATCAAATTTTGTCACAAAATATTAAATCTTTGGCATCGGCACGTAGTTGCGCGGAGAGCGCTTTAGCGCTATTACAAACCAAGAATGATTTATTTTCACCTGCCTACTTATTGAAGTGGCAAAAATCTATCTATAAGAGGAAGCTAAAGCACGGTAATTGTAGTTAATGTACCTAATGATGTATTGCTCGTGACTGACATGAGTGTCAAGTAATACAAACCAGACTAACTAATTTCATAGCATTCATTTAAAAAAGGGAATTTACAATTATGTCTCAAGCAACTGCTGTTGAATTCTTAGCATCTGCTAAAAAAGATGAGGGCTTAAAGCAAAGACTCAAAGCTGCAATGAGTGCCGACCACTGTGTAGAGGTTGGTCAAGTCAATGGTTACAACTTCACTACTCAAGAATTGCAGAATGTATTGGACGAAATGTCCGATGAAGATGTAGCAGAAATCATCAACCCAGGTGTAGCACCTCGTCGGCACATTACTCCGCGCTAGATTAATGCTATCAACTTATAACTCTACCCTCCTCGTTCGGGGAGGGAGTAGAATTTCCATGTGCGTCTACGTTCTTTGGGGTAAGCGAGTAGCTGATGTTACACTCAAGCGCGTGGTTAATTTTGCCATAATCCCTAATTAGAGGGATGCCACGCTGTTAGTGGTCTGAGATAGTTGAATGTTGGTGCAAAATTAAAATTTAAAATCCCAAATGGAAATTAGAAGCTCAGCTTTTTTCATTGGCAGCACTATTCCCTTCAAATACACCTGCGATGGTGATAATATCTCTCCTCCCGTACATTGGGAATCACCACCGGAAGGGACGAATAGTTTTGCCTTAATTCTGGATGATCCGGACGCGCCTAATCAGACCTTTACTCATTGGGTTGTTTATAACCTGCCTGTAAATGTCCGTGAGCTGCCAGAAGCCGTTCCTAAGCAGCCAAAAATTGCTAAAGGAGGAATGCAGGGAAAAAATAGTGCGGGTGAAATCGGTTTTACCGGCCCTTGTCCACCAAATGGGACTCATCGCTATTACTTTAAAGTCTTTGCCTTAGACCAACCAATTGATTTGCCACCTGGAGCAAGTAAAGAAGAGGTAATCAAAGCAATGGACGGTCATGTGCTAGATGCTGCCGAAGTTATGGGACGCTATGCGCGGGAGACTTCGGCGCAACTTTAGGGCTTCCAAGCAATCCAGAAGGCGGCAAGTTTCTTGATTAAAGGTGTTATTCCCTTCAGACCGTATTCGTCTGCAGCTTTGCGGATCACATCTGCTTGGGTAGGATAGGGGTGGATTGTTTTAGCGATCGCCCCTATCCGCAAATTATTCGTCATCGCCAAAGTAAATTCGCTAATCATCTCCCCGGCGTGACGACTGACAATTGTGGCTCCTAAAATTTTACCCTTGCCCTTTTGGATATATACCTTGGCAAACCCTTCAGTTTCACCATCAATTATCGCCCGGTCTACTTTATTCAGCGGGACACAAAAAATATCTACTTCCAACCCTTTGTCTTTTGCTTCTTGCGGATACATTCCCACATGAGCCACTTCAGGATCGGTAAAAGTACACCAAGGCATCACCAGAGAACTTAATTTCTTCCGTCCTAAGCCAAAGACCGCAAACAAGGCATTCTGGATCACAATCCGTGCCGCCGCATCTGCCGCATGGGTGAATTGCCATTTCATGCAGACATCACCTACCGCATAGATTCGCGGATTAGTTGTCTGTAAATAATCATTGACAATCACACCTTTTTGGTTATATTTCACACCTACTCTTTCTAGGTTGAGATTTTCCACATTCGGCGATCGCCCAGAAGCAACTAAGATCTCATCTACGTGGAGTGTTTGCTCCTGCCCATTCACCTCATAATAGATAACTTTTTCTTCATTCTGCTTTTCAATGCGTTTGATATGCGATTCTAAAAGTAACTGTATGCCTTCACGGACAAATACTTTTTGGATGATTTCCGCCGCCGACTCGTCTTCGCGACTTAACAAACGCGAACCTTTCTGTAGTATAAAAACATTCGTTCCCAGACGTTGAAAAGTTTGAGCTAACTCACAACCAATATAACCGCCACCGATGATGGCTAATCGCTGGGGTTTATCAGTCAGGGAAAATACGGTTTCGTTGGTTAAAAATCTGACTGAGTCTAAACCGGGAATTGAGGGGGTTGACGGACTTGAACCTGTTGCGATCGCTGCCTTTCTAAAACGCAAAGTTTTTTGGGCGACTTCGACTGTATCATTACCCGAAAAGCGAGCATCACCAAAAAACACATCTACACCAAACTCCTGCTGAAATCGCTCCGCCGAATCATTTGGACTAATTTCGGCTCGGATGCGCCGCAAGCGTTCCATAACTGCCGGAAAATCGATGTTTATGTGGTTAGGAGTGCTAATCCCAAACTCTTGAGCATATTGCATATCTGCAACTACCCGCGCTGAGCGAATCATAGTTTTGGAAGGGACGCAACCGACATTTGTGCAATCTCCACCCAGCAGGTGCTTTTCAATCAAAGCCACTTTAGCACCGAATAAACCAGCACCAGCAGACGTGACTAATCCCGCAGTTCCGCCACCAATCACCACGATGTCATAGCGAGGCGCAGGTTCTGGATTCACCCAATCAGCAGGATGAAGATTTCTAATCAACTCCTGATTATAGCGATCCATTGGTAAAACTGTGACAGGCTCGTTAATAGATTTGATCATAATAATTGACTTTTCCTCTAAGTATTTGCCGAAATCATCCTTTCGGTAGTGGACAAACTATTAATAACAGTGAAAAGTAAAAAGTGTCTAATTCCTAAATATAGATTTATTTCCTAAGAGCAATAGAGTAAATTGAGCTTTAAGCCATTATTTTAACTGTGTATAAAATTTGCGGCTTTCTTTTTCAAAGACTCACACGGAAACGCTAGGTGTTGAGGTGCTTTTTTTCACAATGTGTAGTTCCCGTTAGGAGAAAGTTATGGCTGCTCTACCTCTCAATAGTCAGGATCTACCATATCCCGATCCGATGCATCCGATAGTCGTTCACTTTGTGATCGCGATGGTGTTGTTTTCCTTTTTCTGTGATGTTATCGGTTATTTTACCCGTAATCATCGCTTGTATGAAGTGAGTTTCTGGAATTTGCTCGTCGCCGCAATTTCGATATTTG
This sequence comes from Cyanophyceae cyanobacterium, assembly GCA_038214545.1. Taxonomy (GTDB): domain Bacteria; phylum Cyanobacteriota; class Cyanobacteriia; order Cyanobacteriales; family Nostocaceae; genus JBBQRU01. Next base: position 3,361 of record JBBQRU010000210.1, on the reverse strand, counting down.
TCGCCGTGCTTTTCGGTCAGTTTGAAGCTGGGTTGACAACTGTTTATTCAGCAGCAAAGCCAACACTCAATATACATACAATTACTGGCTGGTCACTTTCGGCAATCTTAGTCGCGATTACAGCTTGGCGTTTCGTGATTCGTAACCGCAATCCAATTAAACTTCCGGCGGTTTATCTAGGTGCCGCCACACTTTTAGTATGTATAGTGTCTTTTCAGGTATTACTGGGAACTCAGCTTGTTTGGGTGTATGGTTTACACGTTGAGCCTGTTGTCGAAGCGACGAAAAAGGGGTTATTACAATGATTTTACAAACAGTCGATTGGGGTTTTAAGCTTGGTGCCAACCAGTTACCTTATAGTATCCCCATTCATCCCCAGTTAGTACATTTGACTTTAGGATTATTTATCATTGCGATCGTCTTTGATATCGCTGGCAACTTTTTTCCTCTAGAAAGACCAATCTTTAAATTTCTGGTGTTGACTGCAGTGCGAGGAGGTTTCTATGATGTGGGTTGGTATAACGCCCTCGCCGCATCGCTGATCACTTTTTTCACTGTCGCCGCCGGCTTTTTTGAGATTTTACTTGCTGGTACGCCTACAAATATGAAAAGTGCTTGGGGTTTAACTTCTGGTTTGACGATGCTGTTGCATGGTTTGGGCGGAGTTTTCTTATTGGCGGCAATTGTGGGAATGACTATCTGGAGAGGATTTCAGCGTTACCGTTGGCGAGTTGACTCGAATCGTGAAGTGCAATGGAGTTATTTGGCAGCAGGTGTCGCTATTTTGGGTATTATGTTTGTGCAAGGAACGCTAGGAGCACATTTAGGGGATGAGTTCGGGATTCATAATACAGCCGCAGGATTGTTGCGCCAAAATCAAAACCCTAACTTGATACTTAAATAATTTTACTGAAAATAGCGACGGCTTCTCAAAATGTATGCAGAAAATTTTAAATAGTCTACTTCTAGCTGTTTTTATCGCTGTGCTTTTAGTTACTAGCCGTTGGGTAGGGCATCAAGCATATTCTTGGATGCCGAATCAAGGAACAGCAGAAGCGCAAAAGGTAGACGATTTATTTAGCTTCTTGGTCGCGGTTGGCACTTTTATATTTTTAGGCATCGTCGGACTGATTATGTATTCGGTACTTTTTTACCGAGTGCCAAAAGGAGATTTCAGCGACGGTTCCCCAGCTCGCGGTAATGTGAAATTAGAGATTGTCTGGACAATAGTCCCAGTCCTATTTGTAATGTGGATTGCTGCTCAAAGCTACAAAATCTATCAGCAAATCGATATCCAGGGTCTAACACCAATCGTACATTTACACGTACCAATGGCAGATGAACCGGCTGTAGCTGCTACCGAACCGACATCTGTCAATACTAGAGCTAAACCTGTAGCCTTAGAAATAATGGTGATGGCTAAGCAGTGGTCTTGGGCTTTTGGCTATCCAGGTAATGTTACAAGTACAGAATTACACTTACCCGTGAATGAAAGCGTGCGCTTGAAGCTGCAATCGCAAGATGTGCTGCACGGTTTTTACGTCCCAGAATTCCGCGTCAAGCAGGATATCATTCCTAACCGAACCTTGAACTTTACAGTCACGCCATTGCGGGCGGGTAAATATCGCTTGCGCGATTCACAATTTAGCGGTACTTACTTCCCCTTAATGGAAGCAGATGTATACGTGGAACCTGTTGATGCTTACAACCAATGGCTAGCAGCATTAGCCAGCCATCCGCCATCCGCCTCTCAGAATGCAGCATTTTCAGAACACAATCTAGGCGCAGTCAAAGGCTGGCCAACGGTTGTGCCTGCACAACCTCCAATTGTCAATCAACCTTGAAAGGATTTTAAATGACACAAGATATGCAAATGGGTGGCGCTGATAGTGCTCAACCAAATCGATGGCGTTACTTTAGCTTTAGTACTGACCATAAGGTAATTGGCATTCAGTACATGGTGACTTCTTTCGTCTTCTTCCTAATTGCTGGTTTGTTTTCCATGCTGATGCGGGCAGAACTGTTGACACCGGAGTTAAATTTACTCTCACGCCCACTTTATAATGGCTTATTTACACTCCACGGGACGATGATGATCTTCTTGTGGATTATTCCTTGTTTAGTTGGTTTAGCTAACTATTTAGTCCCACTGATGATTGGGGCGAAGGATATGGCATTTCCGCGATTGAATGCGATCGCTTTCTGGCTGATTCCGCCCACAGGTATTTTCCTCCTCTCAAGTTTCTTATTACCCAGCGGTACCGCCCAAGCCGGTTGGTGGTCTTATCCACCTGTAAGCATTCAAAATCCATCCGGTCACTTATTAAATGGTGAACTATTCTGGATTTTGAGTGTGGCGCTGCTAGGCGTATCTTCGATTATGGGCGGTGTAAATTTTGTCACAACGATTGTCCGGCTGCGTGCGCCAGGGATGACATACTTTCGGATGCCGATTTTTGTTTGGACAGTTTTAAGCGCCCAGTTACTCCAATTATTTTGCCTGCCTTCGCTGACAGGTGCAGCAATTTTACTATTCTTTGACCTAGCTTTCGGAACCAGCTTTTTCGATCCCTTTAAAGAGGGTAGTCCAGTTCTTTATCAGCATCTCTTCTGGTTCTACTCTCATCCCGCCGTTTACGTGATGGTGTTACCCGCATTGGGTATCTTCTCAGAGGTGATCCCGGCTTTTTCCCGCAATCCTTTATTTGGTTACATATCCGTCGCCCTCGCTTCCTTTGGCATCTCCATAATCAGCATCTTTGTCTGGGTGCATCATATGTTCGCTAGTGGCACACCAGGTTGGATGCGGATGCTATTTATGTTCACCACAATGCTGGTGGCTGTACCTACAGGTGTGAAAGTATTCGCCTGGACAGCAACGATTTGGAAAGGCAGATTGCATATGGAAACACCAATGCTGTTTGCCCTTGCTGGCATAATCATGTTCCTCTTTGGCGGGATCACAGGTGTCATGCTAGGTTCAGTACCCTTCGACCTGCACGTCAATAACACTTACTTTGTCGTCGGTCACTTCCATTACATCGTCTTCAATACAATTACGATGGCGATTTATGCGGCAATGTATTTCTGGTTTCCGAAAATTACTGGACGGATGTATGCCGAAGGTTGGGGTAAGATCCACTTTGTACTGACATTTATCGGCGCGAATCTGACATTCTTTCCCATGCACCCATTAGGTTTGCAAGGAATGGTACGCCGAGTTTCCTCCTACAATCCGCAATATCAAGAATTAAATATCGTCGCCAGTCTCGGAGGATTTCTACTAGGAATCTCCACACTACCCTTTATTGTCAACATAGTCGCTTCTTGGTTGCAAGGTAAACGAGCACCCAACAACCCG
>JBBQRU010000209.1:0-6655 GCA_038214545.1 Cyanophyceae cyanobacterium | reverse complement strand
GGTAGAGAAAATAATTATTTTTTGTTACGATGGTTACAGATTGCTAAGGTGAATTTCGCAACAATTCAGAGTAAGCAACTTGAGCATCATCCTAATCAGCGTTCAAGAGCGCACTCTTTATTTAGTCATCACCCCTAACCAGCTAAATCCTTGTTTTTGGCTCCGAATATTAGTCAAGCATTAGCTTGTTTTAGTTTGAATCCCTTCATACCAGGAAAATCCAGTCTTAACCATGAAAAATGAAACTTCTCAAGTTGCTGCATTCACAAGTTCTGATAATATTCAGAACAAAGCAGTTAAGACACCGCCGTCACTAGAAGAAATTCAAGCATGGCTTGTCTCTTACCTGGCAAATCTCCTTAATGTGAAAGACGAAGAGGTGGATGTCAAAATTCCCTTTGAGCGATATGGCTTGGATTCCTCAGCCGCAGTCGGTTTAACTGGTGACTTAGAAGACTGGCTAGGATCGGAAATAGAGCCAACTTTACTGTACGATTACCCGACGATTGAAAGCCTAGCCAAGCATGTTAGTTCCTTAGCGAATTAGTTTTCATCGCCAGCTAGCACTGTGATTTCAAGATATTTTCAGGAGAAAAACATGGTAGCTACAACTGCATTAGACGATCAGCAATTTTTCAACCAGCCAGGGGAAAAGAAAAAGAAGCATGTCCAAGTAATTGAGAAAACGTATCAGAATAACACTGATTCTGACTACACTGAAAAAATCGCCGCTTTGGGCAAAAACTTTGACTACAGCCAAAACAGCAACCATTTTTGGGGAGAGCCGGAACTTTCAACATTGTATGGAACTCCACTTTATGAGCAGACAACGCATAGCCAAAAGCTTGCCTTAAACCATCTGTATTGGGTGGGACAGTATAACCATACGGCATCTGCTGAAGCTAATACCATGTTGTACAACCAAATCACCTCTGGTGTTTTTACCAAGGTCAGCGGGTATGAAACTTTATGCCAAGAGTTAGACTTTGAAACTGACCAGGAACGCTACCACATTAATACCTTTCAAAAGATTGGCTATAGAACAAAGATCGCTTTGCTAGGCAAAGAGTCTTTAGGCAATCCTTTGCACAAAACATTGAGCAACCAAAACAAGACTAATCCACTCTTAAAATGGTTGCCAAAAAATCCTAGTTTATCTCAGGACTCACTACAAGACTCATCCTTCCGCTTTATCACTAAAGTGATGCATATGGGTAAGCAAGACTACTATTCTCGGTACTTGCAAGAAAAAGGTGAGACTTCTATTCCCACAGCAACAGGCGGACTAGCGGGAATCACTGGGTCTGCATCCATGTTTAAATTCTTAAGTTTGAACTGGGGTAGTTCTCCCTTCATGGCAGCACAGTATTACTCAGCCAGGATGGTTGCCAATATGTCCTTGAAGGCTTATGAATACCGTTACTATCGGCAATTTAAGGAACACGAGAAAAACGATGAGTTCATTCCCACTCCCCTTGCTGTCTCATACTATCACTTGCTGGATGAATCTTTCCACACCACAATGTCTCAAGTAATTTCTCAAGAGGTCTACAAAGATTTTCCGAAGCCAACAGCTTACGAGTCACTGCTGTCTAACGCGATTGTCTATTTAATGCAACGCGGAATATTGGGTGGGCTTTCAGGTGGTATACCTGTGACATTCCGAGATGATGGACATTTTATGCCGGCTTTTTATCGCCTTCTCAAGTCGCCTGTGTTCAACTTTTCTCATGAAGAAGCCCTCTCATGGATGGAGAAGTGCTTGTGTCAAGAACATGACGGATTCCATGCCAATTTTAAGTATCACCAAAGTCTCCTGAGTGATATGCAGCGATTTTTCGATCGCCTTGACTATCTCTGGCCAATCAATCGTGAAATGCGCTTGATGGCGAAAGGTGGCTCAATTGAACAAGCTATTGAGCGTAATGTTTCCGCTTTTAAACAGTTCACTAATTCTGTCGCTTAAATCTATCGCCGCAATATAACCGCATTGGAGGGTAATTAAGAGTGGAATCCATCGCAATTATTGGCATTGGCTGCCGCTTTCCCGGTGCTAACAGTCCAGAGGCTTTTTGGCAGCTTTTACATCAAGGAATTGACTCAATTTCTGAAGTACCTGCATCTCGGTGGTCAATTGACGCCTTTTACGATCCGGAACCGGCGACACCGGGAAAGATGAATACTCGCTATGGTGGATTCCTCGAACAGGTAGATGAGTTTGATCCAGGGTTCTTCGGCATTTCTCCTCGCGAGGCGGAACGCATGGACCCTCAGCAAAGACTGATTTTAGAGGTTAGCTGGGAGGCGTTGGAAAATGCCGGAGTTGTACCTTCTAGTTTGTCTGGTAGTCGGACAGGTGTCTTTATTGGCATTGGTAACTACGATTACGGCATTCTGATGTCTAAAAATCCAGACCAAATCAATGCCTATGATGGTACGGGTAATTCCTTGGGAATTGCGGCAAATCGCCTGTCCTACCTACTTAATTTACGCGGACCCAGCCTAGCGATTGAGACCGCCTGTTCTTCATCTTTAGTGGCAGTACATTTAGCTTGTCAAAGTCTCCAAAATGCGGAATCTGATTTGTGCTTGGTGGGTGCAGTTAGTTTGATGCTGTCTCCAGAACAAACGATTACTTATTCCCAAGCGCGAATGATGGCATCGGATGGTCGCTGTAAGACTTTTGATGCCAACGCTGATGGTTATGTGCGCGGTGAAGGTTGCGGAATTGTGGCACTGAAGCGTCTCACAGATGCCATCAGGGATGGAGATAACATTCAGGCAGTAATTAAAGGTTCGGCAATTAACCAAGATGGTTTAAGTAATGGACTGACTGCACCGAATGGACCATCTCAACAAGCTGTGATTCGCCAAGCATTAGAAAAGGCGGAAGTTGAGCCAGCACAAATTAGTTATGTTGAGGCTCATGGTACTGGGACATCATTAGGAGATCCGATTGAGGTCAGGTCTCTTAAAGCGGTACTTACGCAGGGTCGCAGTTTAAATCAGCCATGTTTGATTGGTTCCGTTAAAACCAATATTGGTCACTTGGAAGCAGCGGCTGGGATGGCTAGTTTGCTGAAGGTAGTGCTATCGCTTCAGCATCAAAAAATTCCCCCGCATTTACATCTTCAGAAACTCAATCCATACATTGGGTTGGATGGAACACCTTTTGGTATTCCGACTGAGATTCAGCCTTGGGATGCGATACAACGATTTGCTGGGATTAGTTCCTTTGGTTTTGGTGGGACGAATGCTCATCTGATTTTGGCAGAAGCACCAGCTAATTTTGAATTGCCTCCCAAAGATAATGGATTGTGGGTGGTGGGTGAGACTCCAGAAGATTTGAGTAATTCAAAGGAGCGTTCTTTTCACCTGTTAACTCTGAGTGCTAAAAGTGAGCAGGCGTTGTCAGCTTTGGTACAGCGCTATGAAGATTTCTTGGCAGTACACCCGGAAATATCTTTGGCAGATGTTTGCTTTACTGCGAATACAGGGCGATCGCAGTTTGAGCACCGTTTAGCGGTGGTGGCTAAATCTATTACACAGTTACGCTCCTCACTAGCTGCTTTTGTAGCCAAGACAGCGACGACGGGATTAGTAACAGGTCAAGCACAGAATAAGCGGACTAAAATCGCTTTTCTGTTCACAGGACAAGGATCGCAGTATGTGGGAATGGGAAAACAACTCTATGAACATTCTCCCGTGTTCCGCGCCGAGATCGATCGCTGTGCTCAAATCCTCGATACCCAACTTGACAAATCTTTACTATCAATTCTCGATTCCGCCCTCATAGACCAAACAGCTTACACTCAACCAGCACTATTTGCCTTGGAATATGCGCTGTTCCAATTGTGGAAATCCTGGGGAATTACACCGACATTGGTAATGGGTCACAGTGTTGGAGAATATGTTGCTGCCTGTGTTGCCGGAGTATTTAGCTTAGAAGACGGATTGAAGTTAATTGCAGCCCGTGGCAGGTTGATGCAGAAATTGCCACAATCCGGGCAGATGGTAGCGGTGATGGCAACACTTCCAGAAGTGACTGCAGCGATTAAAATTTATGAAAACGAGGTGACAATTGCGGCAATTAATGGACCGAGAAGCATTGTAATTTCCGGTACAACTTCAGCAGTTACATATGTGGTCGCGGATTTAGAAGCGCAAGGGGTGAAGACTAAAGCATTACAGGTATCCCATGCCTTCCACTCACCGTTAATGATGCCGATGCTAGCGGATTTTGAGCAAGTGGCAAATGAAGTCACTTATGCTGTACCGCAAGTACCATTAGTTTCTAATTTGACCGGGCAATTAGTGAAAGAGGAAATAGCCACTCCTGAATATTGGTGTCGTCATATTTTGAGTACTGTGCATTTTGCTAGCAGTATGGAGACACTGGCGCAGCAGGAAACAGAAGTATTTGTGGAAATTGGACCCAAGCCCATCTTATTAGGCATGGGACGGCAGTGCATTCCCGACAGCGGACAAAAATGGTTGCCATCACTGCGATCGGGTGAAGAAGATTGGCAGCAATTACTAGCTAGTTTGGCGCAGATGTTTATTCGTGGTGTGGCGGTAGATTGGCAGGGAGTAGACCGATATCAACGTCGCCGAATCGCCTTACCAACCTACCCTTTTCAACGTCAGCGCTATTGGTTTGGTCATAATCAAGCTCAAAGCCCGACACCAGAAGTTATCCAAACAAGCATCGTTAACTGCCTGCAACAGGGAGATACAGAACAATTAACTACTCAGCTACTCAGTGAACTTACAGTAGAGGAAGCGAGATACTTACCGAAACTGTTAGAAGTACTAGTTAAGCAACATCAACAGCAAAGCAAAGTTGTCTCAATTAAAGATTGGTTGTATCAAGTAGAGTGGCAGTTGTCAGCACGCGATAGCAAAGAAGTTACCAAAACAAGTGGTAATTGGTTAATTTTCTGCGATCGCCAAGGTGTCGGGCACTCTTTAATTGAATTATTACAGGGTCAAAATTGCCTTCTAGTTTATCCAGGAGAGACTTATCAACAAGAAGGAGTCGATGTTTGGAGTATTAACCCTTCATCTCCTGACGATTACAAACGTTTTTTGGCAGAATTAACAACGAGTGGACTACCTTTACAAAGAGTCGTTCACTTATGGAGTTTAGAGGCGAATCAATCAAAATTAACCCTCAGTGATTTAGAACAGGCGCAAACTTGGGGATGTGAGAGTGTATTGCATCTTGTACAGGCGCTGGTAGATGATGTCAATAAGCCGCAATTGTGGTTAGTTACCCAAGGAGCAATGCCGGTTGATACCACGCCTTGCTCAGTGGCGCAAGCACCTGTGTGGGGACTTGGCAAAGTAGTAGCTTTAGAGCATCCGGAGATTTGGGGAGGTATGGTTGATTTAGCGCCAACTCCAGAAAATCAAGGGGCGGCACTTTTAGCAGAGATTTGGGATTCACAAGGAGAAGATCATGTTGCTTTGCGCTCAGGAAAGCGTTATGTAGCTCGTTTAGTACCTACAGCACCAGAAACCCGCAGTGCGTCATTTGACTCAAATCGGACTTATTTAATCACTGGTGGACTGGGGGCGTTAGGGCTGAAGGTAGCGAATTGGCTAGTAAAACTTGGTGTGCGCTATCTCGTACTTACCGGACGACGAGGTGTTTCAATTCAAGCCAAAGCAACAATTGCCTCTATGGAACAGGCGGGGGCGAAGGTAGTAATTGCTCAGGCTGATGTTTGCGATACTGATGATATGGCGAGATTATTCGCCGAAATTGCAACATCAATGCCAAAACTGCAAGGTGTTTTTCATACAGCAGGTGTAGTCGGATATCAAGTCATGCAAGACATGAGTAGACAAACCTTTGAATCTGTACTTCGCCCGAAAGTTTTGGGAGCATGGATCTTGCATCAACTCACCCAAAATATGCAGCTAGACTTTTTCGTTAGTTTTTCCTCAATTGCCTCGGTGTGGGGATCGAAGGGACAAGCGCATTATGCCGCAGCCAACGGGTTCTTGGATGCTTTGGCTCATTACCGCCAAAAGTTAGGATTAGCTGGGTTGAGTGTGAATTGGGGACCTTGGGCGGAAGGCGGGATGGCGTCAGATGAAGCACGACAGTGGTTAAGTCGGATCGGCGTAAATCCCTTACCACCAGAACAGGCTCTTACAGCCTTAGGAGTTTTGCTGCAAGGAAAGCCTCAGGCTGTAGTGGCTGATGTAGATTGGACTCAGTTCAAAGGGATTTATGAGGCTACAGGGAGTTCATTTCTAGAGAAAATTCAATTACCGCAAAAGACTGAGTCGAAGCCAGAGAAATCGGATATTTCCCATAAGCTGGTGGCGGCGACAGAGAGCGATCGCATCTTGATTTTAACGGCTTATCTCCAAGCAGAAGTTGCCAAAGTACTAGGTATGGAGTCACAGCCAGAAATTCAACGTGGATTCTTTGATCTGGGTATGGACTCGCTGATGGCTGTGGAATTGAAAGAACGACTGGAAGTTAGTTTTGATACAAAGCTTCCGGCAACTTTAGTTTTTGAATCTCCGAATATTCAAGCCTTGGCTGAGTATTTAGGCTCGGAAATTCTTGGTTGGCTGTCAATAGTTATACCATTTGTGTCAAATGTAGATGTGCAAACTTAAACTTTATTCCAGATAG
>JBBQRU010000208.1:0-6658 GCA_038214545.1 Cyanophyceae cyanobacterium | reverse complement strand
GGCTCTGTTGGGTTTTTTGTGTAAAATGTATATACACATACATTTTCTCCAATGGACTTTCATTTAGATACTTTATTAAAGTTGCCGTATGCGACCGTTGAAATTTGTTCTTATATGGACGAAAATGTCTGCTTACAAATTAGATTTATTAACGATGGTATATCCTGTCCTGATTGCGGCAAATATACGGATGAATTAAATCAAGTTCGGTCTGTATTAGTGCGAGACTTACCAGTATTTGGACAACAAGTTTATTTAAAAATTCCTCGACGCCAATTTTATTGCAAATCGTGCCAGCGCTATAGAACTGAGCGTTTAGAATTCATGGATTGGGAAAGAAGACATACACGAAGATACGAATTATACGTGTACGAACATGTTAAGAACTCTAGTATAGCACAAGTAAGTCGAGAAGAGAAACTGAGCCAAGGAGAAATTCAAGGTATTTTTGATCATCAAATTCAAAGATTTAAAAAAAAAGAATGGGATCAGCCAAGACGTTTAAGCATAGATGAATTTAGTTTGCACAAAGGTCATAAAGACTTTGTGACTACTGTTGGCGATATTGACAGTGGTGAATTGCTTTCCGTAATTGATAGCCATAGACAACAAGATATCATCAAAGTGCTTATGGAACAGCCTGTTGAGGTTAGAAAAGCTGTTACTGAAGTTAGTGTAGATATGTGGGGTGGATTTGCTAAAGTTATTAAAGAAGTATTTACCAATGCATCTCTTGTATATGACAGATTTCATGTCATGAAGATACTCAATATAGACCTCAATAAATTGCGGAAGAAGATTGGAATTAAGGATAAGCATAGCAAATACTTGCTTCTCAAAAACTTTGAAGATTTAGATAAAGAGCAAAAAATTCATTTAGCGAAAATACTTCAGAAAAGTCCTTGTTTAAAAATTGCTCACGAACTTAAAGAAGAATTCAGAGCAATTTATGAAAAACATCAAACTGTTAAATCTGGGTGGCGAAAAATGAATAAGTGGTTAAAGACGGCTCGAATTTTATTCCCTGACGCTTCTCAAACCATTGAAAGCCATTTAGATGGAATCTGTAACTACTTTATTAGTAGAGCAACTAGTGGTGTTATGGAAGGGATAAACACTCGAATTAAACTAATTATGCGCCAAGGGTATGGCTTTTACAACTTTGAAAACTTCAAGAATCGCTTATTAGCCTGCTTTTTACATTAGCAAAACTTATCACACGAAGTGCAAGAGAGCCGATGAAACTTATGATTGTTGAGCTAATATCTATGTTTAAGTTATGAAGTATCAATTAAAAGCGATAAGTGTGTGTGACTATTAATTAAAATCAATAGCCTTTATAATAAATTGTTAATGCACTGTCATCAACATTTATAGTAAAAGTGGCAATTCTCTGGCAAGAAACTCAGAATGTATTTTTTCTCTGAAGTTAAATTTGAGATTGATATTTTATTATTAAAATGTACTAAATGTGTAGATTGAAAACATTGAAATATCCATCTCATAGTCGGGTTGTTTATAGATTTACCTAATTGATTTTTAATAGTAGATTTGTTCGCTGATAAGGCTGATCTTAATTGTCTTTGAGCTAAAGTATATACTAATAAACATAATCCCATTATCGTAGCCATAGTTTCAATTCTTTCTGGAGATTTAAGAAAAATGCTATCTGCAAAAAATAAAGGGTCTTTGAGAAATGCAAATCCTCTTTCACAGCTTTGTTGTGCCTTGTACTCGGAAAGGATTTTATCATTGCTCAGAAACTTTTCATCTAAAATATTTGTAGCAAGCACGAAGCGCCCAGCACTTTGGTTAGCCATTTTAACAGCGTTTGTATTCTCAACTAATGTTGCCTTTACATGATAAAAAAGTATTTTATCTTTTTGTTTTTTTGATTGTTTCTTTAAATAATTAACGCTATCAATTTGATAATATTTTAACTTTTTGTTTAACTTATTAACAGCTTTAATAGCCTCTTGGTGAGAATTAAATCTTGAGTCAACTAGCTTTTTTAGCTGAGCTAATGCACTGTTTTTTGACTTAGATATTCTTTTTTCCAGTTTTTGTAAATCAGATTTTTTTCTTTCAGAACTTTCGACAATTAACCATCTCTGCTCAACTCCAGCATAATCGATTTTTTTCACAGCATAAGAATATCCTGTTAAAGAACTACTAATAAAATCAGCTAATGATAATGTTGATACTAACTCTTTTGCCAGCCCTATAGTCATCGGTACTCTAGATAACCATTTCCTTTCAGATAATGTGCTGATATTTTTCGCGTTATACAAAGCTGCATCTGCAATCATTAAAGTATCATCATTCTTGATTTTTTCTTGATATTCCAAAAAGATATTAGCAAAACTTGCTCCCATCCGATTGATTTCCAGATGCTGCTTTAAAAAATATTGGTATATCTCCATCGGCAGATGATATTAATTCTATAATAAATTGTTTTAAATCGGGTCTATGGTCGCGAGAATAGCCATGAGTAATTTCAATCGATTGACGTGATTTTATTTCAATTTCTGATGAATTATCATGAACAACTACATCTGGTAAGCTAGTATTATATTCTCCATGCAAATGCAATGAAGTTGAGTCTAGATGCGATGATTTTAAACTGATATTAAATTTTTATATGACATTTGTACTAATGGCTAAAAATATCTCCATTCATTCCTTTAATAAATAATTTATCCATGACCCTACCTAATTTATCATCATTTAAATATTCTGCTTTTACTCCCTTCCCTATTAAATGCTCACAAGGTTTTCCTTCAAAAAACTTTGGAAACATATATAAAGGGCTGCTCGCAAACCCCAATCCATTTAATATCATTGCTTTGACTACGTGTCCCGGACTTATTTTTTCTCCTGGCTGTTGACCGATTAATTCATTAATAATCTCTACTAAGTTTGTAGAGTCTATAATTCCGGCAATGATACCCAAGTGATCTAGGTTTTGAATTTCAATTTTTTGGAGATTAGACATAGCTATGGAACAGAGTAAATAACATTTATTTACATTTTCACATTTGATGAGCCGAAAAATTTATTTGCGTCCCAAAGAGGAGTTTCTCCGTTCCTTGCCTATAGATACTTGGAGGCAATGAAGATGAGGTAATAGCTTATTAATGACAGTAATTATCATTAAATCTTAAATGACAGCTTCATTTGATAGTTCATAAGTACTATTTAGCGGTAACTTGTTAAGTACTAATGTACTTGTGACAGTTAGGGTGCGGAATGTGGGTTAGAAAAAACTTCGATAATCCAACCAGTACAGGCATCACCGCGTATAAAGTTCGCATGATACATGATATCTACTGATTTTGATGTCCAATCTCAACATTTTCCTGGAGAAGGATGAAGAAAATCAGCGAATTGATATTTCCTTACATGGAGCAGCAACATTTATGATGCTACCAAAACTTTCTTCAGTTTTAGATCCCATACCACCAAATATAAAATTGTACGTTCATCTTAATAAATTGGCATATATTGACCACTCGTGTTTCGACTGGTTATCAATCTGGGCAAAGCAACAACAGCAGAGAGGAAGCACTGTGATTATGCAGTGGGATACTCTGGAAAAACGTTTTCGCCGACCATTCCAGACTCTTTAAGATTGCTATTTGCAATCAGACGAAATTTCCGAGGAATATTCTCATTATCCTAAAAGGTAGCAAAATTTGCCAGAAATTTGCGGAAAATTGATAACATTTACCATAGCGATTACAGCAACACTTCTTCACACCGCAATAAAACAACCCTGACGTCTTTGAGTTCAGCACGATGCTTTACTAGAAAAAGTCGGAGCTTCTCCTCTTTGTCAACCAGCTCCAGACATTGGGGCAGTTTGTGGTGAGGGATTTCGGCATGATCGTCAGAAATTGGATCGCCCTTCAAAAAACCACCCGAAACTCGGTGTAACACCACTTGCTCAATTCCAAAGGCTTTGGCAGAGTCGGCTATATAAGTAAATAGATCTGGCGCTGTTAACTTTTGCCACACTCCTTTTCCTTGCACACGAGCACCATAGTGGAAGTAAAAACGTAAGGCAGTCAAATCAGTCATTAGAGCTTCTTCCTCTCCTTGTAGAAATCCCCAGAAATGCAGGTCGTCATATAAGTCAATTTTTGGTCCAGATTTTGTCCGAGCATGGGTAGCCAAACTTATCCCGGATTCCAGAGGCACAGAAAAGTACTTAGAAAGCCCAATGCGCTGTGCGCTATAAATCCCGGTGTGACCCGAAAAAATGTAGCTTACGACACAGGCGATGCCAACAAATACCCCCGATTCCATGCCAAACAGTTCCATTCCCATTAACGTCGAAGCAATAGGTGTATTCGCTGCACCAGCAAAGACACCCACAAATCCCATTCCTGCTAATAGAGGCGTTGGTAGTGCCAAAATCGATGACAAAGCATTGCCTAAGGTGGCACCAATAAAAAATAGAGGTGTCACTTCCCCACCTTTAAAACCAGCCCCGAGAGTGAGAGCGGTAAGACCCACTTTGGCAGCAAAATCCCAAGGAGGTAACTGAGTTGAGAAAGCCTCGACGATGGTTGGGATACCGAGTCCAATATACTTGGTTGTGCCGCTCACCCAAACTATCAATGCTACAAGTGTACCGCCAAGCAAAGGACGTATAGGAGGATAGGAAATTTTTTCTTTGAATTCGTGACTAATTTGGTGAGTCAGTTGAGCAAACAACATCGCCACGATTCCGAAGATTGCGCCAGCAACAATCGCACTAATCAGACCCTGAGTCGTGAGTTTCGGTATAAATGGCGCATGTTGGTATGCAGTATGATGTAGACCCAGTCGCAAGGTGACGCGATCGCCAACAGTAGCTGCAATTAAACAGGGAAAAAGGGCTTCGTAGCGCAAGCTACCAATCGCTAAAACTTCCATGCCAAAGATGGTTCCAGCCAAGGGAGTACCGAAAACTGAAGCAAATCCGCTACTGAGACCCGCCGTTAAAAGAATTCGCCGATTTACTCCTTGGAAGCGCAATAGCTTCGTCAACTGGTCTGCAAGTGAAGCACCCATTTGCAGTGCTGTACCTTCACGACCCGCTGAACCACCAAATAAATGGGTGATGTCTGTCCCTAGTAGAACCAGAGGAGCCATCCGAAAGGGAATTATATCTTTAGGGTGATGAATTTCCTCAAGTAAAAGATTATTTCCAGCTTCTACACTTCTTCCAAATCGATGATAAATCCAACCGCTGAAAAAGCCTGCAAGCGGCAATAAGGCAATGATCCACACATGAGATTCACGCACCTCTGTTGCCCATTCCAAGGATGCTAGAAGAACCGCAGAGGCTGTTCCGGCAAGAATGCCAACAACAAAGGAAATGGATAACCACTTGATCAGTTGGGTGATGGCAATTAACTGTTCAAACCTATGAAAGCTTTTCATCATTTCCACTACGTCATTGCTAATTCTTCTATTTTGCTAAGAGGGCAAGGATGATGCCTAAGTAAACGCGGGAAGGGGTAGGCGTCTTGTAACATTTAGACAACGTTGTCTTCAGCTTGCGGACATGGATAACTCAGATCGCCAGCCTCTATCTGAAGTGTGGTATGTTCAATGCCGAAGTGGTCGTGAAGCTCTCGATTGACCTGTAATAAAAAAGCATCGCCGGGATGTCCTGCAGGCATTACCAAGTGAGCCGTGAGGGCTGTCTCGGTGGTACTCATGCCCCAGATATGGAGATCGTGAACACTAGCCACACCAGTAAGTTCAGCCAAGTATGTGCGGACTGCAAGCGGTTCAATGCTTGCTGGTACAGCATCTGTCACTAAGTTTAAAGATTCCAAGAACAATTGCCAAGTACCGAAAACAATCACAACAACAACAATCACACTCACAACAGGATCAAACCAAAGCCAGCCAGTGGCAATAATCGCGATCCCCGCCAGCACTGTACCAAAAGATACCACTGCGTCAGCCGCTAGGTGCAGAAATGCTCCTTTGATGTTCAAGTCATTCTCTCGCCCAGACATGAACATCAAGGCACTGACTATATTAATCACAATTCCTACCGCTGCAACCGCGATGATTGTCACACCTGATACGGGACTGGGTTCTTTTAAGCGGTAAATCGCTTCCCAAACAATTGCACCACTCGCGAAGAGCAAGAAAATAGCGTTCAACAGCGCAGCTAATATCGATGAGCGACGTAACCCGTAGGTGCGGCGTGGTGTTGGTTGACGACGAGCGAGGATGCTTGCTCCCCAAACAAATAGCAAACCCAGAACATCACTTAAATTGTGACCCGCATCAGCAAGCAAGGCAAGGGAATTGGCAAGAATGCCATAAACTGCCTCAATGATCACAAACCCGGTATTGAGAGCAACGCTAATGATGAAGGCACGGTTGTAATTAGCCGGTTCTTGGCTATGACTGTGATTATGCTGATGACCCATGATAGTTTTTTTGCCGCTACTAGTTGCAGTGAAAATTTTTAGATGCGATCGCGTACTATTGCTCAATCTTTAACAGTCTTGGTTCTAAACAACCGCATTCCATTAGCAGTTACCAGTAGAGAAGTTCCTGTATCAGCTAAGACAGCGACAGCTAACCCGACAAAACCAAAAGTCCCCAACACCAGAAACAAACCCTTGGTTACAAGAGAGAAAACCAC
>JBBQRU010000207.1:0-6739 GCA_038214545.1 Cyanophyceae cyanobacterium | reverse complement strand
CCAATGTTGACAAGTTTAACTACGTTTAGAAAGGCAGAAGCTATACATGCTACACCGCAAGATTTATCAACTGTGTTGCGATGGGCGGGAGGTATGTGTTTTCTTGCGGGACCAGCAACGCTGGATTGAACGCGCCCGCATCATCGACATCGAGGGTGATTTAGTTACCCTCCGCTACGAAACAGATGAAGAGGACGAAGTTTGTTCTTGGGAGGAAATGGTTCGCCTAGAGAGCATTGGTGCTGTAACTCAAAAGTTAGCGTCAGTGTCCCGAATCAATATCGAACCTCTCATGACAGAAGACTGTCCCGAAGCTGAGCGCATTCACAATCCTCAAAAAGACGCAAATCCTGATTAGTCTTAGGTTCTTGCCTCTCAAGTTCCAAGATTAGTAGAAATAGAGTCGTAGTCACTATCCCACTGCGACTCTATTTTAACCACAAAGGACACTAAGGAAGAAGAAGGAAGGAAGGAAGGAAGGAAGGAAGGAAGGAAGGGGTGTATGGTTACTGTTTGGTGATTAGTTTTTCGTAGACGGGGCAATAACCTTCTAGGGTGACTTTGAAATTGAATAGTGGGGACGCTGGGTTCCAGCAACGACCACCTCGTTGGTGTCGGCAGGTGCCGCAGCAGTCAATATCTTGCCAGGAGCGATCGCTCACACTTTGGTTGAGCAATTCTCTTTGTGTTAAACCGCGTAATACTAGTTCTTCTCCTTGCCAGCGTGCTTCGATTAACCCTGTATCCGCGAATTGTTGCCAGCGGGGATCGGCGCTGATGGCTTGGGGGAGGGTAATTGTGACTACGGTACCTAATTCTGTTAATTCGCCTTCATAATTTGTATCTGGTGCTGCTGGTTGTAAAAATGTATCGCCAATCGGTAATTCTACTACTATTCCGGCATCTGGGGAGTGTAAATGGTAGCGATTTTGTAACTCTTCTAAGCTGGTGAGGTCGGCGAGGTAAATTGGCGAACCATGTACAAAAACGACATGTTGGGGTCGTAAATTATGGATTAGTTGCGTAATTCCTGGGCCGTCGCTATGTTGAGCTAAAAGATATGTTTCTACAACTATGGAGCGATCGCTCTGTTTTTGGGTGTCAATCGCGCGACCTGGTTTTTCTGGTAGGAGGAGTAACCAAGGACCAGTGCCGGGTTGACAATATTTATCTAAGTCAGCCGTTTCGTCAGTCAAGATAATGCACGGAGATTGACTGACTGTCGCCCGCTGATCGCTTTGTAATCGGCGGACGCGGGGACGCACTCGTTCATCCCAAAATAGTGGTTGATGGCGGGCAAAGTTTTGGACTGAGGGTGGGAGGTGAGATAATAATTCTAAATAGGCATCACAGCCTACAGCTACAGCACCATCTACCCAGATATCAATGTCACGTCCGGTAAAGTGGTGATGACTGCGTAAAAGCATTAGTAATTCTTGACCCAAACCTAAAGCGGGTGTGGGTAACAGCACAGAACAACCGTCTTTTATTGCTTGGTTAATTCGTTCCGCTAACTGATTTTCTTGATTGCGACGGTGAGGATGGCGAGAAGTACCATAACTACCTTCTACAATTAAGACATCTGGTTCTAGTCCGCGCATGTCTTCTAAGGGCAAACCTTCCACTAACCGCGAGTTAGACAAGAAAAAGTCACCTGTATATAACAACGTGTAAGCACGGAGTGGTGTTGTATAAGTTAATAAAATTGCTACAGCACCCGGAAGATGACCGGCGGGAAATAATTCTGCGACTAGACCGGCTTGGAATTCTACAGGCGATCGCAATGGTAGCGCCTGACAAAATTGGGGAATTTGTCCCTGGTCTAACCAATTTAAAGGTAGTAACTTGCTTGTCACCTCACTCGCATAAATTGGTAACAGCGGAAAAGCCTGATGTAGTGCGAGTAATCCTTGAGCGTGATCTGGGTGAGCGTGGCTCGTGATGACTAAATCTACAGGTCCTGGAGTTATCCCCGGTTTTGCCGATTTTAATGCGGTCAGCAATGGCGAAATATCCTCCAAGCCACAGTCTAGGAGAATACGATACGGTCCCATTTTTACTAATAAACACATGCCCTCATCATGATGATGGACACCATAGGGCAAGCATTCTAACTCAGAAACGGCGTCAAACTGATTAGATGCAGAAGCCAATAAATTGTTGCTCATAATCCCTTTCCCGTACCTACACACAATGCAGTTAGGGTGATGCGATGAGTGGATTTAGCCAAATCTAAAATCTAAAATCTAAAATTCAGTGTGCTGAGCCATTACCATGATATTTGTCTGTATCATAAAATCCATTTTTAGTGCCAAAAAACAGACATGACACAGTAAAGAGAACTGTTAATCCGACTAAAACTAGTTTTACGTCCATGTTTTTATAAATAAGAGCGGTTCTATGTTCACTATATATAATATAGATCTCTGTAGTAGTCCACACCCTTAAGCCTGAGAGTTTACAAGGCGATTTTCTCGCCGCGTTCGGTAAAGCGAACCTCTTTCACCTGAAGCAGAGGATTACTGGTTAAAGTCTTGCGGAGACTGCCAAACAAAGAGAATTGCTCACAACTTGACAATGAAACTAATTGTCGTTGGGAATTGGGAGCCATACGTAAATCCAGTGTTGCCACTCCTTGGGGATTAACTTTGACACGATACCCAGATAAACTAAAGTCAGCTGTGTCTTGCGCCGCTAAAATCTTCCCCACAGTTGCCACTAGAGGTTGCTCAGACGGTACTAAGACTTTTGTGGGAATAAAAGTTTGGCATTGGCTGTCACTTGTGTAAAGTTGGATAGCTACGTTGTTGAGGGAGCGAGAAGCTGTGGATTTAGCTCGAAGCTGAGCCATGCTGGGTTGAATTAAATTCCGATTCAAAGCGGGTGACTTATTCTGACTCATTTGAGCACTGCTCGAAGTCGCACAACCACTCAAACTAGCAATGAGCGCTCCGAAAACAAGCAAGAGTAAAGATTTTTTAGGAGTATTCATAATGAGTGTTTCAATCTATTGCTCTATAATTCAGTGTCTCCGGTAACAAATCCGTATAAATTTACAAAAAACTTTTCTTTTTTCTCAGTAGAATAAATGGAACCTAAACCACACAAGCAATTTGCTCAACATTGGCTGCGTAGCGAGCCAGTCTTAAATCAAATCGTCAAAGCTGCAAATTGTACTTCGCAGGATCGCGTTTTGGAGATTGGTCCTGGTACAGGTATTCTCACAAAGCGCTTATTGCCTTTAGTTCAAGCTCTGGTGGCGGTGGAAATTGACCGCGATCTTTGTCGGCTATTGGCAAAACAACTGG
This sequence comes from Cyanophyceae cyanobacterium, assembly GCA_038214545.1. Taxonomy (GTDB): domain Bacteria; phylum Cyanobacteriota; class Cyanobacteriia; order Cyanobacteriales; family Nostocaceae; genus JBBQRU01. The sequence goes on along the minus strand of JBBQRU010000207.1, from coordinate 3,431 downwards.
GGAAAACGGAAAACTTCCTCCTCCTTCAGGGGGATTTTCTGTCAGTTAACTTAGAAGAACTCCTCCAGCCTTTTCCCAACTTCCAAAAACCGAATAAAGTAGTGGCGAATATTCCCTACAACATCACTGGACCAATTTTAGAAAATTTGCTCGGAACCATCGCTCATCCACGCCGTGAACCATTTGCGGAGATTGTGCTGCTGATGCAAAAAGAAGTGGCGGAACGGCTTTATGCTCAACCTTGCTCTAGAGCTTTTGGAGCCTGGACTGTGCGGGTACAATATTTGGCGGAATGTGAGCTGATTTGCGCCGTTCCCGCTGCGGCTTTTTATCCACCACCAAAGGTAGATTCGGCTGTTGTCCGCTTGCGTCCTCGGGTCTTACATGAGTCGGTGCGCGATCCGGTGAGATTAGAAACTTTGGTGAAGTCGGGTTTCTCGGCGAAGCGCAAAATGTTACGAAATAATTTGCAATCCCTAGTTGAACGCGATCACCTCACCCACTTGCTGGAAAAATTAGAAATAAATCCCCAGGTTCGCGCTGAAGACCTCAGCGTCAGTCAATGGGTAACTTTAGCCAATCAATTAGAAGTTAGGAGTGCGGAGTGAAGAATTACACCTTAATCGCCCCAGCTAAAATTAATTTGTATTTGGAAATTATTGGCGATCGCGCCGATGGTTATCACGAACTAGCGATGATTCTCCAAAGTATCGACCTTGCCGATCAAATTGATTTGCGAGCCTCTAGCACCGATACAATCCGTGTCCGCTGCAATCACCCCCAAGTCCCGACAGATCAAACTAATTTAGCCTACCGCGCGGCTGAATTAATGACTAAAGAATTTCCCCAAGCTCATAGCCAGTTTGGCGGTGTCGATATTTCGATCACGAAAAATATTCCGGTCGCGGCTGGACTTGCTGGTGGTTCCACAAATGCTGCGGCTGTTTTGGTGGGGATGGATTTGCTGTGGAATTTGGGATTAACTTTGACGGAATTAGAGGAGTTGGGGGCGACTTTAGGTTCGGATGTGCCTTTTTGTATTGCGGGTGGGACGGCGATCGCTACAGGTCGCGGCGATCAACTCGCGCCTTTACCCAATTTAACTAATTTATCTGTGGTGCTAGCTAAACATCGCAGTCTAGAAGTTTCCACACCTTGGGCGTATAAAACTTATCGGCAGCAGTATGGTGATTCCTACGTTACTGACAAACAAAGTTTAATTGCGCGGGCGGCGGCGGTACATTCTAGCCTCATGGTCAAAGCTATTCTCCAACAAAGTGGCGATGTAATCGGACAGCAACTCCACAATGATTTAGAGAAAGTGGTACTACCTGCATATCCCCAAGTTGCGGAATTGCGCTCAGGCTTGCTTGCGGCTGGTGGAATGGGGGCAATGATGTCTGGGTCGGGTCCGACGGTGTTTGCCCTGTGTGAGACTCATACACAGGCACTACAGATGAAGTTTGATGCCAAGAGAGCGGTCGATAACTCCGATGTAGATTTTTGGGTGACTCAGTTTTGTAATACGGGTATCCGTGTGGCTGCCTCGTAATAGTATCTATGTACCATTATTCGTGAAGATCATGACTGACCAGAATCCAAACCCCATCGTCCAATCGCCTGAAAAAGCAACGCCGCTCAAGTGTTTAATTGGCTCTGTGCTTTCTTCCGGCTTGACAGTCGGTGTGTACTCGTTGATGACAGCAATTGCCGCGAGTTTTGCCCGCCATCCGATTCACACCCACAATCAGTTGGTTGCGAATATTACCGCTGCTGTTCGCACTCTGGTTGTGGGTGTGGCGGCATTAGGTACCGGCATTTTTGGTTTAGTGGCGATTGGGCTGCTGGCTTTAGCTGTGCAATTGTCATTCCAGTTGACAAAACAGCGTTAATGCTTTAAAGGATTCTTTACAAGAATTCTCGCTACTTAATTTTACTTTTTTGTAATTCTTATCATTGCGCTGAATTTTCCTCACCCATTCCACACTTATTCCACAGCTTTTCCACAGGCATATTTGAGGTTTTCCACAGGTATCTGACGAGTTTATTCGATCTTGAGGGTTGACTGGGGATTTTCAGATCTAGTCCTTGAAAATCACGCCTACTGAGTTTACGTAAACTTGTGTAACAGGAAATGCGCCTAAACCCTGATTATCTCGTGAGGTTTTTTTTACAGTCAACACCCTTGTAACATTTCGCAGCATTGACAACCCTACCCCCCCTTGCCGCACAATGGTTCGACCTGCTTCTTCAAGACAAATTTGAGTGAGTGTGACGAACGGAGTTTTCCAGGGAGTTGGCTGACGATTTTTTGACTTTTTAGCAGTCAGGTTGCCTTGTTATTTAATCGCAGGGAAAACAGTATGAACGCAATGGTGAGCATCTTGGCAGAAATTCCTGAATCACTCCACGAATCCCTCAAAAACTACTTAGAAAGCCATCCCGACTGGGATCAAGACCGAGTCATGACGGCGGCTTTATCGTTGTTCTTGCTACAAAATGGCGATGGCGATCGCCGAGCTGCCCGTGTCTATTTGGAAACCTTATTCCATCACTGCTGAGTATAGATGAATACTCGAATCTACTTAATAGTTAATGTCACAGATACTTGTGCGGTGGGTGTACGCATAATTGGGCGGTAATCAGGCTCATGTACCATTTTAACTTTGGTGGGAAGTAGACATTGGTCATCATACAGAAATGACTAATGTCTACTCAGTACTTGTAATCAGGCTGGGGCTTTGTCAGACGGAGGGTTCTGATGAGGATATTCAAATTTATAACCAACACCACGTACAGTCTGAATTAATACTGGTTGACTAGAGTCAGTTTCAATCTTCTTGCGAATTTGACCAATATGCACGTCTACAACCCGTTGGTCGCCGACGTATTCATAATCCCAGACCTCTTGAATCAGTTCTGCTCGCCGCCAAACTCGACCAGGATGGCTGGCTAAAAAATGTAACAGATCAAATTCGAGAGCGGTCAATGGTACAGCTTGGTTGTTCAGTGCTACCTCACGACGAACGGGATCGATCATTAGTTTTTCAAACACCAGTCGTTGCTGTTCTGCTGTAGTCACAATCCGCTGACGCTTCAAAATGGCTGCGACTCTGACTTCTAGTTCTCCCAAACCGAATGGTTTGGTGAGATAATCATCAGCACCTTTCGCAAATCCTTTAATTTTGTCAGCTTCATCGGAACGAGTAGTCAGCATCAAGACAAAAACACCAGTTCGGCTTTGCATCTCTTGACAGAGGTTGTAACCGATAGCATCAGGTAAATTTACGTCCAGAATTACGAGATCTGGATTAAATTTCTCAAATAGGGCGAGGGCCGTCTTACCGTCTTCAGCAGACTCTACCTGGTAGTTCTGCTTACTTAAAAAGCGTTGAATTAAGTTCCGAACCGCAGGGTCGTCATCAACTACA
>JBBQRU010000206.1:0-6872 GCA_038214545.1 Cyanophyceae cyanobacterium | reverse complement strand
ACTTGACGAGAACTAAGGCGAGAATGGATATATCGGGATGACATTTAATACTAGGAATAGCAATATACTGAATATTGAATACACAAGGTAATACTAGCAACAGAAGAGCTTTTCACTTTTGTCGCCGACATTCGCTCTTATTGTAGCTATATATACATTAGGTTGCTACAGCTTATGTCATTCATTTATAGGATACCTGCTGGCGTTGTCCGAGAGCTTCAGACACTGATAATCAATGCGCTTGGAGATATTCAATCATTAGTAAGCGCAAGTAATCCAGCAGGCAAATATAAGCTTTGATTTGACCATAGTCATCATCTGTCGTGAAATAAAAATGAGCGAGCGTTGGAACATCAAAAACACGCATAGTTTGCAATCGCTCAATTGCCTCCTGTTCTTTTTCAATCCTACCTCGTGCTTGAATTTGGCTAGCATAACCTCGGATATCCACCGTTAACAGTTCGATTTCCTCTAAAACACTAAATTCCTCATCATTCGCAGGAGATAAAGCCGCAAGTTTTTTTCGCTCTGCTTTCGTTTGCTGATAATTGATAGTTAACTGAGCTAATACATGAATAATCTGGTTTTTGATGATTTCATTTTGAGTCGTTAGGGTTATTTCAGACATCATTAACTCCATAAGTGACTATTTTTTCAACACTAAATTTATCGGTTCTGACAATCAAATATTCATTTCCTTTTCGATATACTGCTGAGCCATCCTGACGATATCCAGTTTTCGGAACTCGGACTGCTCTCTTCTTGTTAAAGTTGTGAGCTTTTCGGAGGTATTTCAAGGGGTCAAATTCTTTTCTGGAAGCATGATCTAAAATACTTTGAGCAACACTTGTATAGGTGGATGCGTCCCACTGAAGCATATATTGCTCTATTTCGGCAACCTCTGTCTGGCTATATCCTTGGCATAATTGGTCTAAAAAAGGATCTACAACGGGATCATCCTGCATCAGTTTTCAACTCCAGTTAGTTGAGCAATAATGCTATTTTCACAGTGCCTCTAATTATATTCTGCCTGACTTATTTATGTACTGGGAAGTGTACACTTACTGTACTGCCTCTCTTACCCGTAACCTAACCGCAAATCCTTGGGGATAGCGATGAACTCCTTCTACTTGTGGGTAAACGTGTAAAAAACCAATATCCATCGGTTCAGCGGCTAAACTCAAAATTGCTGACTTTAAATCGCCTCTAGCACTAGGTTGTGCTATTAGCAACACTGAAACCCCTTGCTTAAATGCGTCTTCTACCTGTTCCCGCCAATTGGGTTCTTCCAGGTAAATTGTGCGTTCATCTATCTGTAAGACATTTAACAACAGTTCCCGATCTGCATCAGGAAGCGAAGAAAAGGGATTGTAGGAAGAGAAAGCCAGGGAATTTGCTCCACTGATTCGTGAACGCACACTATTTCCCCGACACCACAGTAATCCATAAATCACTTGAAACCGCCAATAAGGATTAGGCTGATCTAAACCAAGATGCTGCAATGCTCGATCCAAATGGTCATAATTACTGACTACATAAGCAAAAACTCGCGCATCAATCTCAATGCCTAAGCGGAGTTCTTCTTGATGCCATAAACGAATCAAATCTAGTAGCAGTTTGTCTGTTTCTTGGTTACTTCCTGGACGCAACACTCGCGCATTAATCGCGGTCATTACTGGTGGTGTGACTAATATTCCTTCCGAGGAAAGGACTTGGCGGAGACTATCGCTGGCTTGTTTTAACTCACCATATCCGGCGGCGGAACGCACATCCGCCATCGCCTCAGTAACAGAAGCACTACTTTCTGTTAACTCCAGTAATCGGGTAAGTTCAGAGTCAACAATCTCGAAATCTGAAGGTTCTAGCGTACTCCCAGCTAAGAGAAAGAAGTTAGCGGGATCAGCCGCATAGCGCCGCAAGATTTCCTCAATTACGCCGCCACCACCGATAGTCGATTCCGTAATCCAGATTTCTTCTAATCCGGATGGCACAACGGGTGCATCGACTGGACGCGGACCGGCATCAATATCTAAAATTAAATCGACCGCATCAAACTGGGGACAAAGTTGTCCGCACGCATTTAATAACGCCTCTCCTAAAGTGACTTTAAATCGAAGTGCTGCCCAGCGATGCCATTCTGCATCTGGTTCTGACCACAGTACCAAAGCCTGGTCATTTAAAATATTCTGTACTTCTACTGTGTGACAAAGTGCTAGCAGGCGATCGTGTACCCTTTGTCGCGTCTGGGTTTGGTCTCCTTCCTGTACTTCTTCTACGTTCAAAGTCTGGAAGATATTTTCTAGCACCTTTGCCATTTCTTGACCAAGATCTTCTTTTTTGAGCACTGTAAATGCTTCAACTAAAGAAATTTTCTGTGCTAAGGCGCGGTTAGTCAGCATCGATAGATAGATTTGATTCAGCCAATCGCGTTGGAAGTAGTTAGCAATCCCAGATAAGCGCGTATCTGTCAATATGCGATGCCGAAAATATCCTGTCCGAAATGACCGCATACCCGATCCCGCTTCTACAGTTAGGGGGGTAGGGAAGCGGAAGCGAAAGACTAAACCATCCACAGATTGGGCAAATCCAATCGCCGCCGGTTCATCATTGGATTTTTGCGTAAAGTGAATGGTAGCGTCGAGTTCACGTCCATCTTGGAAGCGAATGTTGGCAAGGGAGGCGATCGCAAACCTTCGCACTTCTAACGGCGATTGCTGAGTGTGGGTGAAGCAATAAACTTCTTGAATAATTTTGCGCCACGGCGAACTTTGAGGTAAATCGAGTTTGTTACCGTCAGTCGGGATGATTTGGCTACACCATTCTAATTTGGCATTAGAAGTGATCGATATCTGAGGAGGAATTTGGGTGGGATGAATTGTCCACGGACGAACACAGCGAATATCAACAACTTGTCCGCCATTGCTGAGTTGAAAATTTCCGACTTCTTCAAATTCGGCACAGTAGTCTTCGATAGGTAAATTTTGCTGTCTGTTTTGCAAGTCTGGTGGGGCAATCCAGTGTGTAGCAAAAATATGTTGCACTCCAAATCTGCGTGATGCCCTACCGGGGATGAAGGTTTTCATCGCTTGTATAATTGGCATGACATTGAGGTCTGGTTGACTGTTGCGCGTTTGGGGTGGTGTTTGAATTATGACTTCTGGTAAGAGGAGATCGCTGAATAAGTTAGCGGGAGCAAAATCGGGTAAGGGTGCAAAGGGAATTTGGTAATCTTGTGTTGATTCATCACTTTGAAGAGCTATCCGCTTCCATCCAGACTGCAAACGGCGTAACAAGGTGGGTAAAACTGCTGTCATTAGTGACCTTGGTGGTTCCCAGAGAATTGCCTCGACTTCATCTTGAGTCAGGTTTAATGCTGAAAGTAGGTAAGTTTCGAGATTGCGTTGTCCAGATGCTGTGGTGAGAATGTTTTGAATCAGGGCGATTTGCTGTTGCTGACGCTGGCTGATTTTATATGGAGATGGGGTCGCAAAGTCATTCCAGACACTGCCTGGATGAGAGGTAGGTAGTTGCTGGGCGACCCAGTCCATAAAAGCATAAACTGCTTGGATGCGGATGACGTAGCGATTGGCTATGGGTAGCGATCGCACTTTTAAAACTGGATTAAATAGTAGATCGTAATTTTGATAAGCTAAGCGATCGCGTCCGTAATCAGATAGCACCACTATTGTCCAAGGTCGCATGGTTCGCGGTCGTCCGGCTCGTCCTTTGCGTTGGAGAAATGAAGCCATATCTCGCGGTGCTTTATGCTGGATTATTGCCCCGACTTCTGGGTCATTAAATCCGACTTCTAAGGCGGCGGTGGCCACAATCACATCTGAGGGAGTAACTCCTGTGTCTTGAGAACTAGTGCGCCCAATTGTCAAAGGTGTAGAGAGTGCATGTCCGATTTCTTCACATAAATACCAAGATTGTCCGGCGCTTAAACGTTCTCGATTGTCGGCTGTGGTATGCGATCGCAAAGCTGCTAATGGCTGTCTTGTTTTTAATGGACGCCCCCAGCTATCACGCCCTTCCACATCTAATAAGTCATGAAATAAGCGGTTGGTAACATCTAAGTCATCAGTAAACGCAAAAACACGGGAACCATAAGCTCCGTGACTGGGTGGATTATCAGATGGATCTAGCACCCGTCTCAGCAGCATTGCCGTCTGGATAGTCGTAGACAACAAGCTCGTCCCAGATATCGGATCGCCTCTAAGAATTAATTGATACTCCATCCCCTCCGCTAACAGTTCTTCACCAGGAGAGATCTCTTCTACTGAACCAGGGGAAAGACCTGTTAACTGAGTAAAAAATTCTGTAGCGCTAGATAGAGTTGCTGACAGTCCGGTGAATTGAACTTTGTGATTAATTACTTTTTGCCACCGCCGCAATAAGTAAGCAACTTGCGCCCCATGTATGCCAGTATAGGTATGCACTTCATCCAAAAGTACCATCTGCGGCGGCGTTGCCACTCTAATGCCAAAAATATGACCGTATTGTGAGTCCCCCATCATCCGATTGAGCATTTCTGTAGTGGTGAAAACTAAATCAGGAGGTGTTTTTGCCATGCGATCGCGTGTCAGAATAATCTCATCTTCCGGAATTAGCTTCTTACAATTCGAGTTGAGGCAAAAAAGTTGCTCTTTCCCTACTTCTATATCTACACGTCGCCAAGATAACGCCCCTTCACATTCAGGACACCGCAAGTAAGGACAAGTAAAACCTCCACTTTCAGATTCCCACTTATCCTCTACATTCTCGGAAGTTGCCTTTTTTGGAGTCAGACCAAAAAAAGCACCAATCAAGATTTTGCGCTTTCCTTCTGTTTTGAGAACAGCATCAAGCCGACGTGCTTGAATATAGGTTTCCGAAAACTGGTCTTTCAACAGTTCATTGCGCGGGTAAATTGCCAGTGCTTTAGCCCAATAATTTTTGTTAAGTAACTGGGCAATCTGTGCCAGGGCTGGGAGATAGAATGCTAGAGTTTTCCCTGTTCCTGTTCCGGCACAGACGATCATTCCGCGACTTTTGTTACTGTTAAAGTCTCGCAGCATACGAATTGTCGCCCGTAACTGAAAATCTGCCAGTTGAAGTGTCCCACCTGACTGAAGCATTGCCAATATTGCCTTGCGCCGGAGCGGGTTTAACAGTTTTTCGGCTTCGAGTTGAGCTAACGCTGTAGCTGGAGAAATATTTCTGTGGGGATAAACTCGCGGGCGAATTTGCAATCGATAATCAGCCACCAAAGTCGGAGAAGTAAGCCAATTAAATTTCGCGAAAAGCTGGCGTAGACGGGCGAATAATCTGAGCGATTCTGCCATTCGCGTGCGGAACAGGCGATGACTTTTGAGGTTAAACTCAAACAGCAACCGTCTTTTGACCATTTCATTAATTAAATCCCATACCTCAATATCAGACTCACCATTATCTAGTAAATCTGTTGCTATTTCTATAATTTCATCCTCAGAAAAACCCTCGTCAACAATTCCCCAAGACAGGAGTTTCTCCTCACGACTCTCTAGTAGATTTAAAAATGCTTGAATCAAAGAATTCATTAATTAGCTCATATATTTTCTGCCTAAAATTATAGCGATTTTCTCGTGATGAGTGGTATGGTAATTAAATTAAGCGAATCCGCACTGAATCAGCAAGCCTATACTCAATTAGCCATTCTTTGACTTCTGGAGTTAAGAGATTGATAGTTGCGCCTTGATTAACAGCAGCTTTCAGAAAGGTCAGTACTTCTTCTGGTATATTGTCAGAATTCAAACTCTCCAAAACATTCCTCATTTGAGCAATCAGATTCTCGACCCGCTCAAATTCCTCACTACTATTGGGGAATTCAACTTGCTGAATTTTCTGATCTAAGCTGTAAATTTTTTGAATAGCTGGCTTTAGCGCCTCTATCCCATTAAATATCCCCAGCATTTCTTTGTTAGTACTGGGTAAATATTCAGCAAGATAATTTTTCCAGGCTTGGATTAACTCTTGCTTAAGTGTGGTTTTTAAACTAACTACACTAGAGGCAAAAATATTACCTTTAAAGTTTTTATTATCGAGAATCCACTCTGGATCTTCCCGAAACTTCTCCTCATATGTAGCAATATACCCTAAGAAAGTATCGACTTTTTGAGTCAAATCAAAAGTTGCCAGCCCTCTTTGGCGAAAAGCTCTTAAAGCAACGATTAACGGCTTAAGTTCTTTAACCGACTTTGTAATTTGCTCTTGTCTTGATTGGAAGCCTGTCAAGTTTTTTGCATACTTTGTCAGCGCATTTTTTCTTTGAGATAATTCAATTAGTTCTTGACATTTATCTGTAATCATAGTGTCTCTCCTTTAATCTCAGTGATCAGACTACGCAAGCTAGCTAAGCCTTCTTGAATTTCTTGATGGCTTAATTCAACTGTTGTCCCGTCAGATTTTTCTAGATCATTGATACAGCTTTGGACTTCATTTAGCGAAGCATCAAGAAACCTACCAGTATCAGCCAGAAATTCTGAAGCATCTGTCATAGCTTTTTGGTAATCTTCGCTCAAATACTGTAATAACTTTCCTGACTTACTTTCGGCTTCCCGCTCTTTTTGCACTCGCTTCATGTTTTCTGCATAACCGGAAAATCTCGTACTTTTAAACCGATCTAACACTGTAGTTATGTCGTCAAAATTTCCCCGAAAAACACCAGCCTCTTGTGCTGCTTCCATTGCCTGCTTAACAATATCAACTACATGCTTTTTCTTGATATCTTCACCCATCTCTGATACTAAATTCTGGTAAATACTCAGTTGGCGATTTGCCTCTTCTTGAATTGCTAGTTCTAGTAATTCATCTACCTGTTGACGTGCCTTTTGTAACTCCGGAAATTTATGAAT
>JBBQRU010000205.1:0-6902 GCA_038214545.1 Cyanophyceae cyanobacterium | reverse complement strand
AGAGCAATAATAATTTCCTGACCACTCACAACCTGTTCTAACTCCCGAACCCGTAACTCTCCATAACGAGCACTAGTGCGCCAGTGAATCAAACGAATCGGATCACCACTACGATAAGGACGTAGCGATCGCGTCAATCCCTCCGTCGCCGAATACAAAGGTTGTCCACGCGGATCACCCTGCAGACTATTTTCTTGCCCAATCTCATTAACCAACGGACAATTAGTCAAAGGTAAAACCTGCGGATAAACAACCGCCATCGCTGGCGCAGGTTGCAAACGACGACTCCAAAACAAACCCAAAGGTGCGCCAGTCGCCAACTCAACCGTATGCCAACGGTACACCCCTCGCCGCTCAGTCCGATGAGCATAAACCCAAAGATAGCTACCTTGAGCCGGAATCACCTCAATCGCCATTTGCGCCGGAACACCCAACACAAAAGGCAACAAATCCCGAAACTGTAACATCAACTTCGGTTGCGGCGTCGAATTAAAAACCTCCACCTCAACAACCAACTCATCCCCCGCATTTACAGGCTCAATGAGACGACGCTTGACACTCAACCCACCAAGCGATCGCGCAGGCAAAACAGCAGCAATAGCCAACAAAGCCAAACACAACCCACTCAAAACATACAACCAGCCGGCCATAGTATTCACAGCCGCCGCAAAAAAGCAAATCCCCACCCCCCCCAAAACCCAACCACTAAAAGCCGGTGCAGCCCCCCAAACCTCCAACCGCCGAAAAATACCCATGCATCAAAATCATACCCAACAATCCCGGTATAACTCTTAACCCCCAGACATGACAAGGGGCACGAAAGTACCTCAGCGTACCTCCGCGCCCCCTCAGCGTTCTCCGCGTTTCCCTCTCTTTCTCTATTTCTTAGCCATCTTCTTAGCCATCTTCCGCAGACGAATCGACTTAGGAGTAACCTCCACCAACTCATCTGGGCCAATGTACTCCAAAGCCCGCTCCAAATTCATATCAATTGGAGTCTGTAATTGCACCAATTCTTCACCACCCGAAGCCCGATGGTTAGTCAGTTGCTTACTCTTACAGATATTGAGTTCCATATCCTGCGAGCGATTATTCTCACCCACAATCATGCCTTTATAAACCTTCGTACCAGGACCAATAAAGAAAGCACCCCGGTCTTCAGCACTCTTCATCGAGTAGGAAGTCGAAACTCCTTCTTCAAAAGAGATCAAAACACCGTTACGGCGAGCTTCGATTTCGCCAGACAGCGGACGGTAGTCAAGGAAACTATGGTTCATAATGCCATCACCTTTGGTCATCCGCATGAATTCACCACGGAAACCAACCAAGCCACGCGCCGGAATCACAAACTCTAAGTTAGTGCGTCCGTTACCACCGACTTGCATATCTTGCATTTCGCCTTTGCGTTGACCCAAGCGTTCGATACAGCTACCAACAGCTTCTTCCGGTACATCTAAAACTAGACATTCAAAAGGTTCGCAAGGTTGACCGCTGACTTCGCGGTAGATTACCTGTGGCTGAGCTACCTGGAATTCATAGCCTTCGCGGCGCATGTTTTCGATTAAGATACCCAAGTGAAGTTCACCCCGACCACAAACTGAGAATTTCTCCGGAGAGTCTGTTTCTTCGACGCGCAAGGCGACGTTGGTTTCTAGTTCTCGGAATAAGCGATCGCGTACTTGCCGAGAAGTCACTAATTTTCCTTCTTGTCCCGCAAATGGCGAGTCGTTTACAGAGAATGTCATCTGTAGTGTCGGCTCATCTACCTTGATTAGTGGTAGTGCTTGAGGATCGTTCGGGCAAGTAATTGTCTCACCGATATTCGCTTCTGCGAAACCAGCTACGGCAACAATATAGCCAGCGGTAGCTTGTTGCATCTCGATCCGCTTCAAGCCTTCAAAACCAAGCAACTTGCTGATTTTGCCTTTAACAATGGTACCGTTTTCAGTTACCAAAGCGGCTTGTTGACCATTGGTGATGGTGCCGTTATGGATTTTACCAATGATAATCCGTCCCAAGTATTCGGAATAATCTAAGGTCGTAACTTGTAATTGCAACGGCTTGTTGGGATCGCCGACTGGGGGTGGAACGTGGCGCAAAATACCTTCAAACAAGGGCACCATCGTCGTGGATTCTTCGGCTAGGTCATTTTTAGCATAGCCATTCATCCCAGATGCGAATAAATAAGGGAAATCGCACTGAGCTTCATCTGCACCTAATTCGAGGAACAGATCTAGGACTTTATCAACTGCGCCATGAGGATCGGCTTGCTGACGGTCAATTTTGTTAACAACAACGATAGGACGCAGTCCTTTTTCCAAAGCTTTTTTCAGTACAAAGCGCGTCTGTGGCATCGGACCTTCGTTGGCATCGACGATTAAGATACAACCATCTACCATGCCTAACACCCGTTCAACTTCACCACCAAAATCTGCGTGTCCGGGGGTATCGATGATGTTGATTAAAGTGTCTTTGTAGGTAACTGCTGTATTCTTGGAAAGAATGGTAATACCACGTTCTCGTTCGATCGCGTTAGAGTCCATGACGCAATCCTGTAATTCCTCCCCTTCTCGGAAAATGCCGGATTGTCGGAGAAGGGCATCAACGAGGGTGGTTTTGCCGTGGTCTACGTGGGCAATGATAGCAACGTTACGGATAGGGAGCGTCATAGAAGCGTTCCAGAACTAAAGTTCGAGTGTTTTTATAGTTAAATCGGTTTTTGGATTGCTTAACAGAATTTGGGACAGTAAGTCTATTCTGTAAAGAAGCCTTAATAATTGTAGCTTATCAATGGTAATTATGGTCAGCCTTGGCTACGAGTGCTAACTAAACCCCAGAAAAATACTTCCCACAGTCTCTATACGGGTTCTATTTTATACAAGGAGACCTGTATAGACGATAATATGCCGCTTTCCTCAGTTTTCTGCTAACGGGGACATATCTCTATATTTTGTTTTAAAGATGACAAGATTGTCAAGAATCTTCCTGGTGTAAGCGACTATCCTTATTTATTCTCAATGATTTACAGTATATTGTTTGGTCTAGCTATTGGGTTGAGTTTATGGATGTTCATGCGAAGAAAATATGCATTTGAGCGCAACACTCACTATTAAATTTTACACGGGAATTTGCATGATAAATCCGGTACCAAAACCTTCAATAGAATCACAAGTTAATTTGCCATTATGGGTTTCTTCAACAATAGCTTTAGCGATCGCTAATCCTAATCCTGTACCTTTGCCGACACCTTTTGTCGTAAATAAATTGTCAAATATCCGCTTTTGAACTTCTGCGCTCATCCCTTTACCATTATCACGAATACGAACATAAACTTGACTTAAAATCAATTCTGTGCTGATAGTAATTTGCTGAGGGTTAGCTTGGAGTTCAGCAAATGTGCATGTTTGTGCCATTTCATCAAATACATCAATCGCGTTTGCCAAAATATTCATAAATACTTGATTTAATTGACCGGGGAAGCATTCGATTTGAGGTAAATTACCGTATTCTTGATGAATATTGATTGCGGGGCGATTTTCGTTGGCTTTAATGCGATATTTTAAAATCAGCAGCGTACTATCGAGTCCTTCGTGCAAGTTAGCCTTAACTTTATAGTCAGTATCAGCGCGGGAAAAGGTGCGTAGACTAGTACTAATAGATTGTATCCGGTTAGTTGCTCCTGTCATTGCCTTCAGCAATTTAGGTAAGTCCTCAATTATAAGTTCTAAATCGATATTTTTGGCATTTTCTTGAATAGGTTTTGCTGCTTGGGGATAATGTTGTTGATAAAGTTCTAAATGTCCGATTAAATCTTGGACGTATTCTTCAGCATTGTTGATGCTACCTTTGAGGAAACCAATCGGGTTATTGACTTCGTGAGCAACTCCAGAAACCAAGTTACCCAGAGATGCCATTTTTTCATTTTGCACCATTTGCAGTTGAGCTTGTTGCAGTTCTTGTAAAGCTTGTTCGAGTTCTTGGGATTTTTGAATTATAGCTGCTTCTGCTTGTTGGCGTGAGCGCAGTGCAGCTTGCTGTTCACCGATATCTCTTAAGATGGATAATCCATGCATTTTGCCTTTGTACATAAAGGGTAATGCTTTAATTTCACAATCAAAAAAACTACCATCCGTTCGTTTACTAATGCTTTGGGCATAACTCAGATCTTGCACCTGGAAAAATAGATGTCAAAACCACAACTACGTGCCAGGTGAATCAAGCGATTAATATCAAGTAAAAGAAGAGACACGACTATTTGAGGGAAAAAATATTCTAATGCGGTTTTTGCAGCCTCCCCCCAATCAGGTAGATTGGGAAATTGGGTTAACAAATAAGTCCAATGGGCAATAAGATAAGCAGTTAAGCATAGTATCAACCAGCGATACATACCAAGCAAAGTACCTTGACCAAAACGGTGCAAACCGAAACGATGTTTTGCTGTTTTAAACCAGCCTTCGATCTGCCACCTGCGCTTGCCCCACCATTTTATGGTGCTAGCCTTTAGGGGTTTAGTAGATAAAACAAACCTTTTTTCGAGTCTTCCATTTTCGCGTTCAACTCATATCTTGCACCTTGCGTACAAACCCGGAAAAAATAAACCAGCCTGATAAATTGCTACACTTAAATAAATATCAATTTACAGTACTAACAAGTTATTAATATGACAACTATAAACGTAATATTACGGTTCAAGCTTTAGATAAATAATTTATTTATGAAAAACGAATAAGGCGCTCATGTTATCCCCGAAATGGGATCACTTTTATACAAGTGATCTTGCCATATTGACTTAAAATATGAGAGAAAGGGCGTGAAGTATATTTAGTTTTGAAGCAAGACAATGCTTGCCCACGCCCAAAATCTAGTTTACAACTTATCTGAGTTAATGCCAACACTGTACCAAAAAGAAAATCTAGAAGCAATGCTAGGGTTATTCTTAGAGGCACAAGGACATCCATTGCCAGAACACTCTAAAATTAAGTCAGCAAGTGCATTAAGTCGATTTTTAAATATCAATCCTTGGTCAACAAGGGAAATGATTCGTACAATTCGTATTCCACGTAATTGAGCAAGTTTTATCCGATAAATTGAAGGGACGTAAACCCTTTTTACAGGTAATAATCGACCTGACAACATTAGAAAAATGTGGGAAATTTAAAGAATTTGAGCATTTAATTTCTGTCTACAATAAAAAGCGTGGGCTACACCTGGTAGTGGTTTATCTGGTTGTTGGAAAGTGGCGAATACCTTGGAGTTTTCGAGTGTGGAGAGGCAAGGGCACTACTTCACCGGCACAATTAGGACTAAAACTCGTTCAGCGATTACCCAAAATTTTTAAATTGAACTTTCAGCTCCTAATTTTAGCTGATACGGCATATGTCCGTATAAAGTTTCTTCAAGGCATACGTAAACTCAAATATCATGCGCTTTCCAGGTCTAGCTATTAGTCGTAAATTAGTAGATGGAAGGATTTTAAAACATCTACATAAACAAGGACAATTACTATATTTAGTAGGATTAAAAATCCCCGTTACTGTATGCTGGTACTACCTCAAGCGCGAAAATGGGAGGCTGGAAAAAAGATTTGTTTTGTCTACCAAACCTCTAAAAGCTAGCACTATAAAATGGTGGGGAAAGCGTAGATGGCTTTCTCGTGGGATGGTTTAAGACCGCAAAACATCGGTTTGGGTTGCATCGTTTTGGCCAAGGGACTTTGCTTGGAATGTATCGTTGGCTAATACTGTCTCTAACTGCTTATATTATTGCTCATTGGACTTATTTATTAACCCAATTCCCCCGTCTACCTGACTGGGGTGAGGCTGCACAAATCGCATTGGAATACTTTTTCCCTCAAATAGTCGTGTCTCTTCTTTTACTTGATATTGAGCGATTGATTCCTCTAGCACGTAGTCGTGGTTTTGACATCAATATTTCCAGGTGCAAGATCTGAGTTTATAAGGTGGGGGCGCACCGTAAAGAACGCGATTGGAACGTGAACGCATCAACTAGAACAGCAGGAGTCCCACACCATAATATGCAGATTTGGTGTCGGGAGGAATGCGAGTGAATGAGGAAATGTCTTGGTGTTGCATTTTGGCGAATAGCCGAAACAAAAACCGAGACGTTGAGGAGTGAGCAATTTTCTATCTGGCATCTTCTAAAGCTTCATATATACTAGACCACTGCCGTCGAAATACTGGAGATACTGACAGTTCTACAAATCAATAAACACTACGTGTGACTAAGACTGCGTCCATTAAGTCAAACAGAGCATATGAGTGCATTACCCAGAATAGTGAACACACCACAGCGGAATTGTTTAAGCTTATTTAATGTCATGGTCAATCTGAAGAATCTTTCCTTTCTCAGCATTGACCTATTTGTGGTCAGTTCTACACAACTGACTACTTTTTTTCTCTGCCTTTCTTTTAGCTGGAGAGTAATTGTATAATTTATTACCTTAAACTCCGTTAATTTTTAGCTCTGTAAGTTAGGTCAGCTTTGCTCACGAGCGCTCGCCTTTAGTCTAAACTCCAGAATTTTACTTTCTTTGTGCCAATTATATTTGCTAGGCAAGTGGGATTTTTCGCGCAGAGGGCACTGAGAAGAAGAGGCGATAATTTCAAAATCATTTGGGATTTATAGAGAATATTACTTAAAGTAGTGGTGTCGATAAAAATAACGCTTAACAAATCTTTGCTATTTGCACTTGAATTTATCCCCCTAGGAGAGGAGACAAATTCCATCCTTACTTCATAATTGTCAGTGACTTTAATAATAGTGTCAAAGACATCCATGAAAGAGCGAAAAGTGCAGTGCAGCTACTTGGAGGTAAGCGTTTTATATGAAAAAGATTTTTAATACTGTGCTATTGGCTGCTTTCATCGCCGTGATTCTTGTCG
>JBBQRU010000204.1:0-6995 GCA_038214545.1 Cyanophyceae cyanobacterium | reverse complement strand
TGGCGCACTGTTATTAATGGCACGTCCATCAGAAGCATAGAGAATTTCGGCAGCTACGCGAGATGGATCAAGAGCGATCGCTTGCTCTAATATGTCAACAAAATCATTTGTTAGCTCCTGTTTCCCAGCATAATAATTACTCTTTGCAGTCCCAATTAACAAGCAGCGACGTAAGCTTTGCCAAACTCCGGCATCAAACATATAACCGCCGGAACGTCCTTGAATCATTTCCTTTTCCCGTCCCGGAATCGGTTGAGTTTGCGGCGTATTTTGTTTCAAATAAAACTGATAATTCATTTTGACCTCCTTCAGCCCGATAGGCAAGTATAAAAATTGACAGGATGGGAATTGCACCCATAATCTCCCGCTTTACAGGCGATAACCCTCAAATCTGCGTCCCTGATAGGCAAGATTCGACTCAAGGATGTTTTTAGGCGTTTTACTGTTAAACTACCTGTCAGTGTTGGTGTAGCGGCGCGGGAGTTGAACCCGCATCACCGGCGATTAAGGGGTGGGTCGGGAAAACGATAACCCTCAATCTGCGTCCCCGAAAGGTAAAATTGGTGCTTTACCATTAAGCTAGCCGCCACATGAAATTTGAGACTTTGCTGTTGGCGTGTTCTCTCCTCCTCATGAATACAGATTAGAGTCAGTAACTTCCCTCAAGCTAATAGTTGCTTGTAAAGGCTACAATGCTGTCACAGCCTATATTTATGACCTAGGGGAAAGACTAAACCTCGGGGATTCCCCGAACTTAAGCGAATTTTCATTGCGCCAACCTCATGCCAAGACCTAACTATGGACCTGAAGCCAAAAAACGCACCCAGCAGTTTTTCTCTATCTTGGTGGATTACGCCAACGATGCATTAGACTGTAGCGATCGCGCACTCCAAGCTTTGCATCCGCAGATTCAAATCCATTGGCAAAGTGAGACACGGCTGGTTGTCCGCACAAAAGTCCGATTTTTGGAAGCTTTAGTCAAACTAGTTGACCAACCCCTAACCGCTGACCAGATTAAAGAAGCACTCAAACGACTTACTGATTATCTGGATATACTCGAAGACAATCGTCCCCATCGTGGTGGTTCAGAAACTTGGCATTTTACGCTGAATCTTTGGTACAAGCGTTTTGACCGCGCTGCTAACCTCCAACGTTTTGGGCAAGAATGGGAGAGGCGACGACCGCAAAAATCCCGACAGGTGACACCATCTCCGGAAACAATCTCATCAACAGACGAGTGGTGGCAACTTTGTCGCGATAGTTTAGAGGCGCAAAATTACCGCCGATTGACCACAAATCCACTAACTATGAGTGAAGGGGTGACGTTTGAGTTAGATTGGATTTACGTACCATTAGGACTTGTAGAACGACAACCAACGTCAGTAGATATACAGTCAAAAGCAGGAATATTGGAAGCAGAAGACAACGAAACCCAATTTACCCTCGACGAGTTTCTCGAATCTCTACGGTCAGGACAACAAAAACGGGTGGCGATTGTGGGTGAACCGGGAGCCGGAAAAACCACATTACTGCAAAAAATAGCGGTTTGGCTGCAAGAGCAAGCGGTGCTGCCAATTTGGATTTCTCTTGCTGATTTGCAAGGTGAAACACTAGAGCAATATTTACTGCAAACTTGGTTAAAAACGGCTACTCGTAAATTCAGTGTTACTACTGATAAGCAAGCAGGATTGGCAGAACAGTTTCATCAAGGAAGAGTTTGGTTATTGCTGGATGCAGTTGATGAAATGGTAGCAGATGGGAGTGTTGCCCTGGCTACAATCGCTCGTCAATTACGCGGTTGGGTTGCGGATGCTCATGTAGTTCTCACTTGCCGTTTAAATGTTTGGGATGCGGGTAAAAATGCTTTAGAAACCTTTGAAACCTATCGAAATTTGACCTTTAGTTATGGTAATGCTGGCAATAACGATCAGGTTGGGGAGTTTATTCAGCGCTGGTTTGTGAATCATCCCAGTTTAGGCGATTGTCTCCGCGCCGAACTCGACAAACCTGAACGTCAGCGCCTCCAAGATGGAGTCAAGAATCCACTGCGATTGGCATTGTTATGTCGAATTTGGTCGCTTCAAGGTACGTTACCCAATACCAAAGCGGCTTTATATCAACAGTTTACGCAAACTCTTTACGAATGGAAGCAAGACCGCTTTCCCACAACCTTGACTCAACGTTTACATTTAAACCAAGTCTTAGGAAAATTAGCTTTAGCAGCGCTGGCACAGGATGACAGCAAATTTCGCATCCGCCACTCTCTAATTTACAGTGTTTTAGGACAAGACCTAGAATTATTGACCATAGCCCTGCAACTCGGATGGCTAAATCAAGTCGGCTCCCAAAACGGTAGTGAAAAAGTTTACGCCTTCTATCATCCAACCTTTCAAGAATACTTCGCCGCCCAAGCAATCCCCAACTGGCATTTCTTCCTCTCCCCCTCTCCCCCCATCTTCTCTCCTCACTGGCGCGAAGTAATTCTTCTCTGGCTAGGTCGCGCCGAGATTCCAAAAATCCAGAAGGAGGAATTTATCCAAGCTCTCGTCCAGTTTGAAGATGGTTGCGGTGGCTGCTATAGTTATCAAGCTTATTTTCTTGCGGCTGTAGGTTGTGCGGAATTTCCCGAATGTACCAAAACTGAGGAAATAATTGCTCAACTGATTGAATGGCGTTTTGGGACGTTAAATCAAAAGCATCGCTGGCAATCTTCCTATCCTACTCCGATTACGGAAGGTGCTAGAGTGGCTTTATTGCAAACCGATCGCCTCAAAGCAATCGCTGGTTTAGAAAAATTTGTGCAAACCACGCCAGACTTGTTTGCGTGCTGGAATGCAGCTTATAGTTTGGGTAAAACATTTAGTCCAGGGAATGTAATCGCAATTACCGCCTTAAGCAAGCTGATTGATTCCGTCGATAGTGAATTTTTGCAAGTGCAAATTAGTGATACTTTGGGAAAAGTTGATCTAGGTAATTCCCAGGCGATCGCCACCCTAACGCAAATTATACATTCCACACCACAAACTATTTTGCGTCGCAAAGCTGCTTATACATTGGGAAAAATTGTTCCGGGAAATTCTCTGGCGATTTCCACCTTGATTGAGATCATTCAATATCATAGCGAGGAGTCTGTGCAGTTACAAGCCGCCGAGAATTTAGCCCAAATCGCTCCAGAAAATGCTGCTATCATCAGCATTCGCCGCCAAAAGACAGCTTCTCAAAGTAAACAAAAACGGGTAAAATCATCAACACAAGTGGAGATAGACAGAGCAATCGTGGCGCTAGAAAAACGCTTAGCCTCGACTCAAGATGCCGCGACGCAAAGACGATGCGCCCATCATTTGGGCAAGTTACATCCTGGACATCCTACCTCAGTAAAAATACTGCTGCAACTGCTGCTATCGCCTCAAAGCGCTAAATTCTACAAACGCACTGTTGATTACTTAAAAGAAATTTTGGTGGATGAGCAATTAACAGCGATCGTCATGACTTTAAAAAAATATAGTCTAGTTAGCGATGCGGGCGATAACACTCATCAAGCCCACGAGTGTTATAAACTACTGTGGTACTGTACGCAACGAATGACTTACTCCCGCTTCTACCAGTCTTGGCATCTCACAGAGTAAGGATGTCTTCATAGGTAAGCAGAAACTCTAACGGAGTTAACAAGTGGATTAAATGCTTTTTCCCAGAAGAGTGACATATAATAATTAAGCTCATAAATCCAAAGGTACTTGTTGGGTAAATTGCTTATGAGTCGCCAGCGCATTCTGCAACCCGGTCAAAGCTATACATTTAGCAAGTATTTTGAATTACCTTTCGCACCAGGTGATATTCTGGCTGAGTTAGGTTGTACTTACGAGCGATTGTCACTTCAGTTACCAACGTCTGCCGGAAGTATTACGTGTTTAGATTTTTTAAGTCGTTATTTGCAACGTAACCTAATTTACGTGAACCCGATTAGCGAAGCTGCGAGAAGAGAGGTATTGATTGCGCCAACACTTCTAGAAGTTTGTGCGGAAACGAAAAGTCAGCTAAATATTGAGTATCCTGTAAATGTGAGCGAACAACTCAAAGGCAGTTTCGATTATTTAATTACAGCATCGAATTCTCTATTGGTAGTAGAAGCCAAGCAAGCCGATTTAAGTCGAGGATTTACACAGCTAGCTGTAGAATTAATTGCTCTTGACCAATGGACTACTTCCGATGCGCCAATTCTTTATGGAGTCGTCACAACTGGTGAAGATTGGCGATTTGGGATGTTTTACCGTCAAGAAAAAAGAGTAGTGCAAGATATAAAACTATACCGAGTTCCTGAAGGTTTGGAAGAATTGCTACGGGTACTATTTGGGATTATCACGGCAGTCAGCACTGTTTAGTACCCTGATTCAAATACTCGCCGTCCTTTATCACAAACTTGTGTAATTATGCATTTACATTCTATCTTTCCGAGAAGGAGATTCAATAAGACTAGTCGCAAATTTCAGATGCTGTAGATTATCCCGTTGCTGAAACTATGCCAGCGCTCATAAAATACGAGTTACTGCTTACATTTTACTCTTATTGCCCACCCAATCTGCTCGATTGGAAAACACTACTTTGAGAATTTGCCTTATGACACCAAAATATCGCGTATTTATCTGTACCAAGCAACGTGACCTTAACGATGAAGAAGGTTGCTGTTATAATTGTGGTGCGATCGCCATCTATGAAGCATTGCAAGCAGAAATTAAACACCGACAGCTAGAAAATCAGGTAGAAATTCGGAAATCAGGCTGTCTAGACCATTGCGAAGCCGGGGTTGTTGCCTTAGTATATCAACCACCGCGCGGTGAACTATCTTGGTTGCCGCAAAAAATCCAAAAACGGTTGATCTCGAAAAAACATTTATACGGTCGCCTCCAGAGTGAAGATATTCCCGAACTTGTTGAAAGTCATTTTGTTAACGGTCAAGCCCTGAAACGATGTCAAATAGAAGAATAAAGTTGCTATTTTTTCCACTGACACAAATTATCTCAGTATTTTGGAGCGTGAGGAGTTGCTGCTAGGCACTAATAAATTGGATAATTTTTTTAAATGCCAATTTCAGTTTAACATAATCTCACGCGCTCAGTAAATCAGGAGAACCCAGTGGTTCAAGCAAGTAGACCGAATCTCGGTATTGTGTCCAGCTGCAATGTCCTCAACTGCATCCATAACCTGGGACAGCAATGTACAGCAGGTGGTATTGGCATTAACTTTGCAGACGATTTAGCTCAATGTGAGTCTTACATAGTCAAGACAAGTGATACTGTTGCGGCATCAGATGGCGCAGGAGTAGGTGATGTGTATCGCTGTGACGCGGTTGAATGCATCCATAATGATAATGAACATTGTATGGTCAATACAATCATTGTTTCTTTCTTGAATGGTAAGGCAAAATGCGATACTTATAATACTAAAAGTGACAAATGATACTAATTATTAGGACTTAGCCTGAGCGAGCTTTTTTGTAGCAACTGCATTAGGTATAAGTTTGATGGTTCTGTGTCCGTTATGAATGTTTTGCAGCCGAAACACCTTATAGAAAGGACTCCAGGCTGCGAAACATATCAGGCTAAAGCCCCACAGCATACTTTGAAAACAATTAAACACATAAAAAGACCAAGTTAAATAGCAATGGCTAAAATTATTAATAAAAATTTACAACTTTCCGCTTCCAACTCAACTCCAACTAGTCGCACAGCAAAACCAAATCCTGAGTTCTACTCTATTTTCTCGGAAATAGAAGTCTTGGAGATCATTCAATCTTTAGAATTCAACCGCGAAATACCACTTAAGTATGCTTATAAAGATAAAGGCGCAAAAAACTGGGATAACTTTTATCAAAAATATATTGTACCTAAATGGTATCGAAAATCAAGTTTAGAAATTGACTTATTAAGGGATAACTTTGAGTATATCAATGGTAGTTCACAAAAATGTGATAAAGTCAATATCGTCGATGTAGGAGCAGGAAATTCATACCCTGTGAAAGAATTTATCTCTAAACTTAATAGCTTAGGGATAATTAATCAATACGTTGCCTTAGATATCAGTGAAGAACTGCTTGGTTTATCTAAACAAAATGTTCATAAGTGGTTCCCACTACTTAAATATACAAATTACTCGATTGATATAGAAAATGCTTGCTTACCTGAAAGCTTGTTAACAAATCAACCTGATGAAATAGCAAAAATCATTTTACATTTAGGCGTAACTTTTGCCAACCATCAAAATAGAGCTAAAGTACTCAAAAATTTAAAAGACAGCATGACCGAGAAAGACTTACTAGTTTTCACTGTGGAAACTGGCTCCAACTCTCAATGGGATGGAAAAGCTAGAGGTGCCTATAAATATCATGTTGAACAAATATACGAATGGATTAAAAATAAGTTTGGCTTTAAACCTGAAGATTGTGAACTTATCAGAAAGTATGATTCAGAAACAGATAGTATAGTTGCTAATTTGCAGCTTCGCCATGACCATAATATTAGTTTTAGTTTGGCAGGAACAGATAAAAATATTCAAATCTTTGCCGGAGAGGAAATCACTATTTGGAGGCATCATAAGTATGAAATACCAGAACTTTTACAAGAACTAGAACAAGCCGGATTACAACTTGTTCACTACAGTACTGATAAATATCAGTCACTGACTATGGTAATCTGCCAGGTTTGTATTTGCGCTACCCTTATTTAAATTAATGCCGCTTAAATCATATAGAAGCTGTTCGACTATTGATTGTCTATTAAATATATGATAATTTATCATTAATTGTGTACTAGGCAATAAGTATTGTGTGCCAGATGCATGATTATACATGGTTAATTTCCTAGTAGACTTTGAGTAGTGAATCCTCAAGAAACATGACTAGATTCCCATACGATCGCTTCGCCAAAGATTATCTCCAAGAGTTCTTATCTCCCTTAGGTACAGTCGAAACCAGTAAAGATGTTGCTGGAGAAGTAAGAGAA
>JBBQRU010000203.1:0-7062 GCA_038214545.1 Cyanophyceae cyanobacterium | reverse complement strand
ATTTTTAGTTTATCGGCTGAATGTGGCTCAAGTCGAGAAGCTGCTGAGCAATTTGCCAAACATTTTCACTCCCGCTCTTGGCGACTTTCCTGCGGACTCGAATCAAAATGTGATGCGGGAGTTTTTCAAGACAATGAAAATAACTGGTGGGTGAGAGTTTATCCCAGTGGTGTTAGTCTGGGTATTAATACTCCGCAAGATGCCTATCAGATGACTGAAGTGGGTATTTTTTTATATCAGCATCTTTGGTATGCACCTGATTTCCGTTATGCTTTAGTAGGTTTAGAAGTAGAGGAATTTAGAACTTATAGTGAGTTGATGTCTACAAATAGTCACGTAGATTTAGATTTCCCAGGACTTGTATTGCACAAAAAATTATGGCAGCAAATGATCTATCCTCCAGGCTTCCAGATTTTCGCTTTGAATTATTTCTGGAAGCCTTACGAAGGAGAGTTTTATAAGCCTTTGATGGTATCTACTGAGTTAAAAGATCAACTCAATGATTTGTTAGATATTCGGATTTAGAGCTACTATTTTAGCACTCTCGCCAGAAATCTCCGAACTACCCAGCCTTTATTTCCCTCATACTCGATGGGTACCCAAGTCTCTCCCTGTTTTTCGACACTCTTACCGACAATTTTGATTCCGCTGGTCTCACATTGGATTGTAAAGATGATTGTTTTTTCATCTAAACTTGGCTGATTATGTATATTGAGTACATCTTTACCAGGGATACAGGCGATCCGATAGTTAGGAGTATCAGGTGCTGTAATGGAAATGAAATTAGACTGTGATTTAGGAGTAGATGGTGTCCACAATGTCAATACCATACCAGTAATTGCTAGCAACATCCCGGAGATGAACAAAGAAATACTCAAATTATCCGCGATGCTTGCTTGTTGACTATTTGACCGTTCACGAATTCTCATCGCCCATAATACCAAATCAGTTAGGAAAATTAAGCTTCCTAACAAAGCAAGCAGATAAGCAGAAGTTAACAGCGTCTGGGTGATTTCTACTGCAGTTATACTCACAATAGCAAGAACAATCCCGCAAATTATCAAAGTCAGACTCAGGATAATATGTGTGGGATTTAATGGCGTTTTGTGTTTTGTGTAACCTAAGCTGTTTTTTCTGACGGGAATTAAATTAGGAACAAGAATAAACGTTCCTAACAATAAAAATACAATGCCAAAACCGAAAAGCAAAACTCTGAGCGTCGGCAGCATAATATTACAATAGGAATCTATATTTTTCTAAATTTTCATAAGGCTTGACTAATCCAAGTATAGATTAGCACCAGCATTTGAATTTAATTCGTATAGACTAGCACTAAGCAATATAGCAATCCTATTTGTCCGAACATTTTGTCGTGTGCATAGCGCGTTACGTGGCTACAACTAAAAACCCGATTCCTCAGGAACCGGGCTTTGAAAACTTATGAATTTTAATTGATAGATTTATTTCCAATCTGGGATATCTGCATCCTCTCCACCAATACCGATTCCCGTATTCACCACGTCGGCATTAGTCAGATTGAGATTGTTCATTGATGCTTGATAAACGTTGGAATCGTAAATCTTGGCGCTAGTAAAATTTACGTTGTCCAGATTGGTTTGTTTCATGTTGACATTAGTAACAAATGCCGATGTTAGATTAGCGCCTTTAAGATTGGCTCCAGTTAAGTCAGCACCTTCTAAGTTCGCCTTGGTTAGGTTTGCACCTTGGAGATTGGCGTTTCTCAAGTCAGCGCCGATTAAATGAGCGCGGCTTAGGTCAACTCCGGCTAAATTACAACCGACACATGACCCTGTTGACAAGAGCTTCTGTAAATTTTGTGTACTATCTGCCCTAACAGAACCAGCAAAAAGCAGGGGTGTAGCTAATGCAATAGTGGCTAAAATCTTGAGGTTCATAAAATTCCCTCTCCGTATTAAATGGACTTCCGTTCTTTTCCTCACTCTTTTATTATTACACCAAGTTTAGGGAGATTACGGATTTAAATTGCTTGTCAGTTGTGATATCTATCAATGGTAGTAGTGATCGTTAAGTTTAGTAAAATATTTTACTTACCAATGTGCATATCTCCCAAGTTGTGCTTTACCGATCGCATCCAAAGCTAACAATGCAGCACCATAGGCAGGTTCATTCTGTGGAGGTATCACCTTTGCCATTGGCGATCGCATCGTCACCGCCTGAGCAAATCGTGCCCGCATTTGGGATTCACCGTCCCACACACTCCCGCCTGTTACCACAGATACGTCAACAGTACTAAAAAGCCCCTGAATCACCCTCTGTGTAGCTAGTGCCAACTCTTGCACAGCATCTTCAATAATTGCTAAAGCGACTTCATCTCCTGATGCGGCGGCGCGATCAACAATTGGTGCTATGGCGGCGATTTCCCGCACACCCCAGCCGCGCTGATAAATAATTTCCACTAAATCTTCGAGATTGATCAACCGCAGATAGTGTCTGAGACTTTGTTGCAAAATTGTCGGCTGCGATCGCCCATCATATCCTCTCATTGCCGCTTGCATGCCGCGCACAGCTATATAATAAGCACTACCTTCATCACCTAAAACATGACCCCAGCCACCTACACGTTGGGTACGCCCTTGCTGATTACGTCCATATACGATTGATCCAGTCCCAGCTAAAGCCACAATACCCACATCATGCCCAAGTCCGCCAACTAAGGCAATTAAGGCATCATGGCAAACAGCAATTTCCGCATCCTTAAATCCTAAGTGTTCGATAAAACTGTGGGCTACTTGGACATCGTGAGGACGGGCGACACCAGCTAAACCCAAGGAAATTGAGGCAACTTCCCCAAATTCTGTAGATTCCATTGCTGTCGCTATTGCTAATTGAATCGAGTCAAAAGCCGCCTCTTTACCCGCACTCTGATAATTAGACCCACCAGCTTCGCCACGACCTAAAACTTGACCAGTACTATCCATCAGCACACAAACAGTTTTTGTGCCTCCACCATCTATTCCTAAAACCAAGCTCATAATTTATAGTTGAAGCTCATCAAAGCGAAAAACAGGTTATTTTATTCGAGAGCGATTATAAATTATTACTTGTGCTATTTTCTACATCTAAAGGAATAAAGCCCAGAGCAATCATGCCAGGAATTGTGAGTAAGCAGACGAGAATAAAGAAAACTGGATAACCAACAGCCTGCTGGAGATAACCACTCACAAACCCTGGAAGCATCATTCCCAAAGCCATCAATCCTGTAGAAATTGCGAAATGCGAAGTTTTATATTCACCCCGTGAGATGTACATTAGATAAACACTAAAAGCTGTAAATCCTAACCCGTAGCCAAACTGATCCAAAGCCACCAACAGATAAACATATGCTTTAGGCGGTTGGACATAAGCCATATAGACAAAAAAGAGATTTGGGAGGTGAACAGCTAAAGCCATCGGCAAAATACTCTTTTTTAATCCATATTTGGCAATCAATGTACCGCCAACTAAACCGCCAATAATCAGAGATAGAACACCAAATGTACCATATGCTAAACCTAATTCAGCAGTTGATAGACCTAAACCACCTACTTCAGGTTTATCTAATAAAAAAGGAGAGACCAACTTCAGCAACATTGCTTCTCCCAGTCTATACAACAAGATAAAAGCAACAATTGCACCAATTCTTTCTTGGCGGAAATAAGATTTAAAAATTAGCCAAAAAGGAAGTTTGTCTAGATTTGTGTGAGAAGTTTCAATTCGCGGCAAACTTACAGAGTGAAAAATCGCGAGTAAAGCAAAAATAAAAGCTGAAGCACTGATTACGATAGTCCAGCTTAAAGTCACATTTACCAAAGATGCTAACCGACCAGCACAGATAACTAAAAATCCAGTGCCAAAAATAGTGGCAAGTTTATAAAATACTGAACGAATGCCAACAAAAAAGGCTTGTTGCTGGGTATTTAAAGCTAAAAGATAAAAGCCATCAGCCGCAATATCATGTGTAGCAGAAATAAATGCGGCGAGAATTAAGCTAATTAAAGAGACGGTGAAAAAATTTGTGAGTTGGAAAGAAACCGCCACCAGACCTAAACAACACATCATGGCTATTTGAGTGCCAATTATCCAACTTCTTTTAGTCGCATAACTATCGACAAATGGCGACCAAAACATTTTAATCACCCACGGCAAATACACCAAGCTCGTCCAAAAAGCGATTTGAGCATTACTGATACCGAGATTTTTATAAAAAATTACAGAAACATTATTGACAATAACATAAGGTATACCTTCGGCAAAATACAAAGTTGGAATAAACAACCAAGGAGACCGAGGTATTAAATGATTATTCATTTTTCTAACGGGACAAAATCACCATTTTTGGGCGTAACTAAGAACATTAACTTATTTTTGTTGTTCTGATCAACTCGGCGATCGCCTGACTCTTTAAATTCGACTTCTACATTTGCACCATCCGCCGAAAAATCTTTTTTCTTTAATTCCACATATAGCTGATCGCGAGTCATTTCCCCTGTAATATTCCTCAGTCCTTGAACCATTGCTTGAGTTGCATCATATGCCATTCCTGTAAGGTAATTTATATTTCTAGTCTTCCAAAGTTGATTAGACTCTTTCTCAAAATGAGATAAGTTATTATCATTACTTCTCCGCCAGGAAATAGCTATAACCACTTTCTCGTCAGCATATCGCGTACTACCAGTATAGATAGAACTTCCACCTAAAATCAGATTTACTCGTGCCTTTAAGAGTGTTAATGCCTTTTCGCGTGCCAAGTCATGAGTAATCAGCGCTAGTATCACCTGTGCTTTTTTATTTTCAGCATTGTTCACACATGAGGACATTTCAGTTCCACTCTTAGAAATTTTACATTCATCCACAATTTTACTGCGATTGCCAAGGGCAATTTGCTTTTTAAATTCTTGCCGCAGAGATTGGCTATAAGTACTATTTTCGACGTAAAAAATTGCTATGTTAGTGAGGTTTGCTGGAATATGACTAATTAATTTTTCGGCAAAAATAGAATTGTCTGGAGCTACGCGAAAAACGTATGGACTCAAAAGAAATTTGTTGTCTCTAATCGCCGTACTAGTAGGAGAAATAGCTACGACTTTGTTACCTCCATATACGTTTCCGGCGGCTAATGTAGTATTGCTACTATAATGACCGATTACTCCTAAAATATCTTTTTGCTTTACAATTCTATTAGCTACAGCTTCGGCTTCACCCTCATTATCTCTATCATTACAAATTTCGATAAATAACATCTTGTCTTGAATCGGTCGAACTAGGCTTTTTTGGGAATTTATTTCTTCTTGAACAACCGTAACTCCCCGCAGAAGTTGTTCGGCATTACTATCCCTAATATCCCGGTTAACCTTACTACTATAAATTGGCATACATGCTGCTATTTTTAAAAACTTTTTACTATTAGCAGCCCTGGCATTATTGAGATAAATCCGTGCTTCTGGGTCGTTACTAAAATTTTGTAGATAATCCTCAAAATTTTTAATTGCATCGTCATATTTACTTTCTTTAAAAGCTTGTATGCCTTTTGTGAAAGGATTTTCTGTACCAGCGTATTTGGATTCAATTTTTTGCTGCAATTCTTCGTCTAGTACAATCAGTCGCTTTTTGCCGCAACTGAATCGTTCATCATCAATACAAGAGAGGACAGAGGGAATCTGACCTGGGGGGCGCAAAGCAAATACTAATACTAAAGCGCTCAAAGCCAAAACGATTAATACTAAGAGTCGCCGTAAGTTCAGCCTTTGCCACCAAATCATTAGGGATGATGGCGATCTTGTTTGGTCATTATCAACAGGTGGTTGCGTTAACCCACTCTGAGAACCATCACCAGGCGGTAGTAATATTATTTCCCGAGATAAAGCGGCAATTACTTCTTTTGCAGACTGATATCGATCTTCTGGTTCTCTCAATAGCATTCGGTCTAAAATACCTGCCAGGTGGTCGTTCACCCTAGCATCTTGTCTCCAAATCCAACTATCATCTCGGCGACGCAGATCTTGGGCGTTTTTATCTGTCAGTAAACAAACACAAGTTGCCGCTAGCGAGTATAAATCTGATGCCGGAGATACGTGAGCACCACGTAATTGTTCTGGTGGCGCATAAAATGGAGTTCCCAATATACATGATTGTTCGGTTGGGACTCCGGCGACTACCTGCTTAACTGCGCCAAAATCGATTAAATATAACTTCCGATTGCTACTGCTATCGCTGCTAGAGCGCATGATATTGGCAGGTTTGATATCTCGGTGTATCGCCCCTTCCTGATGAATATACTGAAGTACTGGTAGGATTTGTTGCAAAATATTCACAACTTCTCGCCCGGAAAATTTTCCGTTCTGCTGTAGTTCCTGAGCGAGATTTTGACCCTCGATGTAGTCCTGTGCTAAGTAAAAAAACTTTTGCCGACTCGTTTCTGAAGATTGCTCTTGGGTATCAGCAGGAGCTTCTAGGACTGCAAACGCCCATGCTCTGGGGATTTGAGGATTATTAAATTGTGCTAAAGTATTTGCCTCGCGTTGAAATAATCTTTCGATCACTTCCATCTCTGACGGCTTTATTTGCGATCGCCCTACAGGAATTCGCGGGTGCAATTGTTTAATCACCCGCAGTGGTCGATGGGGAAAACTCAAATCCTGAGCGAGGAAAGTCCTCCCAAATCCACCGCGTTCTTCATCCGGTATTAATAACTGTAATGGCAAAAAACGCCTTTCTAAAATTAAAGGCATCCCACAGCATGAGCAAAATCTTTGTCTAATAGAACCTGAAATCAAAGACTCCTCAGGAATAATATTTGTCGGGTGTTGACAGTTAGGACGAGTACAGTAAACTTGATTTTGAGGAGAACTATTAGCCATTGATTAACCTTCACTATCGCGACACACCAGGGAAACGACGCTCTTTTACACTTAACTTAGCAGTATTTTTCACTGTAGCTTAGCGAAACCATCCGCTTAAGTGAATATAAACACAAATTCCTATATTAGTAGCCAGTCTGTAAACTGGTACTATTATCACCCTGATTCTGTGTGCCACTCTATA
>JBBQRU010000202.1:0-7113 GCA_038214545.1 Cyanophyceae cyanobacterium | reverse complement strand
GTATATGGCGTTTACAGAACAGTACGCCAAGCGCCGGATTAACTTACCAGGGACTTTTAATCAGCAATTGATTGTCCTCCGCGCCCAGAGTTTTGCCCGTCGCCAGCCACCAGAAACCACTGTGGATATTGAAATGGCTGTCGAATCAGCTAGAAGCGAGGAAGCGGAAACTCACCAACGTTCCGCCGCCGTCCAACAGGTGCGGGCGCAAATGATGAGTATGCCTGCTGACCCTGGTGAACAATGCGATCGCGAGCGGATTATCTCCGAACTGGTACAATATCTAGAATCTGAAGGTCAATCTGACTGTGTCGATTACCTGATGTTAAAACTTAAAGATTTTTCCGCGCCAGAGATTGATCAAATGCTCGGTTTAACCAGCCGGGAACGCGACTATCTCCAGCAACGGTTTAAATATCATATGGAAAAATTCTCACGCACTCACCAATGGCAACTAGTACACCAATGGTTAGGTGCGGATCTCGAACACAAGCTGGGACTGTCGTCGCTGCAGTGGGAAGGCTTCGTCAGCCAACTTTCCGCTGAACAGCAACAAATGTTGCACCTCAAAAGAGCTAAAAACAGTGACCAAGCGATCGCCAAAAGCCTAAAATGTACTCCTAAACAGTTACAAAAGCGGTGGACACAATTGTTAGCAGAAGCTTGGTCGATCCGTAACGGCTGTATCGAACAACAAGCAGGCTAAACAAGTGAGCGATTGTCTGTTGGTAGTTGCATATTGGTTGAGCGCAACTACCAACCTAATTATTAATGAAATTATTTTATTGAGTATTAATTAGCATCCTCTTCCTCAGAAATTACTCTAACTGAATTACAATAAACTCAAACCATTACAATTATAAACAGGTGTAAAACAGAATGTTCGACGGATTCTGGGATAATATCTCCCGCTACCCCCGATATTTTGTCACTATTCTTTTAGGGGTCTTTGTCAATGCCTTTGGTCCAATCATCTGGCTGTACAAGCGACCAAGTACAGCGATTGCCTTTACGCTCTTCGCTCTAGCGGCTATCTTCTTTACGGGGTTTACCCTCCGCGCCATGCTGGGTTTAAATCCAGTCTAGACGAATATCAAGGGATATACGCATCTATCACAGTTACCGAATTCGCAAAACCTCTGTCAGGAGGGGAATATTTTATGGCTACAGATCGTCGTGTTTCTCGCGTTTCCGAATTAATTAAACGCGAAGTCAGTCAAATGTTGCTCAATGGGATCAAAGACGATCGCATTGGTACAGGAATGGTCAGTGTCACAGATGTGATCGTTTCTGGTGACTTGCAGCACGCCAAAATTTATGTGAGTGTATATGGCAGCGACGAAGCCAAAGCCGACACAATGGCAGGGTTAAAATCGGCTACCGGCTATGTCCGCAGCGAATTAGGTTCGAGAGTTCGCCTGCGACGCACGCCAGAAGTCGTGTTTATTGAAGACCCGTCAATCGAACGCGGGACTAAAGTGCTGTCTTTGCTGAATCAGTTAGATATTCGACCGGAGGAATAAGCGCTACGCGCGGGTGTAGGGATCAGACACTACACCCCACACCTGTCGGTCAGCGTCAGCATTTAATCTATTTAAAAAACTTATATCAGCGAAAATCTCGTTAAACCGGAATTTCAGCCTATTTGGATAGTCTAGTAGATAGGCGACAATTTTCATGCTTATGTGTTATGGCGTCCAGTATTTAAGTGGAGACGGGATAAATAACGCCCAAAATGTACTAGTTAATCAGCGCGATTATTTAAAGTCGTAAATTTTATTGGTCTTACATACCTTAGGTTTGGCGGCTTAATTTCGCTTTATTTCTCCTAAGCCAAGTTTTATCTGCGTGATTTTTTAGACAGCAAATATAGTGGCTCACATAAGTTTTTTCTCGTGGAGCAACCTGAGTTGCCAAGGTTAATTCACTATTTTCAATTAAAGTCAACAGTCTAGATGAAGATGAGAAAAGCATTTGTGGCAGGTTAAGGTATGAGGTAACAAATGATAAAATGTGTCAATAAATACGGAATTGGCAGGACGCTCAAATCCAAGCCTGCTCACCTGCTCGTTACAAAGCTTTGCAATGTCAGCGTTTGCTAACTTGATCAACATAATTTAATATAAATTTAGATTATGCACAGTCAAAATAAAAACAGAGTCGTATAGCTGATGACAAAAAATCAGTAACAACAGCTACATCCGCGCTCTGAATCCTAGCCGTCTAGGCTACGAAAGCTATATAAATGTTCATTTGTGAGTGAAAACTATGACTATCAGTACAATTCCTTCTCTCAAATACTCTCTGGATGTGATTCAAGACGAAGTCCGCCGCTTAGTCCATAAGGGAGCGATCGGTAGACAACAGCCGATTTACACTCTTTGCCAGTACATCCCTGCGAGAGAGTGGGTTTGCGTCGAATGCGAATTAGAAAAATGTGATTTTCTACTGCGCGATCGCATTGGCGATTTGATTGGTCGCGAAGAATGGGATAACGACTAACCGATGAGTGGATGGAATGTAAGTTGAGCGTAAATACCTCTAGTTGACGGGCGTTATGACTCAACTTGATCTAGATATTGATTGACATCTTCAGTCACGCGGGTTAGTTCTGCTTCTGTCGTCAGGCGGATATTAGCATCTCGCAGAGTAATCAGAACTTTAGCGGCGAAGGGAGTGGGCCAGATATTGGGATTGCAGAAAATTTCTAAAAATACTTCCCCAGTGTGCTGATATTCGATTGGTCGCTGGGGATTAGTTTTTGCACCATCCGTTTTTTTAACTGTAGCCGCTTGTAGACGCTCCATAATTTGAGCGATCGCGGACTGTAATTCTCGTGCTGCTTGGGGCGAAAATTTGAAAGAAACAGAGCCTTCAATCAGGTTCAATGTCAGATGGCTTGAGGACATCAGTTATTTATCAGAATTTATCGCTAATTTAATCGCTTTTTCATATTACCGGAGTTTGGCACCAGAAGAGCGAATATTTTCGTTACCTAAAAAATTTTTAATGCTAAATTATTCATTCACTACTCTGTAGTCAAGTACGGTATCAAGCCGCTTTGAAGCTCTATTAATTGTAAACAATTGCAAGAAGACAGCACCGCTAGTGAAGGTTAAAGACAGAGATAGTCCTTACCACACAAGGGTTTGAAACCTCTTTGCAGTTTTTGGCTTTACATTAGATTTAATAGAGAGACTTAAAACAGGGAGCCAGCAATATTCTATGATCATCGATAACCGCCCAACAGTCCGCAGGGTTTTGATATTTACCCTCTTGCTCAACTTGTTTGTGATGGCATTGAAAGCCGCTTTAGGGTTCTCTATTGGTTCTCTAAGCTTGCTAGCGGAAGCCTTACACAGCGTCACAGATAGTGCCAGTAACGTTTTAGGATTAGTGAGTAGTCAATTTTCATCACCTGTACCCGATCGCGAACATCCTTATGGACACCACAAATTTGAAGCTGTTGGCGCATTAGGAATTGCGGCTTTTTTAGGTGTCGCCTGCTTTGAAATTCTGCAAGCGGGGATTGATCGCTTGATGCACGCCGGTCAACCCGTAAAAATTGCCCCGTCGCAGTTATGGTTGCTATTGCTGGTGCTGGGAATAAATATTTTTGTCACCTACTATGAACGCCGGGAAGGTCAGCGGGTAGGTAGCTCAATTTTAATCGCTGACGCCCAACATACGATGAGTGATGTCTGGGTGACAATAGCAGTCCTCGGAGGCTTAATCGGTGTGTGGTTAGGCTATCAGTGGCTGGATTTAGTTTTGTCTTTTCCCGTGGCTGTGATGGTGTTTACCAGTGGCTGGTCAGTTTTAAAAGAAAATTTACCTTGGCTGGTGGATGAGATTGCGATCGCGCCAGAAGCAATTAATGAGATTGTGATGGAAGTTCCCGGAGTAATTAACTGTCACGATATCGCTTCTCGCGGTCTTCTCGGTCGCCAGGTATTTATCGAAATGCATTTAATCGTCGAAGCCGCCGATGTGGAAACTGCTCATCATATTACAGAGGAAGTGGAAAGACATCTCGAACAGCGGTTTAAGCCAGTCCGGATCATGATTCATATCGAACCACCAAATTATTGCTCTGAGCAAATTACCTTTGAATCGGGAATCGGACGTGGGTGAAGGGGGGAGTGGGGGTAATATGCTTGAGGCGGGTGGTAACGAAATATATCCGCCGCAAAATTTGTCCAAACAGCCAAATGTTCCGGGTATTCATCTGAGTTTGGGGCAAAAAATTGGCGGTGGATATTTTCTTTGCTTAGGGATTGCTGTGACTGGAATTATCATCGGATTTTCCGTAGGAGAATATCGTCAGCGACAAGCAAGAGATCTGCAAGAAAATACTCAACAGGAAATCCGCCTGCTTAACCACTTAGAAAATCAAGTTTTACGAACGCAAACGAGGCAACAACAGTTAATTTATTCACTGAATAAACCAGCCTTATCTATCTCCTATCAGATTATCGAAAAGCATCAAGGTCAAGTTGAGGTGTTTTCCCAGCCGGCGCAGGGAACTAAGTTTGTCATCACTCTGCCGATAAAATCTACTTAGTAAGACATTCGGCGTTGAGTACAACCAAATTTTTTGCCTCAAATACAGTACAAGTTTGCATATTTTTGACTATCGCTGGTGTTCCTTGCTGGAGGTGTACTATCGCTTGGCTATTAGCTGGCTGATATTGTTTGAGAAAACGATTATCAGTAAGATAGTCTTTTTGGAATGCGGAACGTTCTATTACCCAGAGATTGATTGCATATTTGTTGATAAAGGCTTTGACAAAGTTGATATCTAGACTGTACTGGGCAGTAATCAGGTCAAGCATCCGTTGGCGAAATTGCTGGTAATATTTGGTATGGATGGGGAGAGCATATTCTTTCCCAACTAGAATCGAACGTTGAGCAAACACCGGGATATTATCGGTTTCGCCGGCTAAAGACGCAATTAAACTATTCTGGGGTTGTGTTTGCAAAAATTTATATAACTCTGGTGTACTACTAGTGACAAAAGGAGTTGTCGGGAAAGATTTCAGACACAGAGGGAAAAGCATTAATCCGGCGAGAACACCGCATGTAGTTAACAGTGCTAGTCGCCTAGCTGAATAGAAAACTGCATCTAGCATAATCGTAATTGAAATGCCAGCGCAAAGCGCAAATACTATCCGGAAAGTGTGGTGCGTGTAGCGACTTGGCCAATGTAATTTAAAAGCCACTGCATGGGCGATGAAAAACATCACTAAAGATGCCAAAACAACAACAATTAAGATTTGCACCTTTTTGTTGACTCGTTGTATCAACGGAAATTGCTGAGGGAATCTGTATAAAATCGGCAAAAACCAACCGATGAATAACTGCGGCGGACTCATTAAAGCGAGTACACCACTATCTCGACCATCCAGCCAAAAACTCAGAAGAGAAAGATGAAAATAGCTAACTCGTCCACCTGACAAATACTCTGGCATGGTTTTGGCAACAGCATTCGTTAAAGTTGGACCAAAAGCCGTCGATTGTAAAGCGAAAGGTAAAATCACCGCCGCAGCAACCACAACCCCCGCCACACAAAGTCGCAAGTCAACTCGCCACCGCCATAACAAAACACCCGCAATAATAAAAGCCATCGGCGGGTAAAATAATCCCACCAAAGCGATCGCGACTAAACAAGGTAAAAACGCCGCTGTCAATAAATAATATAAAAAAGCCAAAAATAAAGGATAAATAAAATCTCTTGGTGTCCCAGAGACAAAATCATCATGCATCGCCAAACTCTGATTCAGCACTAATGTAGTGATAAAACCAGCCATTGGCACTGGTAGTAGCTGTAGACAAACAGCAAAACCATAACATGTCGTCAAGAATGCGACAAAGATTGGTAGTAATTTACTCGCCAGCACTGGGTCAACACCAAGACTCGCCAACAGACGAAACAAACCGCCATAACCAATCGGAGTAATCGACTGAAAATAATCAGCAATTAAATCATGAGGAAATAACTCCGGATTTTGATACCGATACATCCAAGATACATACTCTCGCGCATTATCCCCGACAACATTACCCGGAAAAGCACCACCAAAAGCCAAAGCAATGTAAATACCCGTAAAACACAAGCTCACTCCAAACCAAAAAATCACAGAGCGAGATTTAGTTCCTGTGAAAAATCTATGCGATCGTGTCATCAGCATGACGTTATCTGAGTAAGATATTTAATCTGTACTTGAAAGCCCATCCTACTATGTCCCCCACACTAGATCGCATCACCAGAATTTACCATCAACCCCTACCAGATTTACTATTCGAGGCGCAGCAAATCCACCGAGAACACCACGACCCTAACGCCGTCCAGCTATGCACCCTCAGTAACATCAAAACCGGACTATGTCCAGAAGACTGCGCCTACTGTTCCCAAAGCGTCCACAATCAAACCGAACTAGTAGCCCAAGAACTAAACAGTGTCGAATCAGTACTCACCGAAGCAAAAATTGCCAAAGCCAACGGTTCCACCCGCTTCTGTATGGGCGCAGCGTGGCGAGAAGTCAGAGACAACGAGCAATTTGAGCGAGTATTAGAAATGGTACGCCAAGTAGCCGCCCTAGAAATGGAAGTTTGTTGTACCCTAGGAATGCTAAAACCCCATCAAGCCCAAAAACTCAAAGCCGCCGGACTCACAGCATACAACCACAACCTAGACACATCACCCAACTACTACAGTAAAGTCATCACCACCCGAACCTATCAAGACAGACTCGAAACAATCCGCGCCGTCAGCGCCGCTGGAATCTCAGTCTGCTGCGGCGGAATCGTCGGTATGGGAGAATCACTCCAAGATCGACTAGAACTGCTAGAAGTCCTCTACGGACTAGAAACCACACCCGAATCAATCCCCATCAACTGTCTAAACCCAGTTCCCGGACGCCCCCTAGCCGCAGCCCCCCCCGGTGCAGCTCTCGCACTAGTCCGCCTACTCGCCCCCCCCCGCCGCCGCTTCCCCCCCACCCCCCCCCGCGTGGTCTTTTATGGGTAGTTTAAAAACCAACACAAAATTTTAAGGTGTATTATGGGCCCAAATCGCCAAATTCTACCACGTCTTGTTCATGTTATTGACCT
>JBBQRU010000201.1:0-7274 GCA_038214545.1 Cyanophyceae cyanobacterium | reverse complement strand
TGTAATGACATCAGATTCAATACCCGATCCCCGGACAACGGCGAATGGTGTTTATGTAACTGTACACGGGCATTTTTATCAGCCACCACGAGAAAATCCTTATTTAGACGCGATTGAACGACAACCTAGCGCCGCCCCTTTCCATGACTGGAATGCGCGGATTCACGATGAATGTTATCGCCCCAATGCCTTCGCTAGAGTGTTGAACGATCGCGGCGAATTGGTGGAAATTGTCAATAATTTTGAATATTTTAGCTTTAATATTGGACCGACGCTGATGTCGTGGCTAGAACGCTATGATGTCGAGGTTTATCAGCGGATTTTAGAAGCAGACCGCAAAAGTAGCGATCGCTTGCATGGTCATGGGAATGCGATCGCCCAAGTTTATAATCACATTATTATGCCACTGGCGAACGAGCGCGATAAATATACCCAAATCCGCTGGGGTGCAGAAGACTTCCGTTCCCGGTTCGGACGCGATCCCGAAGGTATGTGGTTGGCGGAAACCGCTGTCAATGCGGCAACTCTTGAAGTTTTAGTCCAAGAAGGTATTCGCTTTATTATCCTCGCCCCTTCCCAAGCCTATCGTTGTCGGGAGCAAGCAACCTCTGACACCGATTCCGAATGGTTAAGTGTCGGCGGTAGCCAAATCGATCCAACCCGCCCTTATCGGTGTTATTTAAAAAGGAGTCAGGATCAGCACGAGCGTCCTTATATTGATATTTTCTTCTACGATGGACCAATTTCTCGCGATATGGGATTTAGTGATGTCCTGTTCAATTCCCATCACTTAGCCGGGAGGATTGGTTCCGCAGTACGTGGGGATCATCGTCCAGCACAATTAATCTCTGTGGCGACAGATGGTGAAACCTTTGGACATCACAAAAGTGGGACGGAGAAAACCTTTGCTTACGCCTTCTTACAAGAATTTCCGCGCCAAGGTTGGACTGTTACCAACTTTGCCCACTACCTCAGTATTAATACTCCCACTTGGGAAGTAGAATTAAAACCCGTCACCGCTTGGAGTTGTGCCCACGGCGTCGATCGCTGGCAAGAAGATTGCGGTTGTGGTGGTGGTGGTGGATGGCATCAACAATGGCGGCGTCCTTTGCGGAATGCCTTAAATTGGTTGCGAGATGAATTAATTACTGTCTACGAAGAAAGTGGAGCGCAATTATTCCGCGATCCCTGGCTCGCCCGCGATGAATATATTCAAGTCATCCGCGATCGCTCTGTCGCCAATATCAACTCCTTTCTCAGCCGCCATCAAACCCATAAACTCACAGCCACCGAAAAAGTAGACGCCTTGCGCCTGTTAGAAATGCAGCGTCATGCCTTACTCATGTTCACCAGTTGCGGCTGGTTTTTTGAAGAACTCTCCCGCCCAGAAGGAACCCAAATTCTCCGTTACGCCGCCCGTGCTTTAGAATTAGCCGGAGATGTCGCCGGAGTACAACTGGAAGCCGGATTCATTAAACGTCTTTCTCAAGCACCAAGTAATGTTGACCTCTTTAAACACGGTGCCGAAATCTACCGCCAATTAGTCGCCACCGCCCAAATTAGCTTCAAACAAGTAGCCGCCCAGTACTCAATTACCTCTTTGTTTGCCAATCATAAAAACGGCACCAAAAATTTCCGTAGTGAATCCCCAGAACAATTACCAGGCAACTTACCCAAACGAGTTTATTGCTACCTAGCTCATGAGCAAGATTACCAACTCCAACGGATGGGAGCCTTAACTCTAGCAGTAGGTCATTTAAAGTTAGTATCCGAAATTACGTGGGAAAGCGAAGACTTAGTATTTGCAGTCCTGCACTTAGGTGGTTGGGATTTTCATTGTGGGATTAAACCTTTCGCTGGGAGACGCGCCTATAGCCAACTCAAAGAAAAGCTATTTGGCGCACTAGAACAGGCGAGTGCCTCACACACAATCTTAGCGATGATGCAATTTTTTGGTGCCGAAGTTTTCAACTTGCAAAATCTCTTCCCCGAAGAACGTCACCGAATCATGACACTCCTCAGCCAAGAAACTCTCACCCGTCTCGATCAAATCTATACTCAACTCTACCGGGATAACTACGGTGTGATGATGGCATTTCACCGCGATGAACTAGAAGTGCCAAGGGAATTACAAGTAGCCGCCGAAATCGCCTTAGGACATCGATGTTTAAATGAGTTGCGATCGCTAGAACAAAACATCAGCGAAACCGAATCAAGTTGGCATCACCTAGCGGAATTAACAGCCATCGCCACCGAAACCACTCAACTACGTTGTCACCTGAAAATACCCGAAGGCAAACAAATACTAGAACAACTCATCCTGCGATCGCTATGGCAACTATTACACGATCCCAACGGTAAATTTGATCCCGAAATCCAACGCTTAGAGCGAATGATAGATGTCGGCAAGCAACTAAACTTACACCTATCACTCGACCGTGCCCAAGAACTATACTTCAGCTGCTTACCCAAAATTGAGATGCAGTACGCAGATGAGGAATTGCGGTTGTTAATCAAGTTGGGGCAAAAGTTGGCAGTGGATGTGAGTTTGCTGGTGAATTAGTCTATATTTAAACGCAGAGAAGCGCGGAGGTAGCGCAGAGAAGCGCGGAGTCGCTGTGCGCTACCTCTTAGTTTTGTTGGATGGGAATTTCAATGACAAATTTAGTTCCTTGGGTTAACTCTGAGATACATTTGAGTGTGCCTTTGTGTTTGTCGATAATTTGGTAGCTGATTGAAAGTCCCAGACCAGTACCTTTACCGATGGGTTTGGTTGTGAAGAAGGGATCGAATAGCTTTTTTTGTACATTTTCGGGAATACCAATGCCATTGTCGGCAATTTGGATTTGTATCCAGTTGGATGGTAGTGATTGGGTGCTGATAGTGATCGTTTTGGAGACGGGATCTTCGTGTTCTTGCAGTGCATCAATGGCGTTAGCTAGCAGGTTCATAAAGACCTGATTTAATTGACTGGCGAAGCATTCGACTAGTGGCAATTCGCTATAGTTTTTGACTATTTGAATTTCGGGGTGGTTTGCGGATGCTTTGAGTCGATGTTGCAGGATTAATAATGTGCTGTCAATGCCTTCATGGATATTTACCGCTTTGACTTCAGATTCGTCAAGGCGAGAGAAGTTGCGGAGGGATAGTACTAAGGAACGAATGCGACTCGCACCTAGTTTGAGCGATCCTAGTAGTTGAGGTATATCTTGAGCGAGAAAATCGAGATCGAGCAATTCTGCTTGCTTTTGCAATTCTTGAGGACACTCGCCGATATGCTGTTGATAGCACTGGAAAAAATCTAGCAGATTGTGGGAGTATTCTTCAATATGAGTCAGGTTGCCATAGATAAAGTTGACAGGGTTATTAATTTCATGAGCCACACCAGCGACTAACTGTCCCAAACTAGACATTTTTTCATTGTGAATGAGATGAGTCTGTGTTTGCTTAAGATCAGCAAGGGTTTCTGAGAGTTCCTGGGTCTGTTGATGGGTTTGAGCGAGGAGGGTGGCGTGTTTGAGAGCAATGCTCAGTTGGGCGGCAATTTGAGTGGCGAATTCAATTTCTGAGGCTTGCCAATGCCGAGGCTCATGGCATTGATGTATACACAGCAATCCCCATAATTGGTCTTCTTGCAGCATTGGTACAATTAAGTTAGCGCGAATTTGGAAGTGGGACAGCATCTGGATGTAGCACTGGTTGAATCCCGAATTTTGAATGTCAGTAATCGCTTGAATGTATCCATGACGATACTTGTGGACATAATCTTGATTAATACAGCGATCGTAAACTTTGGCTGATAAAATCGGAGGAATGCCTAGTTTCACATCTTCGGCGACAATTTCACCGCCTTTGTCAGAATCAGAATAAAATTGAAACACTGCCACGCGATCAGCATTTAGGACACTACAGACTTCCCGAGTGGTGGCGGCAAAGATTTGGTCAATTTTTAGGGAACTGCGAATTTTGTTGATCACACTCGCGAGAGTTTGCTGTTGTTCGGCAAAGAGAGCCAGTTGTTTTGCCTGAGTTTGCAACTGTTCAAGATATTCTCCTTGTTGTAAGGCAATTCCTAATTGCGTGGCTATTTGCTTGAGGAAGTCAACTTCATTCGGTTCCCAACTACGAGTAGTGTCGTGATAAGCTCCCAGTAACCCCCATAGCTGTTGACCAATAAAAATTGGGGCGATCGCAAAGGCGCGGATTTGGAACTGTTCTAAAATCTCAATATGACAGGAAGTGTAGCCTGTGTTATAAATATCTTCGACTACGGAGGTTTGATTATGGCGATACCGACCCCCTTGAGTTTCTTGTAAATAGGTATCATCCCAAACGGGATTTGTACCTAGCTTGGTGACAATGATACCATCGGAGTTAGTAGCTTCAAAAGCGCCGACAAACTCTCCACC
Source organism: Cyanophyceae cyanobacterium (assembly GCA_038214545.1). Classification (GTDB taxonomy): domain Bacteria; phylum Cyanobacteriota; class Cyanobacteriia; order Cyanobacteriales; family Nostocaceae; genus JBBQRU01. Next base: position 2,865 of record JBBQRU010000201.1, on the reverse strand, counting down.
CCAATCTTCATTAAAGCGATAGATAGCAACCCGACTTGTCTGTAGTAAGTGGCAAACTTCCTGCGTCGTCATCTGAAAAATCGTCTCCAAGTCCCAGGATTCGCGCATTTTCCAGATAATGCTGAATAACGCTTTTTGTTGGTCAGCCGACTGTTTGAGTTCAATATTTGAGCGTCGCAATACCTCCGTTTGTTCTTGTACCTGAGTTTCTAGGCTGGCATTGAATCCTTGAACTTGTTGGTACAGCTGATATTGCTTCACCGCGTTAGAAAATCGCTCACCTAAGGCTTCAGCTAACTTGAGTTCTCCTTCTGTCCATTCTTGTGCCCCTGTCTTCAGTTCCCGCCAAGCTTCAAATGATTGCCGAGGCATTAGCTGGCGGGTATCTGTATCGTTGCATCCTGCCCACATAATTTCTGTGTTGACTGCGGTGCGAAAAATGGTTAAACACCCAACAATTTGTTGACCGTATTGGAGTGGGATGCTTAATAAGCCGCGAATCTTGGTGAATTGAAAAGATGGAGCAAGAGCACGAAATAAGGGTTCTTGATAAATATCTCGGATTGCCCAAAGATTTGAGTCAGTTGCTAATTCGGACGGCACATTTGCTAAAGCATATACTGCCCTCATCCATTTGACAGACCAAGGCTTGGTCGAGTTTTCTGGCGACAATCCGACTCCAGAGTGGAGATATCTTTGCCAAAGGAGATTTTCTTCCATTGGTCTGCCGATCCCCAGATCTAATTTCTGGGGCTGTTCTCCACATTCATAAAGTTCCAGATTGTGAGTTTCGGTTGGGAGTATGTAAAGCCGTCCTCCCCAGCCTTGAAAAACCGCAACGGCTTCTTCTAAAGCAGACTGAATTTGAACTGTGGGGATTGCGTACAGTAGTGAGGTGACACGATTAATATCAGCTTCTTGTTGAGCTTGTTCTCGGACTTGTTTGAGGAGAACTGATTGAGCGATCGCGATTGAGACTTGGTCAACCACCGACTGAATAAATTGTAATTCGGCTTCTCCTACCGCTCTTGCTTCGGAGTGATGCGAGACAAGTAGCCCCCACAATTGACTCGATTCTCGCTTTGAATCTAAATGATTTCGACCTGTTTCCTTGTTCTCGAGCACAATCGGCACTACTACTGAAGACTTTACCCCCATAGCCGTCAAGTATTCTACATGACAGGGATCGACTGGGCGATAGCGGATATCTTGTGGCGACAATATCTCTCCGGTTTCAGCACAATCCAAGGGGCTAATGCCAATTTCGTGGCTCGTAAGATCGATAACAGAGCGCTGACGGGCGCGGACAAAGAGTTCCCGCGCGTAAGGCGGAATGTCATCAGCCGGGAAGTGCAGCCCAAGTAGTGGTGGTAAACGCTCTGCTTGAATCGATTCGGCGATGACAATCCCGCTACCATCAGTTTTAAACTGATAGATTTTGACGCGATCAGTTCCTAAGAAAGAGCGGACTTCTGCAACCGTCGCCGACAAAATCTCTTTTAATTCCAAAGATTGGCGGATGCGATGCGTGATCCGGCGAAATAGAGCTTCTTGGCTAGATTCTGCGTGCGAGTGGGACATAGTCAATGTGGGAAAATATAATATTTAAAATACTTTTAATCTTGCTCTAAAATATTTAAAAAAAACACAGTATAATTACCACTCGCTAGGGAACTAAGCTGTTGTGCTTTTAATTTGCACAAACTGCATTTCCCTTGTTTTTTATCTTTCTTCCCCATTTTATAATAAGCTCTCCATCATTCAAGAGTTTATCTAACGTAGATTTTAATTCACATACTGATTGAAATAGTCGATGCGCTATATATTCTTTACATGAATGCCAAACTAATTCAATTAAGTTAAGATCGGGACTATAAGCAGAAAGATATTCAAGAATAAAGTTTGGCAAATTATTTTCAATTTCTTTGCAGATATCTTTCCGTTTGTGGTAACTTGCATTATCTAAAATAATAATTATTTTTGGACCATGTTCGCGAAAATCTTTTTCATCATTTCCAAAAGTCAACCATTCTTGTAATACAAATTCATGTAGTTGTTTGAGCTGCTCATAAAAGGTTTCTGAATTTCCTTGACCAATAAAATAACATACCCGCTTCTTATCCGAAAGTCTTAAACCTCCCATTATATTTACTCGACCTTTACTACGTTTACCAGTAACTTTTTTCCTCTTTCCTTTTTTACCCCAAGTTTTCCTTCTCAAAACTCGTAAACTGAAACCGCTCTCATCCCAAAACCATATCTGGTAAAGTTTCGGATCGTTTTTCGCTAACGATAAATAATTCTGAAATTTTTCTTTAAATTCTCTCCTTTTCTCTGGTTTCTGCTTGTCCTCTAAACTATATTTATCCCAGAGGTAAGCATACTTTTTTCTTTTTAAGATTTTTCTCACTTGAGAACCACTTAATTTTATTCCTGTTTCTTTCTCTAAGTATGTTGATAATCTTTCTGCTGTCCACCTGCCAAATTCGTAGCCTAATTCCGAAGGTTCTTTATCTATTGTTTCTAATAGCTTATCTATATAAATCTGATTGACTTTTCTATATTGTCTTTTTCTTCTTCCATCTTCTAAGCTTTCTATGGCATCTGGATCTCCAGACACACACCAATGTGCTACTGTCCGACGAGAGCAGCCAATCAATGACGCTATTTCTTCTTGTGTCCTCCCATCATTCATTAATAATAGTATCAAAACGCGCTGTCTAATTTCAAAGTAATCGCTCTGTTTTAATAACTGTTGTAGACGCTGTTTCTGTTCTAAGTTTAGAAAGTCTTTAGCAGGCATAGCACCCTGTGCCAAAATTTTACTCTTCTCTATTATATGCAAATTGTAGGCACAACAGCTTA
>JBBQRU010000200.1:0-7275 GCA_038214545.1 Cyanophyceae cyanobacterium | reverse complement strand
CGCAACCCGCTGTATACTTTGTAACTCATTGCTAATTTTTAATGCCAAGTTACTTAAAACTTCTGAGTATTTTTATTTACTCGTATCAGAGAGCAAGCGCGTAGCATAAAGCACTACATTTTGAAGTGCGGAATGTGGGATCAAAGATTCCAATCGCTCATTTTGCAGTGAGCAAATTTCGAGTGTATGGTTTCGCAGACCAAAAGATATCGAAGTTTTCCATACAGATGAGGGAACAGCTGCTTTCATAAAGTCTCAAGCTGTGGCAATGCTTAGAGGACTTTATTTCTGTACTCATGATAGTGCTTTATGGGTCAATCCTCTACCTTGTTTACATAGGAGCCGTATTAAATTACAGCAACTTCAGCTTGCCAAAAAAATAGGAATGTCAGTACCTAAAACTTTAGCAACAAATAATTATGAAAAGGCTGTTGAATTTCTCAAAATGAATAACGCTTGTACTAAAAGTTTGGATGAAGCAAGCTTTCAAGTCGATGGTTATTTATTTCCTTTTTATACACGTTTAGTGAGTGGAGACGAAATTATTGAAAATCGAGAACGAATCGAAATATGCCATACTTTGTTTCAAGAATTTATTGATAAAAAATATGATTTACGAGTTACTGTGATTGGAAATGAAGTTTTTCCCCTAGCAATACACTCACAAGAAAGTGAACTTTCTCAAGTTGATTTTCGTGGCTTGTGTCCTGCCAGAATGAACCAAGAATTAGTTGAAATTCCAAATAAATTAAAAGAGCAAATCATTACCTTTGTTAAACAACAAGGTTTGGTATATTCAGCAATGGATTTTGCGGTAACTGCCCAAAACGAATATTTCTTTCTTGAAAATAACTGTAATGGTCAATGGCAATGGGTTGATAATGTTGCTGAAGGTAAATTAAGTGATGCAATGGTTACACTACTTTTAGCGAATCCAGTATATATTCATTAACTTAGATAATACTCGGATTTCTCATAAACCTTATGAAAGTAGGATCAAAAACTTTCAAAACGTATATAATCTTATAACTTCAGTGGTTTAAATTAATAGGACTTATGCATTAACATAGTAATCAAAAAAGAGAGCAACGCGATTTAGTAAGAACAACTAAAGATTGGTACGAACTCCAAAACAAATGTCACTTAAAGTAGCTCGTGACTTTGTTTTGGAACACCTCAAACAGAAGCTCGAATTGAATGCAAATGTCATTTTTGTGTCAGTGCATAAGTTCTAAAATTGTCCACTTCCATTGTTGCTGTTGCGTATCCCATTTGACAGTAACTATTTCTGCAGGAGGATTGATGCGATCGCCTCTATAATCAAATTGGATATTTCCCGTGACACCCCTTACTTGTTTTCTTTGTTCTTTGAAATATTGATTCATGTGTATGAGTAAAGATTGACTATCTTGGCTATGATATATTTCTAAAATTCTCATAATTATTAACACTGAGTCAAAAGCCGTTGCACTACGCCATGTTAAATTTTCGTGTCCCCATAATTGAGTACCTATTTGACAAAAGTGCTGGGCTAGAGGATTATCACTATTGTATCCGTTTTCTTGACTGTGCCAATGCCAAGGAATACAAGCTATAATTTGAGATGGATTATTGGTTAAATTATACTGACTTTGCTCATGAATCCAATGCAAAACATTATCATGATAAAAAGCTGCTGAACCAGCTATTAAACAATGATCGAGATTTAATCGGCTAATTAGTCCCGCGTTATTCAGAGAATTAGGTTCGATCCCTCCGTCGGGAATAATGATGATAATATCAACGCCGGTTTGTTTAAGTTCTTCTAAATAAGCTTGAATTTGATAATAATTTTCACTAATACAGCTACATTCGGGTAGAAAAATAAACTGTTCTTTGTGGTGTTCTAAATATTCCTTAATAGTATTTCTGTATGAATTGCTATAGCTACTGTTCTTGTTATAAATAATAGCTACCTTTTTGGGATTTGCCGAAAACTCTTTTAAATAATCCGCTAAGCGTGTAGCATTAATACTATCTTGAGTAGTCAGTCTAAAAAACGATAAGCTTTCGCCTCCTGATAAATGAGAAAGTTCATTGGATGTACTGCTAGGATTTACCAAAACTAACCCATTTTTAGCATAGACTTGCAGTGCCTTCTTAGTCATTTCGCTTGAGTAGTGACCGACAATCGCCATCAGGTTTAATTGTGGTGCTAAATTGGCTAGATTTTCTGCTGTTTGGTTGTATGGGGCATATAAATTGTTAGGATCGTTGACAATTAGAATTCTCAATACTATTGGACTACTATTAAAACTAAAGAATATCTTGGGTCTGATATCATCTAAATTTATCTCTTTACCTAAGGAAATTTTATCAAAGTTTGGCAGATTTACTTGTAATTGGATTTGGGCAATTCCTTGTAAAATTTCAGCAGCGACGTGACCCTGGTTATGATAAAATGGCACAACTACAGCGAGAGTGTATATTTCAATTCCTTTCTGTTGCAAAAGCGATTGTTTATATTCGATTAAGCAGTTGTTAATATAAATTAGAACTTCAGGATTACCTCTGCCATAAATTTCTCGTTCTTGTTTCCAAGCCCAAAGAAAGCACTTCAATGCCTGATAGTAAAGTCCTTGTTGATAAAATTGTGTTCCTTCAATCTGAAACTGCACAATTTCTTGATTAGGGGGATAAAGAAAAACTTGTCTGCCAAAACTTCCTTGAAAGTTATCATTGTTTAATTGCGGTGCAGGATGTAATTTATAACCATTACTTGGATTAAGTAATAAATTCATAATTAACACCCAGTTACCAGCTATCTCCTCTTGCTCAACTTGCAAAGCTTCTGCTATTTTAGGATAAATATATTTACTTAGCCGATCTCGAATATTTTGCTCAGGTAGATTAGATTTGTTCGCTATATGTTGTCGAGATTGTCCTAACAGAGATTGACAAATAATTACTTTATCAAGTTCGCTGAGTTGCTTTTTATTTGCAGGCGCATCTAACTTTTGAAAGAATAAATCGATATTAATGTTTAACTGTTCTATAACCTGCTGGCAATTTTGATACATATCAGATATCATCTTCTTTTTCTCAAAATGATAGTCTAATTTTCAGTTTAAACGCTGCTATGGGTGTGGAAAAAATTTCTATACCTATCGTCAGTATCGCCCGTTATAGGATGATCTGGCAAATATTCTCATAGACAAGCCGCTTTGCGTCTACGCACTCCTCCCCAACTCCCTAAAAGACGAACCCACTCCTCATGCCCCAAAACACCAGAATGTGAGCGCATATCTTTTGATAGTCATTTTGTACTAATATAATGATTGACAGTGGTAGTAAATCTAATGGAAGCTTTACCCAATAATTGGTCTTTCTTGGTTTAACTACAGAACATTAACTGAAAAACAGCCATGACTCAACTTGAATTAAAGAATCACCAAGTATGGCGAGATTTAACAAAAATTTTAGAAAATTCAGATAGTAATGCACTTGTAAAAGAACATCTCGAAGCATGTAACTATCAAGTTCACGGCTACTGGGATGAGGAAGATACATATTATGAGGAAATTATTTTACCTCATAACCTAAAATTAGAATTAACCAGTAGTTCTATTGGTTTTACAGGCAAAGAACGCTTTTTACAACTCAAGTTTATCCTCAATGTTCCTGTTGATGCTCAGGGTAAGCTAAATCATCAACCTCAGGAAATTGGTGAGGTAGTTCTAATTTATAATGAAAATCTGGAATTTCTAGATGAGCGCTGGGTTTTAGATGTGGATTCTATCGTTCAGCTATAAAGTGGTGGTTCGGTGTGAATTACTCAGATTTAATCAATACTCAAAGCTGATATTTACAAGCAAACAGTCAGATTTTAATTCTTCTGCAATAGGCGCATCCGCTCTCGACCTGCAAAACCTGCGTATGATTGTGTAGGTTGCCACTCTTGTAACATGGTAAATTGGTTAGCAAATAGCCGATCTAATTCAGCTACTGTCACGCCATGCGGTGGACCGTCTCCGAGATTTGGTGAATCGAGTAAGAAAATAGCCAGTAACTTTCCCGATGGTTTTAGGGCTGTAGCGACAGCTTCAACATAATCAGGACGCTGTGCGGGAGAAATGGCGCAAAAGCAGGTATGTTCCCAAACCCAGTCAAAGGATGAGTGCAATTTTTCTGGTAGTTGAAAGATATCGGCTACTTGATAAGTTTCATTACTTACCGATTGTATCGCTTTTGCCTGAGCGATCGCACTCGGAGCCAAATCCACCCCCACTACCCGACCACCAAGCTTTGCTAAAGCTCGCACATCATGCCCATAACCACAACCCACCACCAAAATATCGCCCATTATAGGATGAGCTTGCAAATATTCTAATAACCCTGGAGAAGGTGAACCCTTATCCCAAGGCGTATCTAGGGTTTGATAGCGTTGTTCCCAATCAAGACTCATCGGCGTAGTTCCTCATTTAAGCTACTACAGATTTAAAATAGATAACTCTAGCTTATCTTAGTGAGACACAGAGTAATAAAGCTTTGTAACTCGTTTACTATATATATGTTTATAGGCTCAATATCTATGTTTAGGCTATCCGTAAACGTTCAATATCCTTAATTGGTGGTGCGCCGAACATGCGGGAATATTCGCGGCTGAACTGTGAGGGACTTTCATAACCGACTTGATAAGCAGTACTGGTCGCATCAGTATTCTCAGCAAACATTAGGTAACGCGCTTTCAATAGTCTTAATTGTTTTTGATATTGCATCGGACTCATTGAGGTTACTTGCTTGAAATGACGATGGAAAGATGAAAGAGACATATTGCTTTGTTCAGCTAAATCCTCAACCCGCAACGGTTTTGTAAAATCAGCCTTAATTAGTTTTATCGCCTCAGCAATACGCTGCATGTTGCTGCCGGATGTGGCAATCTGATGCACCGCTTCGCCTTGTTCACCCATGAGAAGGCGGTAATAGATTTCACGGACGATCATCGGTGCCAGGAACGGAATATCCTGTGGCGTATCCAGAAGCTGTGTCAGCCTGATAGCGCAGTCGATTAAAGAGGTATCGGCATCGCTGACGAACAAGCCTCTAACCGAGTCTTCTTTCTTCCCCATGCTGGGGTAAGTTTGAGCAATAATATCACAGAGTTGAACTGGGTCTAAATCAAGCTTAAATCCTAGATATGGCTGATCTGGGGTTGCCTCTACAGCAAATCCACAGATGGGCAAATCAACAGAGACAACCAGGTATTGAGCCACGCCATACCGATAAGTTTCCTCACCCAGCAATACTTCTTTTTTGCCCTGAACGACAATGCCAAGAATTGGTTCGCATACTCCCCGTGTTGCGGTACAAGTATCAGATTCCCTCGTAAATCCCAGATAATTGATCTCTGTTTTATGGGCACCACTCCCTCTACCATCAGTATGTCGAGCTACTAAGGCAGCTAGTTCTTTACATTTGCTGATAGTCGCCTCGTGGCTTAGTGTCTCAATCGTCATGCTGAATTCCTGACTGATTTAGCCATTCTCATGTGCTCATTGTAGGGAATATTTATCTTTTGACAATGCCCCGTTTGGGAGAATTAGGCAAGAATATGCGAGATTTGTGTATTTAAATAAAAGCTGATTCTCACCTACGATGAACCAAATACCAATAGTTTCATAACTTGCCTTGGATCGCGTCAGTCTTCTTGATGATATCGGTGTTTCTTTAATTCAAATCGACTAAAACAGTAGGGAAAATTACCATGTTAAATGTAGAAAATAAAGTTATTGCGATCACTGGAGCCAGTAGCGGTATCGGTGAAGCCACAGCTTTGTTGCTTGCCCAAAACGGTGCAAACGTGATCCTGGGAGCACGACGCACAGAAAAGCTCGAAAAGATTGTCGAGGAAATCCATCACCAAGGCGGTACAGCGGAATTCAAAGCTGTGGATGTCACTAACCGTGAGGATATGAAAGCGTTCATTCACTTTGTTTTAGACAAGTTTGGTCGCGTTGATGTCATGTTTAACAATGCTGGCGTGATGCCTCTATCTCCAATGAATGCTCTGAAAGTTGAGGAGTGGGACAACATGATTAACGTAAATATCCACGGCGTATTGAATGGTATTGCGGCATGTCTGCCAATCATGGAAGCGCAAGGGGGCGGACACTTTATCAATACCGCGTCCATCGGCGCACATTCGGTAGTACCTACTGCCGCTGTCTATTGCGCGACTAAGTATGCTGTTTGGGCAATTTCTGAAGGACTGCGTCAGGAGTCGAAAAATATCCGCGTGACCACAATCTCTCCCGGCGTGGTGGAGACCGAACTCGGCTCTGATATCACGGATGATTTAGCAAAAGGCTTGTTGAAAGAACTCCGCAAAACCTCACTCAGCCCGGATGCGATCGCTAGAGCCGTTTTATATGCCGTCTCCCAGCCAGATGATGTCGATGTTAATGAAATGATTGTCCGCCAGACAGCCAGCGCATTTTAGGCATCGGAATGCATGTTTGTTCACTCTCTGGCGGTAATGTTTATATGTATAGCGTTCATCACAGGACAAACCTTATTTATAGATTGTGGAGTTGGCAAAATTTAAATTACTTACACATATGTAGCATCATCGCTCGCCCGTTCTTTGCTAACTAATAGATCTTAAATATCGAGGACAACTTTTGGAGTTGCGGGCTTGGAAATACAAATGAGCACTGAATCTTCGTCAATTTCGGCTGTTGGAGAAATCTGATAAGCAACACTACCTTCAGTGATTTTGCACATACAGGTTCCGCAAACCCCTTGCCGACAACTGTAAGGCGGATTAAGACCGTTAGCTTCAGCAAACTCTAGGATAGTGCCATCGTCACCGTGCCAAGTCAGTGTTTTATCCGATGCAAAGACAATTTCCGACTCCTCAACTTCCTTACTTGCCTCGTCACCAGAAGATTGACTATCGACTGAAGCTTTGCTTACATTAAATGATTCATGGAAGACGCGCTCGTTTGGTACACCCCATTCCTTTAGTCCTGTCTGGAGTGATTCGAGGAAAGGAGGGGAACCACATAAGTAAAACTCTGCATCTTGCCCAATTAATGTTTTAATCAGTTCTGTATCTACATGCCCATCGCTATCGTAGTGACCTTGATCTTCAGGTCGTGGATGGCTGTAGCGAAAATGGACATGTAGATTGGGATTTTCCTTTGCTGTCGCTAACACCTCATCTCGAAAAGCGTGAGTTTGACCATTTCTAGCACCATGCACAAACCAAATAGTTCTTTTGGAGTTGAGGCGACT
>JBBQRU010000199.1:0-7320 GCA_038214545.1 Cyanophyceae cyanobacterium | reverse complement strand
AGTTCATCATCAATAAATACTCATTACTCTTTCTATGACTACACTGAAAATTTTTCTACCCGAATCCTTGCAGGAGTTTATTGACCAACAGGTTACCCAAGGCGGTTACAGCAATACTGATGAATATATCTACCACCTGATTATGCAAGAGCAAAAACGTGCCGAGCAACAAAAATTAGAAAACATGTTAATTGAAGGCTTAGACAGCGGAGATGCAATTCAAATAACTGATGACTGGTGGGAAAAAAAACGTGCAGAACTTGTTAAAAAACCATCTCAGCTTTAAGTATGAGTTTACGTATTTTTATCACGCCTAAAGCTAGTCGCGACTTAGACGACCTGTTTGACTACCTTAACCAGAATAATCCCGATACTGCCTTGCGTTTTTTTGATTCTACACGGCAGACTATTGCGAAATTAGCACAAAATCCTGGTATTGGCAGCCTCTATTCAGTGAATAATCCGCGACTTACAGGCTTGCGTAAACGGGGAGTTAAAGGTTTTGAAAAATACCTAATTTTTTACATTCCCCAAAATGAATTGCTTTCAGTCGTGCGAATAATTCATGCTAGCCGTGACTTACCCACAATTCTTGAACAAGAATAACTTTACATAACCAATACTACACAGACAATGTTTAAAATCGATGAAAGCCGAATCTAGGAGCTAGTTAAGATCGAAGAAGAGGTCAACTGTGACATTGGAGTAGGCTCTGATATCGGCAACCCCAAAGCTAACGCCATCTCTTACGTGGATAGGAACAAGTTGATAGCGCTACTGCAAGATGAATTAGTTGTAGTAGCTATATTATACTTGCTATTTTGTCAAAGCTTTTTGCTCGTGGTTTCCAAGTCCAAATTGTTCAGAATCGAGCATTGATCCTGTTACCCTATTACGTATCTCCATCTCCCCTGATAAAAATCACTCTCCTTTAAAAGAGTGCAATTAATTACGTCTCTACATTCTTTTTCAGAGAATTTTAATGATTTCGTTTTAGTCTATGGTTAAACATAGATTGCAGTAATTCTCGTGCCGCTTTAGCTTGTTCGCAATCAGGGAAAACTTTTAAGAAGTATTCCAAGTCACGTTGTGCTGCGCGGATACGTTCTAAAGAAGCACAATTAGTTAGGGCAAAATTATATAATATCTGTGCTTGTTGAGTATTTATAACAACTAGAGAGTAAAGAGCAAGATTAAAAGTATTGCACCAGTCTTTAGGGTCTTTGTCATATTTTTGTTTAGCAAGCTGTAGAGCATTGATTAAGTCAATTCGTGCGTTATCAGGTTGAGTAAGAGCTTGGTAAGCTAAGGCTCGCTCGTATCGATACCAGTCATCATTAGAGTCTAATTCTATAGCTTGATTAAAATCTGCAAGAGCCTTATTGTAACTGCGAAGCATCAAGTAAGCTTTACCCCGACAAGTTAACGCCCAGGTATCTTTAGGGTCAATTTCAATCGCGCGGTCAAAGTCTTGCAGGGTTTCGAGGTAGCGTTCCATACTTCGATAAGTTTCACCGCGACCAGTCAACGCCCTGATAAATTTGGGGTCAATTTCAATCGCGCAATTAAAGTCTTGTAGAGCTTCGGGATAGCGCTCCATACTTTGGTAAGTTTCACCCCGCCAAGTCAACGCCCAGGTAAATTTGGGGTCAATTTCAATCGCGCAGTTAAAGTCTTGCAAGGCTTCAGGGTAGCGCTCCATACTTTGATAAATTTTACTCCGCCAAGTCAATGCTAAGATGGATTTGGGGTCAATTTCAATCGCGTGGTCAAAGTCTTGCAGAGCTTCGGGATAGCGCTCCATACTTTGGTAAGTTTCACCTCGACCAGTCAACGCCAAGATAGATTTAGGGTCAATTTCAATCGCGCGGTCAAAGTCTTGCAGGGCTTCAGGATAGCGCTCCATAATTCGGTAAGTTTCACCTCGACCAGTCAACGCCCAGGTATCTTTAGGGTCAATTTCGATAACGCAGTCAAAGTCTTGTAGCGCTTCGGGATGACGCTTTATACTTAGGTAAGTGTAACCCCGAAAAGTCAATGCTAAGTTGGATTTGGGGTCAATTTCAATAGCATGGTCAAAGTCTTGTAGCGCTTCGGGATAGCGTTTTATACTTAGGTAAGTGCAACCTCTATAATTGAAATATTCAGCATTATCAGAAGCAAACTTAATAGCTTCTGTTTGGTCTTCTATAGCTTTTAAGTATTCTGACAATTGCAGATAAATAAAACCTCGCCAATTCAAAGCTACAGAACGCCATTTTTTCTCAATACAGCTATCTTTCAGTAAGTTGGTCAACATTGACACTGTGACTTCATAGCGCTTTTCATCAAATGCTTTTAATCCTTCAAGTAACTGCTCTCCCCAACGCTGAATTTCTCCAGCCTCAGTATCCTTACCGGCTTGTACCATTGTTTCTGCCCAGCGTTGAGCGAGAGAACGTTTATTTTTTAAAACTGCGAGGAATTCATTTAAAGCTTGTGGTAAACTTCTTTGCGGTGTTTGACACAGACGGTGATACAGTATATTAAGTTTGTAACTTTGCCAAGTTTCGTCGTTCCATGCCTTTTGCGGTTCTAGTTCCAAATTTTGCAACAAAGTTTCGTGGTAGTCGGCAAGTTTGCTATGTAATAAAGTCCACCCGTGGGGAGATGAGCGGCGCTTTTGGCGTAACATCAGCATTCTTACAACATCGTGATACGCCCAGCCATTACTGCGTTCTTCTACAAAGGGCATTTCTTTTAACCAGTTAAATAAGTCATCTGTTCGTTTTGAGTCTGACAAATGCTCTATAATATCTCGATTTAAATACTGAGCTAAAGCAGCATTTAGCGCTACCTCTCGCTGTGTATGGTCTTCAACCCATTTTAAAAAGAGTTCTACCGCCGTACTACTAGGGTCGCAAATTTGACTTTTGTCTTCCGGTATCCTCACAGTTAAAGTAGCTAATAATACTGGTAAACATCCTGAACGTTCAAGAATTAGGTCAATAATTTCATTGTCGCTAATTCCTTTGCGTGTAACGTAATCTTTAGCTTCTATTTCTGTAAAAGGCTCTAACGGAAACCGTGCTATAGCTCCCTCATAAGCTGCCCAGCGATTTTTATCTAACTCTTGCCGACCGGCGATAACTAATAGTATATTGGGGGGTGTTTCACCGTAGCGACCATGTAAAATATCTTGCAGCCAGCTATCTAAAAATTCTTCTGTGCGTTCGTAAGTATCGAAGAATAGTGCGATACCCGTTTTTTCCATCAGTTCCGAAATACCCTCTAGGAACAGTGGTGTCAACACCGTGATAGGTTCTTGAACCAGAAGTACTTCATCTTTTTTGGTTAATTTTTTAGCTACAAAAGATGCCAAATCTCCTGCTTGCTTTGTAACGCCATTCTCATCAATAAAATCAAGCGCAACATCTACACCAGGGACTCCACGGGCTAAACTAAAGCCTGTTTTTGCTAAAGTTCGCCCAACAAAAGTAGAAAAACCTTGCGGTGCTTCCGGGTCACTCTCTAATTCCTGACACCTTTGGCGGTATACTTTGTAACGTTCGCTAAATTTACTGAGTTTGTGTCCTTGCTGTTCTAAAATAGATACCAATCGACCCATAACTTCAGGTACACTTTTTTCTGTTTCATCGGTGTAAGCTATGCTAAGTCTAGCTTGCTCGGCAATTTGACGAAATTGCTTAAGTAAGGTGCTTTTTCCCACACCCCCTTGTCCCCAAATGTTGAAGATAAAATGACGAAAATTCGCTTCTAATTCCAAATTGTTACGAAAGGAGGAGATTTGCTGCTGACGCCCGACGAAAGATAGCTGCTGGCGCTTTTTGATAATATCCTGTAGACTCTCGCGCTTGTTTTGAGGGTTCATCGTAAAACTTTATACTGAGACGTTATTCATTTAAATAATAACTACATTGGCACTACTAACTGGAGTTTAGACTAACGCATGACAAAATAACTCAGCAGCAGTGAGTTTACAAGTTACATACTCAAATTAGAAAAATTAAAAGCTCAAGCGGACTTGGGTTGTTCTTTTTTTCCTTTACCAGTACTTTTTTTGACTGTAGGGTAGCGAATTCTACGTACTCGGGCTTTTCCAGCAGGCCACCCAGGAGACTTTCCACGGGGTTTGGGTGGATGTGACGGTGTACCAATAGCGGCGAAAACTCCTCCCATTGCCTGAGCCACCCGTCCAGGGGATAACTTGGGCTGTTTCTTTTGCCAGGGTAAAGGGTTGTCATGTACTATGCCATGTGCGAGCCAAAGTAAACATGTCATCAGTGGTAAAAGGTCGCTCCATTTCTCACACTGTTCTGGAGTACTTAGTTGAGGCAAAGTCCAATGTAGTCTTTGCTTCGCAAATCTATACCAATGATAAGAGTGCAAAGCGACGGCAGTAAAGCTGCCAGAAGGAGGATAAAGCAGGCATCTCAATTCCCACCCACACCAACCATAAAGGCTTTATTTTTGGTGTCCCAAATTCATCTAAGCGCTCAAAAGCGAATTAAATTCATGGAATGAGCTTTGGACTGCTGGAAATGAAGATTACACCATAGACGGATACGTAATCGCCCCATTTTTTCTTCGTTGACCTCGATTATTTGATCGGGTGTCCACCATGTAGCTGAGTCATTAAGTTTAAATTTATCACCGTGGATACGGGGACGACCCTTACCAGAGTAATTTGGGGGCGCACCATAGAGCAGTCGGTTGGAGCGCAAACGCATTAACTTGTCCGCCTCAATGTCACTTGAAAGCTTAATAAAGCTAGCACAGCCGTATTCCGCATCCCATAGGCTGATGGGGCGTGAAGGCATGTTTTCGCATACCAGTTTTAGTTGTGTGGCAGCTTTTTTAATTGGGTTCTCAAAGCTTGTGATGCGCTCATGTAATAAGGGTAAAGCCCAACTGCCCTCTGTTTCTGGAATAACTGCAATCGTACTGTAGCCTTGCCCCAATGTTACGGGTTTTGCCCTTGACATAGGTTGAACTTGATGCTCATAGGTTCGATCTTTTAATGTCCTCGCATTCAACCTTGACCAAGCTGTATGGTCTCCGGCTAAAACGATTTGTTTGATTTCCGGCAGTTGTTTTATATACAACTTCATTAGTTCGATTCGGGGTGGATTTCCATCTTGTATTGCCTCGTACACACTTGACCACTGCCGACGAAACACAGGAGATATTGATAGTTCTGCGAATGAATAAATACTACGTGTTACTAGCACAGCATCCATTAAGTCAAATAAGGCATCCTTAGCGTTACCGAGGATAGTGTACACACCAATGCGAAATTGTTTAAGATGTTCTAATGTCATGGTCAAGCTGTGAATATTTTTTCTTTTCTCAGCATTGACCAATTTGTGGTCAGTTCAACATAACTGACCGCTTTTTCTTTTCAGTGACTTTTTTCCGGTCAAGCTATGTAACTTTTTTATCCATAAATTTCTAAGTGTTATTTTCGGAACACTTGTTTTTAGTCTAAACTCCAGTACTAAGGATTTCGGATAAATAATAAATACATTGGCACTACTAAGGATTTCGGATTGTAAGGACATTGCGTAATATTACCTCCAAAGCATATTTCCTATCTCGCCCGAAAAAAATCACTTCTCCCTAACAGTGCGATCGCTCAGGCTACTTGTACCACATGGCGATTTATCAAATATATAGTTGAATAGATCACAATAATTCCAGAACCATATCCCTCTGGTTGTTTCGAGCTATGAATAACAGCGCGATTCCACGTTCCCGATGCGCCATTTCCTCATCAATCGGAATGGGTTCACCAATAATTTCATAAGTTTTAAGGCTGAAGCCAACTTCAAAGATACTCCTAATGTCATCTTTAAGGATGTTTTTTTCAGCAATACCATTATGCCCGATGGGACTATTCAGAATGGTAGATGCTGAGTTTAGATTATCTGTAATTAAGTGCCTACAGTCAGGATGATATAGGCTATATTTCATAATGCCAAAATTCTTCGGCGTGTAAAATTGTGAGATGGGGTGGTAGGCGCTGAATGTAACCTCCTGAATCAAGTCACAACTTCCCAATCCTCAAGCTGTAGCCCATTCACTCGTCTGAATTCACGGGTATTGTGTGTGACTAGGATTAAATTATTTGCAAGTGCAATTGCCGCAATTTGTAAATCATATGGACCAATGGGCGTACCCAAGGCTGCTAAGTCTGCTCGAATAAAGCCAAATATAGTGGCGGCGGCATCATCAAAAGGTAAAGAGACAAAAGTGTTAAGAAATTTGAACTGTAGAGCTAGAGTACGTTCGGGATTATCACTTCTCATTGCTCCGTAAAATAGTTCAGCTTTGACCACAGAGCAGACAGCAATATTTTGTGGTGGTAGTGATTGTAACCGTTTCCTCACACCAGATTTTGGACGATTGAGATAAACAATACAAGCATTAGTATCTAACAAGTAAATCAAGCTAATGTCTCCCGTTGTTCATATTCGCCTTGGGGATATCTCACTAGCGGATCGTCTTGCAAACAACCAGCAGTCTGTTCAAAGAAACCACTTGGCCAGCCTAAATCTTCAGGTGTTTTCTCGTGCGAGGAAGTTTCAGTACTATCAATGTCTTGATGTTCTTGTGTTACCAAGATTTTGAGTGCAGCAATCATCACATCTTCTGGCGATGTATACTTACCACTTTCTACCTGGCTTTGGACGAATTGTTCAAGGTCTGGAGTTAAAGGTACATTCATTGTCTTGCAATTTTACATATGGGGTGTTTTTATTCTATGCGCGATGTCCTTTCATCGATAGCTGTTTTACGAGTTAATCAAGCGCTTACAGTCGTGATGATGCAGGCTATATTTCATAATGCCAAAATTCTTCGGCGTGTAAAATTGTCAGATGGCGTGGTAGACGCTGAATGTAACCTTGTTCCTCAAATTGCTTCAATAGGCGAGTCACTGTGACGCGGGTTGATTGTTTCTCAGTAATATACTATAAGCCTATCGAAATAGTGTACTTTGTGTTTAGTATGACATCATACCCATACGTGCCAACACATTATGCTTGAAAGACATACTATTCTGTGATACTCCTCTGATTTAAATCAGCAATTACAACGATAAATCTACCGGATAACCGTAGTATATTAGGAGGGAACACCTCTGTATAATCGGGACTTTTCGTCAGTTTTGGTCTATCTGCCAAGGTCGGCTGAGCGATCACTAGGTTCATTAACAAAACTAAGACTACTAAAGTCATTTTCCAGAGTTTCATGAAATTTCTCCTTTTTGATAATTACCAATTCAAAAGACTACTTGTTTATTGACGTATGTGCGATCAA
>JBBQRU010000198.1:0-7443 GCA_038214545.1 Cyanophyceae cyanobacterium | reverse complement strand
TTGATGGAATTTTCCCATTTTTGGTTCATACAACTTTTGTGTAAACGCAAAACCGTAGTTAGATGAGCTTTTGCCCCAGTTAGCTACCAAATATGCTGCATGAACTTTTACCCTCAAAAAAGTACAGAGTCAACAGCCTAGGCTCACACTATGGAATTATCTACAGGTACAGTATTGTAAACTTAAAGTTACAAATATGTCATACAGTGATTTTAAAACTATTGAGCAAGCTATTTCAGCTTTGGATTTAACAGTTGAAGATATTTCCCATTTATTTAGTGATGTTAAACCGATTGAGCCTTCTCTAAGGCTGAAAGAAACACTAGATGAGAGCTTAGAATTAGCTACAAGTATTAGTACTAAAAAAGCTCGTTCAGAATTAATTATTACGCCAATATTGTTAGAGTTAAGACGAACATTTAATAATAAAATAGGTTACTTCTCCGGCAACACATTTAATATCGATGAATCAAAGAATTTAACAGGTGCTTGCGATTTTCTTTTAAGCGCATCAAGTAATCAGTCACTAGTTACTGCTCCTGTTTTAACCTTAGTAGAAGCTAAGGATAATGACAATCGTATTGGATTAGGACAATGTGTAGCTCAAATGGTTGCCGCGCAAATATTTAATACCCGCAAGGGTCTGGAACCGCAAATAGTTTACGGCGCAGTTTCAACAGGTACTAACTGGAAATTTATGATGTTGCAGGAACAATTAGTTAAAATTGACTTAACTGAATATTTTATTACTCAAATAAATCAAATATTAGGTATTCTTGCAGAACCATTTAGAGCTTATTTTGAACGTTGATTCTATCAAAGTAAAATACATTTCTAAAATTCCAATAGCGGTCGATTATTATGAACAAATTAATTTTAATCTATCCAGCCAAATGTTATTACAAATAAGTTATCGCCAGATTGAAAAGCATAAGCTTCATTATTCATACCCCATCTGAAACTGTATCCTAATCCAATTTTAAACTGCCATACTTCAGGTTCTGAATTTGTAGCTTCAT
This sequence comes from Cyanophyceae cyanobacterium, assembly GCA_038214545.1. GTDB lineage: Bacteria > Cyanobacteriota > Cyanobacteriia > Cyanobacteriales > Nostocaceae > JBBQRU01. The sequence goes on along the minus strand of JBBQRU010000198.1, from coordinate 6,424 downwards.
TGATCAGGCGCATAATTTCAGGCATATAATTTCTCTGAGATGCTCCTAAATAACTTTCAAATTCAATAGTATTGCTCGCAACAGGTAGACGGTTAAAAATCCATTTATCAATAGAATTTCCGAAAACTGTTACCCAATCATCTAATAAGTGAAAATCACTGCATTCACAGCCTGCAATAATTCCGTATGTTGATGCTCTAGCTAATATCTCTGCTTGAATATTTACAGAAATATCTTTAGTTAATTGGGGACAGATCATAGCCTTATACATGGGAACATAATTCATTCCCTTGCATAACAGACTAAGTCCGTGGAGATATCCATCAATATAAGCAATAGCAGTATTAAACTCATAGCTGACAAATTGAAGGACAGAATTTAAGCTTCGATAAAGTAAAATCCTTGCTGCGAAAATTGCTTCATTACTTGGCTCTTGACGGCTTACAGTTTGAGAAAGCTGGTTTAGCCACTGAAGAATTAAACCGCCGAAAGGAGCTTCTTTTGCTAGATCTCTGAATTCATAACAAAAATCATCAAAGATGTCAGGAGTAATCAGTACCTGGGAAGTCATTGCTTCAAAAATCACTATCATTCGCTCTGCAATTGGTCTTGGCTGGTAATCTTCACAATTAGAGACTTGTGAGCTTTCTGATTCCAAGGCAGTTTTTAAGCGAGCGATCGCAGCTTGGCGAATTCTGTAATTTTCATGTTGAAGTAACTTAATAAAGGTTTCAAAGATACTATCCCACTCGACTGAGCTATAAGGATAATTCAGCGGAATATCTAAACTGTCTTCAAAAGTTTTTCCTTCCCAATAGGGAGCGATTGGTGAGGGTGTTATTAATGATGCTCTGACTATTTCAATGCTTTCATCTGGATCTTGTTTTTGAGCCATGATAGATGTACTGCGTTGTGTAAGTGCCCCTGACTACATATGCGCTAAAAAACTATTCTACTCTGCTCTAGCACGTAGCGCGGAAGAGGGAAAGAGATTTTGAAATCCGGCTTGCCTTTCAGCGACAGATTCTGGTGCATAATCCCAGAGAGTTTCGTAGTAAAAAAAGATTACTCCTAAACCACGTTGTTGGACAGCCTGGACTTGGGATTGAATTTGCCGCAAGGAAACTGGACTACCTCGCAAACCAGTCATGATCCCAATTCCTGTAGGTATAAGTTGTTGCGCGGCTTGAATTTCTGGACGCGAGATATTTCCGATGAAACTTTGAAGATTAGAACGATACACTTGTACAATTAACTCGTCCACAATATTTAGTTCAATCCAAGTTAGCCAATCTTGAAGTTGAAACTTGTAAGCATAATCGTAGTAATTGGGGGAAACGGAAAAAATCGCCTTCGGTTTTTTGAACTTAACAGCTTGGTTGAGTTGGAGCATGAATAACGTCAATTTATCTGCTCGCCAGCGTATCCAGTCTGCGGCTTGAGGATTGGGAAGACCAGTATGATTAGTTTCTAGATTGTACAAAGCAACTGTGTCTTTATCGTAACCAAATTCTTGCGGCAAACTCATGTGGTCGTCGAACTGAATGCCATCGACATCATATTGAGTGACAATTTCCAGCACGAGGTCGGTGATAAATTGTTGCACTTGCGGGTGGAAAGGATTAAGCCATGCCATTTCACCATCACTGCTGTCCGAAGTTTGATCACCATTCCGCATTTGTGTCAACCACTCCGGATGATTTAAGGCTAGTTCTGATGTCGGTGGAACCATAAAACCAAATTCAAACCAAGGAATTGCGAGTAAGCCTTGGTTATGGGCTTGGGTGATGAGGTCGCCGATAATATCCTGTCCATCTGTCCCTTTTAAAACGAAGGGTTGAATATTAGTCCGCTGGGCTACGGCACTTTTGTATAGCACGTAGCCAGAATTCCAAACTGCGGGATAAATAGTGTTGAAGTTGAATTGCCGTAATTTGCTGATACTATCTTGGACTTTGGCGCGATCGCGGAATTTAGAAATGTCAATATTAGTCATCCACACCCCACGAATTTCTGCACGAGGTGGCTGAGGCGGAGTGATAACGGGAAACGGTGGGATTTGCGCTAAAGCCGGTATAAAGCTATTGACGAACAATACGAACGCCAGTGACATCACAAACAGCAGGGAGAAAAAATGCTTTAGTGCTTCTTGATGATATTGCTGCCATTGAGATATAAAATGCAATTGAAATTTGTTAAATGTTTTTTCCACACACACACACCATCGGGACATAGCGCTAACCTCACAGGGAAATCGCCTGTTTTTGTAATGAAACTTACTAGTTATATAATCTACAAGCATTGATGTTTAGATTGGTTAATTGCTAGTGCTTCATTGCAGACAGGACATTAAATTTTTGACTAAACGAGAAATTGAAGTAGATAATTCTCAAGAGACGTAGAAAGAGCGTCATTAGTGCCTGATATTGCAGGCGTATCAAGTCTTATATCTAAATTTGACTGCTAATGTAGCAATGTACTCGATAATGATCTAGGAAAAAGCTGCTGTAAATACCTGAAGCAAAGAGAAAAATATGCAGAGTCAAACACTAACCTTGCCGATGATGGGCTGCGGGACTTGGGCATGGGGAAACCGTTTGTTATGGGGATATGACGAAAGCATGGATCAGCAGTTGCAAGCTGTCTTTGACCTATGTGTCAGCAACGGCGTTACTTTATTTGATACAGGTGATTCTTACGGTACTGGGAAATTAAATGGGCGCAGTGAGTTACTCTTAGGCAAATTTTCGCGAGAATATCAAGGTGTAGGTAAAGAAAATATTTGTATCGCCACCAAGCTGGCGGCTTATCCGTGGAGATTGACACGTTCTTCAATGGTGGCGGCTGGTAAGGCTTCAGCCCAACGCCTCGGGAGAAATGTAGATTTAGTGCAAATGCATTGGTCAACAGCTAACTATGCACCCTGGCAAGAGGGACCACTTTTAGATGGTCTGGCTGACCTCTACGAACAAGGGTTGGTCAAAGGTGTCGGATTGTCGAATTTTGGACCAATACGGCTCAAATGGGTGCAGCAAAAGTTTACTCAGCGCGGAGTGCCAATTGCAACTTTACAAGTACAGTACTCACTGCTGTCTACCTATCCTGTCACGGAATTAGGAATTAAAGATATTTGTGATGAACTGGGGATAAAACTGATTGCCTACAGTCCTTTGGCTTTAGGACTTTTGACAGGAAAATATACTGAGGAATCGCCTGTGCCTAAAGGTATTCGCGGCTTTCTATTTAAGCAAATATTACCGAAAATCCGCCCATTACAAAACTGTTTGCGAGAAATTGCCCAATCGAGAAATAAGACTATGTCGCAGATAGCCATTAACTGGTGTATCTGTAAAGATACTATTCCCATCCCAGGCGCAAAAAATGTGGAGCAGGCAAGGGATAATATTGGTGCTTTGGGTTGGCAATTAGACAACAGCGAGATTGCCGAGTTGGATCGAGTGGCTGCTAATACAGACAAAAAAATGGTGCAAAATATCTTTCAAACTCGATGATTGCATTGCATATCCAAGCAGTTGATTTTGTGGTTTAGCCGGGTAAAAAATATGACTTGGATAGAGTTGAGCCTTGACACAACCGCTGAGGCAGTTGATTGGGTCTGTACACTACTTCCAGAAGTTAAGTATACTAATGATATTAAAATTGTTAAATATACTGAATCGGCAGCCAATCCGGAAGTGCAATGGGCTTTTACTATTCATTTATATCTCGCTGATGACTTCCATACTATTGCCTGTAGAGAAATTGAGCAGGTTCTCTCACCTTTGCAACGGACAGGTTTGGTAGGTGCATTGCGGCTGACTGCGCCTGTAGAGACTATCGCCGCAAGTCCGCTTATGCATCGGATTGGACAAAGGTTTGTGGTTCTTTCTCCTGATTTATCATCTTCTGATGTTGCCGCAAATGAAATTACTATTAAACTGAAAACATCTCTAGCTTTCGGTAGTGGTTTACATCCGGCGACTATTGCTATTTTACAATTGTTGGAACGGCATATTGTCCCAGAAATGAATGTTCTCGACCTCGGCTCGGGTTCAGGGATTTTGAGTGTGGCAATGGCAAAGTTGGGAGCACAAGTCTTGGCACTGGACAACGATATTGTGGCTGTACAATCTACTCAGGATGCTGTAGAGAGGAATCAAGTAGAGGCACAGGTTACTGTGAGAGAAGGAAGTTTGGGGACTGGAAGTGAGTTTGGGCATTGGATGGGTGGAGATACAATTAACAACGTACCCACCATCCAAGCTACAGGGACTTTTGACTTGGTGGTCGCCAATATCTTGGCACGGATACATATGGCTCTTGCGCCTGACTATCATCAAGCTTTGCGTTGTGCAGGACTGTTAATTATTGCCGGTTTTACAGCGGATGTGGAGGAAGCAGTTGCTCAGTCTTTAATCGAAGTCGGATTCGAGGCGATTGATTGTACACGATTAAATGAGTGGGTAGCATTAGCTTATCGTCGGAAAGGTTGATGTATTGTTAAAGCAGTGGCCCGAAAGAGCGCGAATTAAAGAATTCAATCAGTTTTAGCAATGGGGAATTTATCAGGCGATCGCAAAGTAGATCAAGAAAACGCAGGCTACAGTGATCCAAAGGACTTTAACTGGTCTTTCTGGCCGGCTGTACCCATTTATCCTTATGGTCGGCGACGGACTATTCGCAAAGAGGTGGTTAAAGATTCTGTTTGGACTTTTGACCAATTGCAGGGTATTTTTTACGTTGTCGTGCCGATTCGGATGACGGTGGTGAAGTTAGATGCAGGCGGTCTGCTTGTTTATGCACCTGTTGCGCCGACTTTGGAGTGTATCCGGCTGCTACAGGAGTTGGTGACACTCCACGGTGATGTGAAGTATATTATTTTGTCAACTATCTCCGGGATAGAACACAAAATCTTTGTGGGTCCATTTGCTCGGTACTTTGCAACCGCCCAAGTTTTTGTTGCTCCTCAACAGTGGAGTTTTCCTCTCAATCTCCCACTTAGTTGGTTGGGTTTGCCTCGTAAACGCACTCAGGTATTACCCGTAGATAGTAGTCAAGCACCTTTTGCTGACCAGTTTGATTATGCGATTTTAGGGGCGATTGAATTGGGACCAGGGAGATTTTCGGAAGTGGTCTTTTTGGATAAGCGATCGCATACATTATTAGTTACAGATTGTGTCGTTCCTGTACCCGAAGATCCACCGGCGATCGTGCAATTAGAGCCATACCCTTTACTATTCCATGCTAAGGATAATGCATCTGACATTATTGCCGATAATCAGGCAAATCGGCGGAAAGGTTGGCAGCGGATCTCATTGTTTGCTTTATATTTTCAACCACAGGCACTAGGGGTTTTTCCTTGGGGAGAGGTGTTTCGCAATGCGTTTAAAGCGGCGGAACGCTCAAAAAAAGCTTATTTTGGATTGTATCCTTTTAAGTGGCAAGCGAATTGGCAGCAGTCATTTACCGCCTTGCGCGGAGATGGTTGCTTATTTGTAGCTCCAATATTACAGACTTTGATTCTCAACCGCGCCCCAAAGGAAACTCTGGAATGGGCTGATAGAGTCGCCAGTTGGAACTTCCATCTGATTATTCCCTGCCATTTTGACTCCCCGATTACCGCCCAACCATATCAGTTTCGCCAAGCATTTTCCTTTCTCGAAAAACAGCCGGCGGTGATTGCGGGTTATCGCAGTCATACTTTGCCAGAAGCAGATTTTAAACTACTGAGAAATATTGATGTTGGGTTGGAAAAGCTAGCGATCGTGCCACCAGCGAAGGATAGAATATAGCCCAAAAAGCAATTAAAAATGTTTTCGCTAGAGTGACCGCCGAGATGTTAAAATTATATGATATTTGTCCTGTGATTATGATGCCCTCCCTCATATTGCCATGACTGACCAGCAAGCGATCGCCAGTAATGTAGAGGCCCTAGACAGTGAGCGAGTCAAAGCAGTCGTACTAGACTGGCTTTCGAGAACAAGGGGGAGTCTGAGTGATTTTGAACGCCTGCTGGAGAGTGAACCTCGCAATGCAGATGCAGTCGCACTTGAGTATGGTCAGTTCGACGAAACACTGGCATTCCAGGTGATGACCGAGGCAGAAATGGTCGAGAGCAGTTTGCAAGTATTAGAGGAATACAAACGGACTGGCAATGGAGTGCCACATGAGCAGGTTCGAGAAAATCGCCCAAATTAATGCTGGATATCTGCTAGTTGGAAGGTAAGCGTACTCTTAGATGGCTATGAGCGCTAGTAGCGAAGACTTCAGAAGTCCTCACTACTAAGCTGTTCCGCTTTTAATTTGCACAAATAGCATCTCCCTTGTTTTTGATTTTTCTTCCCCACTTAATAACAAGCTCTCCATCGTTTAAGAGTTTATTTAGCGTAGACTTTAATTCACATACTGATTGAAATAATCGATG
>JBBQRU010000197.1:0-7695 GCA_038214545.1 Cyanophyceae cyanobacterium | reverse complement strand
TCCTGTTGGCATAACGAGAGGAGTTACAGCTAGATGGATTAAATCTAACCTTAGCTCAGATGGTTCCACTTTGTTTCAAACCCGATCACCGATCAAGCAAGTCCTCTTGTCAATAGGGTTTGAGACGCGCTAACCCTGCTTGGAAGCACAAACGTTGTTACGCCTCGCCGAGACCAAATTGAGCCAAACTAAGTCAAAATAAGAGTCAAAGTCACTATTCGCGATTTCTCTTAATGGCAAGACTATGGATGTAGAGCAACTACTCAAACGCTACAGTACAGGAGAAAAGAATTTTAGTGGCATAGATTTGCGCTCAGCTTTTCTTCATCAGGCTTCACTCAAGGGTGTAAATTTGAGTAGAGCTGATTTGAGTGGTGCTAATTTCAGTGGTGCAGACTTAAATCATGTTAATTTCAGTGGTGCTAATTTAACTGGTGCAGACCTCAGCATAGCCGACTTGGGTGCAGCCGACTTTAGCGAGGCAATTTTGGTCGGTACTAACTTTCGACAAGCAAATTTGTTAGAAGCCAGCTTTAAGCAGGCAAATCTGCAAGCAGTTAACCTGCGAGAAGCGAGTCTGGTGCGAGCTAATTTTACTCGCGCCAGTTTAGCCGAAACCGACTTACATGGAGCAAATTTATATGGTGCTTCTTTGCGAAGAGCGATTTTACAGGATGTAGATTTAATTGGTACTTTCTTACAGCAAGCTGACTTTCGCGGTGCAGACCTGATTCGCACCAGTTTAATTCGCGCGGATTTAAGAAATGCCATTTTAACCGCAACCGACCTCAGCGGCGCAAACCTACAAGGAGCCGATTTAACTGGTGCAGATCTCACAGGCGCAATTATGCCCAACAGTACGAAGTAGATCGACTAAACTATATGAATTTTTCCAAAGGCACGTAGTTGCGCTTTAGCGCTCTAGATCCGGTACGCTGAAGCGCAACTACGAACCTTGATAATTTAGAGCTTTAACTCAAAGAATAATCTCCTGATTTACCACCAGTCTTACTTACGAGATGAATCGCTTCAATTTGGATCGACTTTTCCAAAGCCTTCGCCATATCGTAGAGAGTAAGGGCGGCGACAGAGACAGCAGTTAAAGCTTCCATTTCCACACCCGTTTCCGCTTTGGTTTTGACGGAAGCTTGAATTTGATAACCAGGGAGTTGAGGATCGGGGGTTAAAAGAACTTCGACTTTATGTAGCGGTAGAGGATGACACAGCGGAATTAACGCCGATGTCTGTTTAGCTGCCATAATTCCAGCTAACCTAGCGGTACCTAAAACATCGCCTTTAGGAGCATTTCCAGCTTGAATCGCCGCAAAAGTTTCCGGTGCCATCCGCACTCTAGCAGCGGCTACAGCTTCCCGGATGGTAGATGATTTGGCAGATACATCCACCATTTGCGCCTGTCCTTGAAGATCTAAATGAGATAATTTTGTGGAAGTAGGTAAAAAGTCTTGTGTCATGTGAGGATGGTGTGTTACAGTAATATTCTTGTAAGGGCTTGTAGCTCAGTGGACTAGAGCACGTGGCTACGGACCACGGTGTCGGGGGTTCGAATCCCTCCTAGCCCATTTATAAAAGAGATGCGAGAAAACCGTGTCTCTTTTTTTTGTGATGTTAGTCATTAGGTAGTTGTGGGCATCCTAAGGTCGGACAACGCTACCATAGGCAAAATGCCATCACAAACTAAGTTAGCTAACTATTATGCTCTCATAACCTTCACAGGTTTATTTTACTTAAGTTTCAATGCTATTGCTGAAGCCTCAATACCTAATAGCCAAGTAATCACACCCGATCGCCTGTCATGGATAAGCGATCCATCTGATAATACTTCTTCATCCCCTGCAAGCGACATTTTAGTAGATTTTCTGTTACCTGATATCAATGGGTTAGAACTGCTAGTGCAGTTACAAGCTCAGTTTAATGAGTTTGCGCTGCCGGTAATTATTCTCACCGGACAAGGTAACGAGGTGATCGCGGTGTAAGTGATGAAAGCAGGCGCACAGGATTATCTGGTGAAGGGGCAGATTACGCCAGAAGACCTGCGTTTAGCCGTGGATTCTGTAATTGAAAAATCACAGCTTCGCACCCAATTGAAAGCGAGTGAGGAACGGTTAAAACAGCAAATTCAGCGAGAACGGATAGTCTCGGAGATGGCTCAACGTATTCGCCAGAGTTGAACTTAGGCTAAGTGCTAAATCAAACAGTGGTAGAAGTTCGGGAATTTCTGCGCTGCGATCGCGTATTGATTTACCGCTTCAATTCTGACTGGAGTGGTGTAATTGAAGTTGAATCGGTAGGAGACGGATGGCAGTCGATTTTGGCAGAAATGGTTGAAGACACCTGTTTCCAGACGACACGGGGCGAAGATTACCGTCAAGGGCTGATTCAAGCGATCGCCGATATTTATACCGCAGGATTAAGTGAATGCCATTTTGAATTACTCAGTCGGTTTCAGGTACGGGCAAACTTAGCAGTGCCAATTTTGCAAGGAGAATCGTTGTGGGGATTATTGGTGTCTAAACTGCTACAAATAGGCAGACTGGAACCTGCCAAAGCGAAAGCAGCATTAGCGACAATCGAGCGGAATGCAATATTACAATCTCAATTGATTGAAGACTTACTGGATGTTTCGCGGATTCTACGCGGAAAATTAGAGCTACAAGTTTCGGCGGTGAATTTGGCGACAATAATAGAGGCTGCCTTAGAAACAGTACGCTTAGCTGCCGAGGCGAAAACCATTCAGATTCAGATATTTTGGTGAGCGATATTGGTATGCCGGAAATGGATGGCTATGAACTGATGCGACAAGTGAGATTATGGACGGCAGCACAGGGAGGAACAATTCCGGCGATCGCCTTGACAGCCTATGCCGGCGAGTATGACCAAAAACAAGCGATCGCGGCTGGATTTCAGCAACATCTGTCAAAACCTGTAGACCCAACTGAACTTGTGAACACAGTTGTTCGTCTGACGATTGCAAAATGTAAAAATTAATATTTCAATCATACAAAAATCCTCAAAGTTACCCCACTTGAGCAATTACTTGTCCAATTTCTTGAAGTGTTGCACCCGTTGCCAGCATTGCCCGAATTAAAAGTTCGATAGAAACCGAAGCCTCAGCATTTTCGGCATTGGCAATCCGAGGTTGACTCGATTGTATTTTTTCTGCCAATTCTGTTTGCGTCATTAATTTCTGTCGCCGCTCTTTCAGTTTACGACTTAGGGCTAATTTAATCTCAATTAGAGCAGTTTCCTCTTTTGATAGTTCTAAAAATTCGGAAACAGTTCCAACTTTCCAGCCCTTTTCTCCTAAGCGTTTTCTTTTATCTTCATCCATAATCTTAATCTTGTATATCCAAGTCATACTTACTTAATCGTTTTTTGCAGGTGTCGATAACGCTAGTTGGTGTTGTTCTGGTGGTTTTATTAAAAACTTCAAGAATCAAAATTGCATCATCGTCAATTCGGTAAATAATTCGCCAGTTTTTATCTACATCTCGAATCCGTAGTTCATGACAGTGTGTTTCTATACTAAGCATCGGTTTTGCATGTGGCATTCCCAATCTTTCTCCCTGCTGCAAGCGCCTGAGCAGTACACCTGCTTCTATGCGTCCTTCTTGGCTGAAGGGTGGAGTTTTAATCTCACCATGCAACCAAATTAAAGGTTTATCATTTTCGTCCATACCGTTATTTATATCATATCTGATATATTTTAGCTGGCGATATACGAAGCCCTCCTCGTTCAGGCAGTAAGAGCGTCGGGTGAGAAGGGCTATCTGGTGGTAGGAGGTGCTGGCAGTCTGGAAGTAGCCCATGCTGAGCAAAGCGCTGTATAGATCGTGCAGTCCGAGGAGATTGGTATAGCGGTATGCCAGAAGCTGTGGATTCAATAACTCCGCCAACAGACCGAAGCAAAACAACTGTACGCCAGCGACTAGCCGTAAAACCGCTAAAAACAGCAACGGACGATTGGCAACAGATCCAGAAGGCGACTCCATATTTTACCGCATTGTTAATGCTAATCACGGCACGGTGAAGTTTACACCATGAATTATATTTATTTACTGAAAACTTTAATTTACTTTTTTAGATTTATTTTGAATTGATGTCTAAGTATACATATATACTTTCAAAGCAAGATACACTTAGGATAGTTAGTAGATGGAACTATTAACTATTGCGGCGATATCCTCGACGCGATAATTGCCATTAATACTACAATTGCTCGGTATTTGGTGGCGGCAGAATAATTAAAGTAATAAATCAGACAGGCTGTTTAATAACCCTATATATAAAAAAGTAATGGCAAGTGTAATATTTGTACATGGTATAGCAGTCAAACAGCCTGAATATGATAAAACGTTTCAAATAATACAGACAGAGATTAACGCAAAGCGTCCTGATATTAAAGTTATACGTTGTTTTTGGGGTGAATTAGGAGCGCGGTTAAATGCTGGTGGCGATTCCATTCCTAAATATGATGAAACTCTGGCACTTGATGTAGATTCAGAAGATCCGGAGATTGTTTTATGGGAGTAGTTATACCGTGACCCATTGTATGAATTACGGTTATTAGGATTAAAACCCAGAGAATCCGGGAGTGCTAGTCCTTTTGAGGAGAGTCCGGGAGATAAATTGCGTTCTCTTGTTAAACGTCTGACTCCTAAAGGCGAACTGCAAGCAAAACTAATTCAGGCGGAAATTGCCGAGGTGTTGTTAGTTGAGGCGCTACAAGAAGTAACACGTTCCGATGCCTATAATCAAGCATTACGAAATGTCTCAAAATCATCTGTTGCTGAATACGTCAATGCGATAGCTAGGGCAATTGTCGCCGCAGCAATGTTAAAAAGCGAACAAAAACAAGAGTATCCGCGAATACTTACTGATGCAAAATTGCGAGATGAAGTAGTGGAACTACTAAGTCGTGCTTTGGCTGATGAAGAGTTGGGAATAGGTAGTTGGATTTTGAAACATATTAAAGGATTAGCACTCTCGGCGGCAACAAATCACATAGAAGGCAGACGTAGAGATATAACAAATAAATTTTCCCCGATTCCTTGCGATATTCTGCTATATCAGACAAGGGGTGACAAGATCCGCGATTTTATTGAGAAAATTATCGCCGATGCAGAACCACCAGTAGTTTTAATTAGCCACAGTCTTGGAGGTATCGCCTGCGTAGATTTATTGATAGAGAAATCTTTACCGAAAGTAGAACATTTAGTTACCATTGGTTCGCAAGTACCGTTTTTGTATGAGATAAATGCCCTCTACAGTCTAGAATTTGGTCAGCCACTGCCAAAAGATTTTCCGAAATGGTTGAATATTTACGATAAACGAGATTTTCTGAGTTATGTCGGCGCAAAAATCTTTAATCAGCCTAATCAGCCAGATAAAGTCAAAGATGTAGAGGTAATTAGCAAACAGCCATTTTCTCGTTCTCACGATGCCTATTGGACAAATAGCACAACTTGGGAGGCGATTATTCGCCTGTTACCATGACCCACTTCACTGTCTTGCCTAAACAAACTTTTGCGTTAGTAGTAGGTATTGCTAAATACCAAGAATTAAGTGCGAATATCACAAGTGGTGCAACGGTAAAAGATGCTATAAAATTTGCCTGTTGGCTGCAGAGACGAGGTGTACCAAAAAATAATATCAAGTTGTGCTTATCGTCTCTAGAAGAACATCGAGAGGAAAATCAAAAACTACTTGAGTTATGTGAGCTATCAGTAGAATTAGCTAACTTACAAAATATTACCCATAATATTACTAATATTCTCTCTCAACAGACGGGAGAGTTACTCTATATATTTTGGGCGGGACATGGCTTCATCACGTCAGAACGAGAACGCCGGTTATTTTGCGCTGATATAACCTTGCAAAATTGGCAGAATATAGATTTAAATTCTTTGCTACTGTTATTCAGCTCAGATTCCTTTAAAATTCGCAATCATATTTATATTATTGACGCTTGTGCAAATTATCTTTTAGAGAGCAATGGACGACCAACAAATTTAGGTGGGCACAAATTTATTAGCGGTCAACCGGCAGAAGATAGTCAACAGTTTGGCTTATTAGCTACTAAGGAGGGAGAAAAAGCTAAAATCAATACTGAAGATCAGACAGGGTATTTTTCCCAAGCAGTGCTTAAAGCTTTGGAAAAAGCGCCATCGGAGATTTTCCCGCCAGAGATGAAAGTTATTGCCGAAGAAGTTAAACACAGCGTTGCTTCTTTAGATAAAGAACAAAAGCCTACCTATTTTGAACTTCGGAGTTGGGATGGAGATGTAGACAGAATTGTTCTTAATTCCAATCCGTTTGCAATCCCCCAAAATATTCCCGCAAGCAACGCTGGCGATGGTAAGTTTGTTGGACGAAAAAAGGAATTAGAACGTCTCCATGATAACTTACAACGCAAGGCAGAGGTAGTAATAACTGCGGTTGAAGGTATGGGGGGAGTGGGTAAAACCGAATTAGCAATCCAGTATTCACTACTGTATTTACGGTTACGGACTTATCCAGGTGGAATCTGCTGGCTACAAGCAAGAGAGACAGATATTGGTTTGCAAATTGTAAAATTCGCGATCACTGATTTAAAATTGCAACCGCCAGATAATTTGGAGTTACCAGAACGAGTACGTTGGTGTTGGAATCGTTGGCCTCAGGGGAATACCCTTGTGGTTCTGGATGATGTGAAGAATTACAGGGATATCAAACCCTACTTACCGCCACAAAATTCTCAATTTAAAGTACTAATTACAACACGTCTCAAGCTAGATTTAGCTGCTTCTTTGTCTTTGTCCGTTTTAGAAGAAGAAGATGCATTGGATTTACTGAAACAATTGATTGGGTCACAAAAGGTAAGCCAAGATTTAGCGTCAGCCAAAGACCTAATTCAGCGTTTAGGCTACTTACCTTTAGCATTACAATTAGTTGGACGATATGTGAAAGAGCGTAATATATCTTTAACTGAAATGCTGCAACGGTTGGAGAAAAAAGGGCTGGGGCATAAATCAATGGTTGTTGATGAAAATGACCCTAATTGGACTTTAGGTATCAAACGTGGAGTCAAAGCAGCTTTTGAGTTGAGTTGGTCAGAATTAAATAAGCCCGCCCAAGAGTTAGGCTGTTTGGTAAGTTTATTCGCTTTAGCGCCTATTCCTTGGTTTTTAGTGGAAAATGCAGATCCTGAACAAGATTCCGAAGATCTAGAAGATGCAAGAGTAAAATTAGAAAAATTACACCTGTTACAGGGTGAAGGTACTTACCAGCTACATCAACTAATTCGAGAGTTTTTTAGAGAAAAGCAAAACAACTTAGCTTCTGCAGACGAACAAAAATCTAACTTATGTAAAACTTTGGTGAAAGAGGCACAGAAGATTCCCTCTTCACCAACTCAAGAGTTGATTAAGTCAGTGGAAGCTGCTATCCCCCATTTAGCAGAAATAGCAGAAAATTTGATTGCTGCGGTGAGTGATTCTGATTTAATCTGGGTTTTTGTCGGATTAAGCAGATTTTATGAAGGACAAGGGTTATACACTAGGCTGTTTACTCTGCAAGAAATTCTCTCCCATAAACTTCATGCAGTTTACGTGCCATTATTTGAGGTCGAAAAGACAATTCTCCTTTTTGAGAGCATCGATTGACCAAAAACATGAGTTGACCAAACTGTAAGGTCAA
>JBBQRU010000196.1:0-7697 GCA_038214545.1 Cyanophyceae cyanobacterium | reverse complement strand
GCGAGATCGATGAGATCTTCTGCTTGAAGTAAGTTCTTTTGAAAGTCAGGGACGCTGGTCATTTGAATAGCGGCGGCTAGATAAGATTTCATGGATGCGACGCAAAATTAAGGTATACAGATGATCAAAATATATCTTTTGCCGGCTCAAAATTAAACACACCATTCCCCCATTCGTCAGCAACAAGCGGTAAAACTATCTAGAAATAAACCTCCTGACTGTGGAATTTGAGTGCTTTTCAGGATATTTTGGTAGAAAGTAATGTGAAATACACTTGTGGATATTCCTGTTTTAGTCAAAACCTTTGCAGCTGTGTTTGTTCTGGCTGATGCCATTGGCAATATACCGATAGTTTTGGTGCTGACTAAAGGGATGGACACCAATCAGAGGAATAAAGTTGTTGACAAAGCTTTTATTGTCGCGATCGCTGTCTTATTAGTTTTTGCCTTTGCTGGGCAATTAATTTTAAATTACTTAGAAATCAGTATGGGGTCTTTGCGGGTAGCTGGAGGATTGCTGCTACTGCTGATCGCCTTACAGATGCTGCAAGGTGAATTAGATACACCGGATATCAATCAACGCGGTGATGTCGCTATTACCCCTCTAGCCTTGCCTTTACTCGCAGGACCAGGAACGCTGACGACAGTGATGCTATTGATGTCAGAATCTACCAGCCCCCATATTAGCGTCGTTGTCGGACTACTCGGAGCGATGTTTGTCAGTTGGCTAATTTTACGCTTCTGTTCAATTATCGATAAATGGATTGGTGAACAAGGCGCAGTTATTGTCACGCAAATTTTCGGTTTCCTCTTGGCGGCGCTAGCGATCGAGATTGGCAGCGCCGGGATTCGAGAGCTATTCTTGAGTTAAATGTTTGTTACTTTTATTACTGCGAAGTATTCGATAATACCACTACAGAAAGATTTGCGAAATACTGGCATAGTTAGAATTATGAGGTAAAAATGAAAATCACCTGAGTGGAAATGAATGCCCTTGTCTGAGAATCCGCTTAAACACCCACGACAACCTAGCCTACCGGAAGTCAACCGCAGTATTGCTGTTCCCGACACAAAAAATATCTGGCGGAAGTTTCTGGCTTATGTAGGACCTGGTTATTTAATCTCTGTCGGGTATATGGACCCAGGTAACTGGGCGACTGATTTGGCTGGTGGGGCAAAATTTGGTTATACTCTGCTGAGTGTGATCATGGCTGCTAATTTGGTTGCGGTTTTGATGCAATCGCTGTGTGTGCGACTGGGAGTGGCGACAGGACGAGATTTAGCCCAGCTTTGTCGAGAGACTTTTGATCCACGGGTGAATTTTTGTTTGTGGGTACTTTGCGAAGTAGCGATCGCGGCTTGTGACTTGGCGGAAGTTATTGGGAGTGCGATCGCTTTACAATTACTCTTTGGCATTCCTTTAGTTATCGGTGTCTGCATCACCGCTCTAGATGTACTCGTATTACTATTGTTACAACACAAAGGCTTTCGCTATACCGAAGCGTTAGTAATTGTGTTAGTTGCAACTATTGGCATCTGCTTTTTTGCCGAAATTCTTTTTTCCCGTCCGACATTAGAGGGAATATTACGAGGCTATGTGCTGGATATAGAAATTATTCAAAATCCCGAAATGTTTTATATTGCTATTAGCATTTTGGGCGCGACAGTCATGCCACATAACTTATATTTACATTCTTCAATCGTGCAAACGCGAAATTGGCAACCTAGCAACGACAAAAAATGGGAAGCCATCAACTTAAGTTCACTAGATTCTACAGTTGCTTTATTTTTTGCTTTATTTATCAACTCAGCAATTTTAATTGTCGCTGCAGCTAGCTTTCATTTTTCTGGTCATCAAGATGTCGCCGAAATTCAAGATGCATATAAACTACTTTCGCCTTTATTAGGCGTCAATGCCGCTAGTGCCGTCTTTGGTTTAGCTTTACTAGCCTCTGGACAAAGTTCAACACTCACAGCTACCTTAGCTGGGCAAATTGTCATGGAAGGCTTTTTGCATCTACGTCTTAAACCGTGGATACGCCGATTAATCACCAGACTAATAGCAATTATTCCGGCATTGTTTTGTATTCTGTTTTTTGGTGAAAGAAGTACAGGCAACCTACTAATTTTTAGTCAAGTTATTTTAAGTTTGCAACTATCATTTGCCGTAGTACCTTTAGTAATGTTCACCAGTAGCCGCCGTCTAATGGGTACTTTTGTCAATCCTTGGTGGTTGAAAATTTTATCTTGGTCTGCGGCGATTCTAATTGCTATTTTGAATATTTGGCTATTATGGCAAACAGCTTTAACTCAATTAGGAATTAAAATTTAGCAGTCTTTAAGTAGTTGAGAATAAATTATATTGTTTTCCCATCACTTTCGTTTTTCTGTTTCGAGGAGAATAAAATAACCCTGAAGTTAAGAGAATCGGCATTTAAGTATTTAACCTGAGCCAAGTTGACATATCTGTGGGGGGATCTCTGTTTTTTTGAGATTTCCCGCCCAAGATCATTAGTCGTATTTACGAGGATGGCTTCGATTGGGGTTTGGTTGATGCCGTACTCTACCGACTTTGTTGCCTTATTGCTACATTTCATAGCAATATTCAGCGTCAGGAAAGAATTTTTGTTATAATATCTGAACTCATGAAACAATATGAATCTTTTAAGGAGTGCAATGAAAAAGGTTACACTAACAGAATTGAGCAATAATATTGATAGTCTACTGGATGAGGTACTAGAAACAGGTATTTCGCTAGAAATAAACAAAAATGGAAGGTTGTTAAAAATTGTGCTAGTAGAAAAAAAAGATAAACTTAAAAATTTAACTTTTAAACCTGATGTTATTCAAGGAAATCCAGATGATTTAGTTAATATCAATTGGGAACAGGAGGTTAATATTGATTTATCTTGATACTCATATAGTAGCATGGTTATATTCGGGTTTGACAGATAAATTAACTGGCATTGTTAAAACTTTAATTAATGAAAATGAAGTTTATATTTCAGCAATTGTTAGATTAGAGTTGCAGTATTTATATGAGATAAAACGTATCAATTATGAACCGGATGTAATTATTTCTAATCTGTCTGAGCAAATTGGTTTACAGATATGTAATAAAGATTTCAATGATGTTATTAGTATTAGTTTAACGATTACTTGGACTCGCGATCCTTTTGATCGCATTATCACCGCAAATGCTCTGTTAAATAATGATATATTACTGAGCAAAGATCAAAATATTCTTAATAACTATATCCAGGCAAAATGGTATGATTAAAATTTAAATTCTAATTTTAAGGGCAAACCCATGAAACGATATCAAGTACTGGCAATAGTCACAGCACATCAAGAACAAGTACAAGCAATGGGAGTAAAATCTTTAGATTTGTTTGGTTGACATCCGTTACTGAAATATTACAGCGTACAGCGGGAATAACGCTTGAAGATTTTCAACAAAATCAGACAATCAAGAAAGCTGTCCTCTACGACTTTGTGGTTATTGGTGAAGCTAGCAGAAATGTTCCGGTAGCAATTCAATCTAAGTATCGCAATATTCCGTGGCGTCTCATGGGAAACATGCGGAATGTTATGGCTCATGAATACTTTCAGGTAAATTTGAAAATTATTTGGAATACTATTCAAGACAGTTTTCCCACTTTAGTATTGCAACTACAGGAATTAGTAGAACAAGAAGGGATAAATTAAAAGTTAGCCTTTACGTAAACCCAGATTTGCCTGACGATTTGGATTACTATTGCAAACCCAGTCTTCTGTGGGTAATTTTATTGCGAAGTATTCGATAATACCACTACAGAAAGATTTGCAGAATACTGGCATAGTTAGAATTATGAGGTAAAAATGAAAATCACCTGAGTGGAAATTAAGGACTGATTTGGCTGGGGGGGCAAAATTTGGTTACACTCTGCTGAGTGTGATCATGGCTGCTAATTTGGTTGCAGTTTTGATGCAATCGCTGTGTGTGCGCTTAGGAGTGGCGACAGGACGAGATTTAGCCCAACTTTGTCGAGAATCTTTTAATCCACGGGTGAATTTTTGTTTGTGGATACTTTGCGAACTAGCGATCGCTGCTTGTGATTTGGCGGAAGTTATTGGGAGTGTGATCGCTTTACAATTACTCTTTGGCATTCCTTTAATTATCGGTGTTTGCATCACCGCCCTAGATGTCCCAGGGTAAGCGCATCTCAAATGCTATTGACAAGCGGATTCTGAGGCATCATGATATTGGAATAAACAAGCAGCAAGAATCGTTAACATATAATTATTGTCCATAGCGGCTCGATTCGATTTTTGACGGTTACTACGCTTAAATGATTGCTCCAAATTCAATGCGTTAAGTGCAATCCGCCGCAGCAATGAAAGGTTTTGTGGAGCATGACCAGTACGAACGCGACAAGCATCTTCACTAAATGTAACGTCCAAAGTCCAATGTAGACCATTTTCAATACCCCAATGCAAACGGATAGCTTGCCCCAGTTTACGAGCATCGCAGTCCAAACTAGTTAGGTAAAACTGTACTTCACGGGTTGTCTTATTCCACAAATGTCGTACACGCACAACCATAACCACACATTTAAGTCCAACCCAATTTTCTTGATGATGTAGAGGTGGTAGTTGAGAACCAGGAACACACCAAACTTGCCTTTTTTCGGTACGATGATGCCCTTTTTCTATCCTTTCATCATAACTATTAGCAATCCCTTCAAACCCTTTAGATAGGCTTTGTTCAAACCAATCTTTTACTTGTGCGTGAAGTGTAGGGTGGTTACCTTTAAGTGATAAAATGTCATCAGCTTTTGCATCAAAAATTTGAGATGCAATTGCGGTTTGTGTACCCATTGCATCAATGGTAATAATGCATCCTGCTAAGTCTAATAATTCTAATAACGCAGGAATTGCAGTAATTTCATTCGATTTATCGGCTACTTTCACTTGTCCTAAAACAAGGCGATACTCGCTCTTTCCAAGCGCTAACTAGATGTATTGCTGATTTCCCCTGTTCTCTATCGTAGGAACCTTTGAGAGTCTTACCGTCAATCGGAATTACCTGGACGCCAACTGTTTCAACTATTGACTGTACCCATTTTTGAAAGCATTGCTCAAATACTTTTGGATTAATACGCTCAAATAGTCGTCTAAACGTATCTGCGCTGGGGATACCCCAAGATAAATCTAAAAATTCTTTCAGCCAATCGTATTTGCACGGGTCCATAATTTTCCATATCTTCCCACCCGTTACCTCCTGCAATCACTGATAATATTCCAATAATTAAAATATCTGTTAACAAATGAACGCGAGTTCTTTCTACACGAGGATCTTTTACATCACTAAAAACTAATTCCATTTTTGCTGTAAGTGTAGTTGCATTAGCTATACTTAAAGTTTTTCGGGCTTTAGTAGTACGATTTAGAGATTTGAAACCAGATGCCATGAGACTGCCCCTGATGTGAGATAAACCCTTTGCTTATTAGCGTACTACTTAACGTCTTTAATACTTAAATTGTATAGCAACCTACAATTGTGGAAAATAATCTGTATTTTACACTACAAAATTAGATGCGCTTACCCTGCTAGATGTCCTCCTGTTGCTATTGCTACAACACAAAGGTTTTCGCTATACAGAAGCGTTAGTAATTGTGTTAGTTGCAACTATTGGCATTTGCTTTTTTGCCGAAATTCTTTTTTCCCCAAATTGAATGTGTTCTGATTCTATGTTAAAAATTAGCATATTTTGTTATTCGCTTTTAACTGGAAACAACCTAAGCTCTTAACTATTCTAATACGCGTACAACCATGTTATATCCTTTCTGTTGACTAGTAGCGACAAATCCAAGACGAGTATAGAATGACATTAATTCAGGTTTTGTATTAATATAAATTGGGAGTACCTCTCTCTGTAAAAAATGCTGGACTAGATGACTACCAAGCCCTCTACGACGGTGCCCAGGTGCAACATATACTACAATTACTGAGTATCGTTCTCGAAAAGCTATTTTTGCGGAACCACATATCTGACCTCTATACAATGCAATCGCAACTCGATTTCTATCTGTTGAGAAAAATTCAAATAAAGAGACAAGTTGCAATAAAATACAGGAAAATAAAAACTGTAATACTGTCAACCGAAGAATTACGAAGAACCATCCTTCGTCTTGTGATGGCAGTATATATAATAAGAGGATTAAATTTAGTAAAATAAGCGGAAGTAAGATGATAGGATTTAGTAATGCTACACCTAGATTAAAGTTAAAAGGTTCCGGCTCACGCTTCAAAATTAATAATTTATAAACTGACCATCTATCTGATTGGTCTCTTGCATCATGAACTGTGTAGTTAGGTGGAATAATAAACACGCTATTTATGAAATACAATACAATTTATATATCGAAGTAGACTTAATATGTGGGAATCCTAAATCATTCATGATAAAGATCTAATTTCCCCGAGTGCCCAGAATTGATTTTACCGTCTCAGATAACTGTGGGCTATTTGTCACCCACCAAAGGAAAGTATCAGTATCTAATAATGCCCTCATCCTTCAAAAGCCGCCAGGATATCATCGGGTAACGGAGCGTCAAAATCCGGTGAAATTTTAATCATTCCCACTGCTGTACCAGGTACTCTCGGGGGTAAGACTGTTGTTGATGGAAGTAAGCGTGCAATAAGAATGACCATCTTTGAGAATGGTAAACTCTTCACCACAACTAACTCGTTCTAATAGATCGAGCAGAGTAGTATTAGCTTCCTCAATCGAGATACTCACTGCCATAAAAATTTACTTAAGGGTAAACATTTTTAACTGTATACATTTTACAAAAGTTGATATGCAAATAACCTTAAAAACTTGGAACCGCTAGCTGAATTCAGCCTAAAACTAGATCTTAACCATTTCAGATAATCTTTAGATTTTCTTGACGAATCAGATCTAAATGAACAACCCCTAGCTTTTTATACCTTGTTCAAATTCGTCAATTGCTTGAAGTGGGTCAGATATTGTGACACATTGTTCTAATAGTGGGATATCTATCTGTGGCACTACCTCACTTGTAGTAACTTGCTCATAACCGTAAGTATCAGGATAAACAGAGGCTTGTTCTTGGCGTGAATCATCTCGCAAGCAGTACAGCTTAAGTTGATTTCTCTCCCAAATCCAAACTTCTGCGACTTTTAAGCGGCGGTAAATCTCCAGCTTACTTAAATTACCACTAGTAACAACTACTTCTATGACTAAATCTGGGATATTTTTTACTTCACCGATGCAATAACATTCGTCTGGTTCTGCGCCAGCCTTTCTCGCTTTGTTTTTGAAAGTGGAACTACCCATTGGGAAAAAACGAATTCGCTTGTGGTAGAAAAAACGCTCTAACAGCATAGCCAAATTCTTTTTGATACTTTCATGTCTGATTGATGGGGACATGATTTCTAAGATTCCATCTAAGTAAGTAATGCGATAATGAGAGTTATTTTCCAGCCTAATTAGTAATACTTCGTAGAAATCCCAACTTAAGCCACTACAGATAAACCTCTCTTCTGGGTCATCTGTACGAGCTTGGTTTGTCTCGTTAATCAGTTCTAGGAGGCTACCTATCATTGTTTCATCCCACTGATTTTATCACTACCGTGTACCTTAAGCAAAATTGGCGCACTGTACTGTAATGCGTCTACCGTGTAAAACA
>JBBQRU010000195.1:0-7735 GCA_038214545.1 Cyanophyceae cyanobacterium | reverse complement strand
ATCGACTATTTCAATCAGTATGTGAATTAAAATCTACGTTAGATAAACTCTTGAATGATGGAGAGCTTATTATAAAATGGGGAAGAAAGATAAAAAACAAGGGAAATGCAGTTTGTGCAAATTAAAAGCACAACAGCTTATTCCGATAAAGAATTTCTGCTGCTTCAAGCAAACAGACTTCGAGGCGTTGCGAGTCTTCTGGGGTCATAGCAGTTACACTTGCTTGAGTATTATCTCTATCTTGCTTCACTTTTGCCTATTTTTGCAAAAGTGAGATGCTCCCATATATCTGTGACTAAAATCGTCTGCTAATGTTTTAACTTCACCACTAACTTCTTCTTGCAATTGTTGCTTGATTTCCGACAAAATGTAGCAGTACATTGCCACAATATCAGTGGACTGGTACAACACCTGGCGTCTGGGTAAAGTCATTACATCAATATATGCTGCACCATTATCAAGATACGTACATGTATGTAAATATTTATGAATTTTACTATAATCAACTTTTTCACTTATTCCCAAACGATGGGCTAATGATAGTATCTTAAGTTCGTCATATAAATCGATAATCGCACTTATACTATCGAGCTTGGAGTAAAGGATTAGTCCTTCATCATCATTAATATCTGGTAATGCAATTGTTTGCGTGCTCCCCCCATTTTGAATCACCCCGTCACGGTCATCTTTACAGTATTGTTTATCAATACAAATGCTCTTGAATTGACGCAATATCTTATAAAGTATAAAAAACAAATCTCGCTTGCTATCGTAACTATTAAAATCACTTGGTTGAAAACCCTTCGGCAAACAAAGTTGAATTTGGGAGTCACGCTTTTCTATTCCCACAAAGGAATACTTCTCATGGACAACTGGGTATAAATCGTGAAAATTTAGCATTATTAATAATCTATATTGTCTATGTCTATATGGAAATGGCACTAAGATAAGCCCAAACTTTTTTGTGTAGTCTCGTTCCCAACCTCCAGGCTGGGAACGGGCTTCGAGAGGCTCTGTCTCTTGTCAATCGGAGCCTCTTAGAAGGGGTTAATCACCTGGAGGTTGGGAACCAGTCAGGGCGAGGACGATATCTGAACTGGACCCCAATCGTCTTCGCTCAATTGTTCTTTTGCAAGAGGTACACTATCTTGCCAATATTTAAGCAATTTCGGCGTAAAGTTTAAAAAATCGGCATATGTAACTAAAATGACACTTTTTTCCTTGAGTTTATCTTCAATGAATTTGACTAACGATTGCTTATTTCTTGCAAAAACTCCATCCCATAGATAAAACATCAACTTATTTTTTACCTGTTCAAGGGTCACTTTATCGTCAGTGGGCTTAATAAACCACCAACCGATTTGTTTATCTTCTATTCGTCGAATAATTTGATGGTGAAGTTTAAGAAATTCATTGACTCCCACAATGCATTGATACCAATTTAAATTCATATCATCCGTTAAGAATAACTTCACACTTAATATATTCGGAGGTACCGTATTACTGGTTATATGGTGCCTGGAAGGTGCATCCACATATTCCCAATCCCAACGACGCTTAAAAGCACTGTCCAGATAATATATCGATTCATCTGATGTGTTAATAGTCGCAATAATGGATAGATTGGGTGGAATTTTTATTTTTTGTTGTCTCAATAATTCTATTATTTCTATTTTCTCTAGATTAGGCTCGTGAGATTCATCTTCTTCTTTAAGAAGATTATTAAAAAAATTAATTATATTGGAACCGTCAACTGTAATATTACTACTAGTAATTTCATTTTTATAACCTACTGTATTAAGTAAACCGACTAACTCCATCTCATAAATATTTATTTCGTAAGTTGACCACCCATCATTTTCTCTATCCAATAATTGAAATACAGAACCGAATATAGCAGATGCATTACCTCGATTTAGTTCATCAATTACTAAAAAATAATCGGGATAATTATTCTTTTTGATTAATGCTTTGTATGCCATACCCAAAGCTTGCAAAAAGTGACCAGGATAATACTTATATATTATGGAGTTTCCAGTTGACAAAGGCAATAGTTTGCCCATGAAATCAGAATAAGTGTACTCCGGATGAAACACAGCTTTCACGCTGTTGGGCAAAATAGTTGTTACATCGTCTTTGATTCCCAATTGCTTTTCTACTATTTCTCTTATGCAATAACTTTTCCCAGTACCAGGACTACCAAAAATGATTTTTTGAATATATTTAGCATAATCCGTCATACGAAAAACTTCCCTCGTCAGGTAGATTACACTATATTATACCTACGCAAAAACCACTTTGAGTATAGGCATAGCATAAGTAACCGTGCAGAAAGTTATGCTAAGGCTGAAACTGTTGCTAGACAAGCACTCTCGCCATCAATATTTTTGCCGGTCAAAACAATGTCCAATGCCGCGCTTGGTATCACAACTTACTTTAAAGCCTTGAAAACACGTTGATAAAATCTCCTGTAACTAGATGTAGAGAATATGCTATACTCCCTTTCTACGTTCATGGCGAATAGCTGAAACTTAGATATAGCAGGACTTTCGACCAATCGCGTACAATTCCCCCTTCCTCTTCTTGATGACCCTAGTGTAGATACAGTAATTTTTATGTTGGAAAACCAAACGGATTGGAAAAAATACGAAGAGTATACTAGAGCCATTCTTAATGATGAAAGAATTAAAAAACATTTAGAGGATAACTTTAATTTACCTGATATCAAAATTCAATCAAAACAGAGATTATCTGGTAAATCTGGCACAGAGTGGGAGGTAGATGCTTATGGCTATCATGATAATGAGCTTATATTAATTGAATGCAAACACTACAAAAACGAGACCAGGGTAGATCAAAATATTGTAGCTGCATTTGCTTACATTATTAAAGATGTCGGAGCAGAATGTGGAATTATTGTAACTACAGTTGGACTACAGGATGGGGCTAAGAAAGTAGCAGATGCTGAAAATATACGGTTAATAGAAGTTCATAGAAACTCAACAGATGAAAACTTTTTTGTTCGGTTTCCTGAACATTATCAGTCGGTTGCTGCATTTACTGACAAAATTCAAGGAATAGGTTTTGCTTCGAGAACAGGTCAAATCACGAAGTATCCACTACAAAAAGCACAACAAAGGTTGATACAGGAAAGCCGGAGTCAAGGGATAAATAGAACTGATTTTTCTGAAGAAGAAGTATTAGAAGAGGCTAAAAAAATAATGGCAGAAGAGTAAAAGTTCTCTATTGCACAGCAAGGTTTTTAACCAGGGTAGTGAGTAGCTTCCGAGCCAAAAACCGGCTTAAGTTCAAAAGCCTTGTGCTATAAGAATTATATCAAACGCTATCGCAGTTAATTTTTCAAATGATTTGGTAGCTACTCAACGAGAAAACAAGGATTGAGCGCGTCTCCATTTTTTTATTACCCATATAATATTGCTATTCCCGGTATAGGGATCGTTTGCTACTCACTCCCCGTTATTTATAACTTCTTCTTCAAAAAAAAGCGACTATTACCTTGTGGAAAGTCTGACAGTTCACCGAAAATAACATACCCACACTTCTGATAAAAGTCTGGAGCTTGAAAACTAAATGTATCTAAATAAGAATAATGACAGCCTCGCTTTAAAGCTTCCTGTTCCGCAGTAGCAAGAAGGTCATAACCATAACCTTCCAGACGAAGTGACTCATGTACCCACAAAAAATCAACATGCAACCACTGCCAATATGTTTCTCCGGTCAAGCCGCCAACTATATGCCCATTCTCATCTCTCAAAAAAATTGCTAAGTCTCTACAATTTCCATCACCCGTATAATTTATATTAAAACTAGTAACCTGTTGTACTATAAATTTAATATCATTAGATTGTGGCTCTACAGCTATCTCAATTTTCATTTGTTTCATCAACTTATTTTAGTACTAAAACAAACTAAGTAAAAAGTTATACAACAAACCAATAAAGCAAAATATAATGCAACAAACTCCCTGTCTCGGTCTTTGTTGTTTTTAATTATCATATCCAAAATACCATATCAATTTATTCAATTAGTTCTGCCAAGTTCTGGCTATGGAACTTATCTCGGCTCAACCTCTTATACTGATTTCACGAATTCGTTAGAATCCAATCACCGAAACAGCCTTTTTCCTCTGCTCTGCAGTCACTTCCAAATACCGCTGCAGGCTTGCCAGGTCATTGTGTCCGGAAATTTCTTGGATGTGGCGCAGGGGAATATTAGCAGAAGACATCATAGTTAGAGCCGTCCGCCGGAAACTATGGGTGCTAACTCCCTCCAAACCAACGCGCTCGCAAGCCGCCTTGAGAATCTTATCAGCCATAGAGCGGGTTAGATGCAAAGTGACGCCTCGCATTCCGGGAAACATCTGTCCTGGTTTGGGCGGTTTGTATTCAGCTAAAAATGCTGCTAGTCCCGGCTGGATATCCACAACGCGGGTTTTGAGTTTCCCTTTGGTGGTAGACTTCCGGAAAGTGAGTGTTTGCCCTTTGATATCAGTGGTTTGGAGCGCCAATGCTTCACTAACCCGACAACCAGTAAAAAGACAGATGCCGAACAGAGCGCGTTCGCGTGGTGCAGTAAACCCATCAGCAAACAGTAACCTCAATTCATCTGAGGTGAGAATTTTCCCTTGTCCGTTGCCGTTGACTTTCATTTGCTCGTATTCATAACTTATACTAATTATACGAAACATGGATATCGTTGAATACGACCCTTAAACTCTTGTAATGCCTGGTTTTGAGCAGTTTCGCTTCCAAGAGTAGAAATTAGATCTGAAAACATTTTATAGGCTGTTTGGGCTGTAGGTGATTATGGCATCTCTACTTAATGCCTGACTACGGCATAATATCCTCAACTGGCTAATTATTTGAGGATGCATTTACATAGGATAAAATGAGTGCTTATGTCAAAGTTATCAAAAAATGCCATATGAAAACATTTAAGACAAAAATATCTGATGGTGGCAGAGTAGTGATTCCATCTGAATATCGCATACAACTAGGATTGGAAGTAGGCGATGAGGTTATGATTGGACTAGTGAACAGGGAAGTAAGAATTTTTACTCTAGAACAAGCAATTAAACGAGCACAAGAAATACTAAGTCAATATATCCGTGAAGGGCGATCGCTTAGCAATGAACTCATAGCAGAACGCCGTCAGGAGAAATTGTGCAGGTGATTCGCACTCACAACCTCCTCTGCGTTCCTCCGCGCCACCTCCGCGAGACTCTGCG
The DNA here is from genome assembly GCA_038214545.1 of Cyanophyceae cyanobacterium. Lineage (GTDB taxonomy): Bacteria > Cyanobacteriota > Cyanobacteriia > Cyanobacteriales > Nostocaceae > JBBQRU01. The sequence goes on along the minus strand of JBBQRU010000195.1, from coordinate 2,487 downwards.
TTTCAAGCCAAAACCAAATTATCTCGGTGAACAACAGTATCTGCACCCTCATAACCCAGAATCGCCGGAAATTCCCGCGAATGACGCCCGCAAATTTTTTGTAAGTCAGCGCTGCTGTAATTTACAAGCCCTCTAGCGATTTCATTTCCTAAGCGATCGCACAACTGCACAGGGTCTTCACTTTGAAATTCACCTTCTACAGATTGTATCCCTGCAGCTAACAAAGATTTATTTGCGCTCGATATCGCCGCGATCGCCCCCTCATCCAATTGTAATTTCCCCATCGGAATCAAGCCGTAAGCAATCCACCTTTTCCGGGCGGAAGTCGGTTGCGGTTGGGGTGCAAACTGGGTACCAATCGCTTCTCCGTGAAGAATTTTCTCAATGTTATGTGGAAATCGACCTTCTGTAATTACAGTCCGCACACCAGCTGATGTAGCAATACTCGCAGCGGTAATTTTGGTCGCCATTCCCCCAGTTCCCCATTGCGAACCTTGAGTGGCTGTTTGAATTTGTAATCGTGCTAATTCTTGCATATCACTCACTAAAGCGATCGGTTTGGCATCGGGAAACGATCGCGGGTCAGCAGAATAAAGTCGATCGACATCAGTCAGTAAAAATAACCAAGAAGCCTGAACTAAACTCGCTACCATTGCCGAAAGAGTATCATTATCCCCAAATTTGAGTTCTTCGACGGCTACTGTGTCATTTTCATTCACCACAGGAATCACTCCTAGTCCCAGCAGTTCTTGAAAGGTGTTGTAAATGTTGAGATAACGACTGCGCTGTACTAAGTCGCTGCGTGTTAATAAAACTTGAGCAATTGGCTGTTGTAATATCGTAAATAAATCGTCATACACGCGCATCAAGCGTCCTTGACCAACTGCAGCTACAGCTTGTTTCAAAGCAATCGTTTTTGGGCGTTCCGTTAAACCTAAGCGCGTACAACCAACTCCTACCGCCCCAGAAGAAACTAACACCACCTGATAACCTTGTCGCCGCAAGGAAGAAAGCGTTTCTGCCAAAGTTGCAATGGTTGAAAGTGCTAGTTGACCCGTTTCTGGTTGGGTGAGGCTGGATGTGCCGATTTTGACGACTATAATTTCTGGCATGAACGTTGCGAAAAAGTAAAGCGCCATACCCAGTATAAGTTAGGGATGACGCAATACTCGTTTATAGGTGATTAATCAATGCTGGGTCTTTATTTGCTTGACCCCATGTTATACATTTAGTATCGCAGAACACTGAAAATCTTGATTTATTTTTAATAATTTCTTTAGATTTCCATTTTCTGCGATTTATGAAGTTTTGTTATCAATAGCGATCGTTGCTCCTAAAGCTTGAGATAACCAGACTTCAAAACTGCGGATCGGATAGGAACGGAGAGCAACATTTGGATCGACAATCGGTTCAACAAAAATTGTAAACATTCCCAAGCGATTACCCGCGAGGACATCAGTAAACAAGCGATCGCCAACCATCGCCACCTGTTCCACTGGTAAATTCAGTATAGCGACAGCTTGCCTTAATTTGCGACGAGAGGGTTTAACTGCGCCTAAGATATAAGGCAAATCGAGACTTCGGGCGATGCCACCGATTCGCGCATCACTGAGGTTATTACTCAACAAGCACAGGGAGACAACTTTGCGAGTTTCCTCTACCCATTGCCGAAGTTCTGGCGAAGCAGAGGCGACGCGAATCGGCACCAAAGTTTCATCCACATCCAACACCAACCCTTTGAGTTGATGTTGCTGGATGATTTCTGGTGTGAGACTCAAAATTGAGGAAGGTAAAATTAAGTCAGGTTGTAGAAGTTTGTTCCAAGACATAATCAATTAATCACTAGTCATAGTCACTAGTCATTGGTCAGGCAGTCAGAGACCGGGGACAAATGACTATTAACTAAGACAGAGGTGGTAGCGTAAAGCGAGCCTGCGCCGGTCATTCTAACTCATTAAAAAGTTGCTCTTCCAAAAATGGCTGCATTTCTTTAAACTCTTCTGGAGAGAGTAACTGAGGTTTACCGGCATCTGACATGCGGGCGAAAAACAATAGCGGATCAAGAGGAGTGTAAATCGCGTATTCTTGGTCTTCGTGGTAGAAACTCGCCAATAGCTGTAATTGCTCTGGCTCATATTCTTCCTCGCCATCTTCTTCCTCAATATCCAGAGTGAAAAGTTCTGACTCTTCTACTGGTGGTAGTTCACCCCCCACCGTCAGGGCGTAAGCAGTACGCTTGAGGATTAGATTCTGCTCAGCTAAGACAGCTTGGGCAGTACCAAAAATTTCGTCGATGACTGCCTCATCTTCGACTAAAATGGCTTCTTCTTCCTCATCGTCCTCAGATTCCCAAGCGAAAATTTCCACTGGTGAGTCAACGGGAAGCAATAAAACGTAGTCTTGATCCTCTACCGAAAGCGAATGCTCAATGTAACAATCGAGCGATCGCCCTGTTTCATCTGTCAACGTGACGGATGCGGCGTGAGA
>JBBQRU010000194.1:0-7752 GCA_038214545.1 Cyanophyceae cyanobacterium | reverse complement strand
ATTCCAGAGATATTGAACTGTATATTGTCCAGAATTATCTGTAATCAAATTGCTATGGGTATTAATCGCAAATATCCGCGAATCACATAAGTTATCTTGATTATCCTTGAATTTTTCAATGATGTCTAAATTAACTTGTTTGCGCGGACTTACATAAAAAAATAGAAAACCTTCATCAATATGACTTTTCAAAAACTCGACAATCGCCGTAGTTTTACCAATCCCTGGATTACCAGTTAAAAATAGGTAAATAGCCTCAGATTCAAGTGCTTTGTGAATTAATTTTGCATGTGCTTGTCGCAGGTGCATTGTCCCAGTTAATCCTAACTGGCGCATTAATTCCTCAGGAACTTGATCTACAGAGTTGCAAAAATCAGTGATGTGTTCTTGGTGAGTGATAATGCTGGTCTGATTCGGCGGAATCGCTAATAAGTTATCAATAAAATGTTTACCGTTATGAAAACTCTGATAAGCACTGCGTTTAATGCGATTTAAAACTTGTTTGCGTGCATCGCTGATTTGTTTAGGACTGGAGTCATGCTTGTAAATCTGATAGCAAGTTTTTAGTATATTGAGATTTTCTGGAGTAATTGACATGGTACTTAAACCGCGATCGCTATATCCTACAGCGTTCAATACTACTGATATTTTCTCATTAATAATACCAGTTTCCTGGAGGAATTCATAGAAGCTATAGGCATAACCGCCAGCTTGGATTAACTTGGCAGTTTCTTTATCTTGGTATTTAAAAGCTGTAAAGTAACTCTGCAAATCTTCGGAAAATTCCAAGCCTAAAGATTCTGTATCTATCCGAAGTTCGGAAAACACACTTTTTGACCGTAAATAACTAATGTCTTTAATTAACAAACGCCGGATAATTTCAATATAGTCAATATTTGTTACATCTGTATCACAATTAATTGAAAACACTGATAAATCCACACACATAATCCGCATCTGCTGGCGGTATCGCAGCAGCATTAAGGTATCTGCATTGACAAACTCACCTTTTTTACCTAAATCTACTTCCGCGTAAACATATCGTCTGATATATTGCTCTATATCAGTTGTGATATCTAATTGGTGCAATACTTCGCGAAACCATTGGCGGGTATTTTTATCCTCATAAGTTCCAATACTGTTATCGCCGCTAAATCTGCATTGGAAATATAAAATTTCTACATTTCTTAGCTGATGCGGTTCACTCCAACCCACAGACTGGATGTATTCACCAAAAAAGTTTAATCCCGACAAAAACCCTTTCTGGATAAAAAATGTCCCCCATTTCTCAGCCATTTCTCTTTCCACAGTGCTGATAACTTGGTTGACCATGTGCTTCAGCATCTTCGGTAACTTTAGCTGCTGCAAGTCTTGGATGTATAAATTTCCAAAATTGTGGAGAATTTTGTAATTTTGAATACAAGCAATAATACCGATATTAAACCCAACTTCAAATAACCGCCCTAAGTTTTCCGCTATTTTTGATGTCATTATCTTTACTCCAGCCACGAAGCACAGTTCTTGACACGACTTTACAAATTCTTAGTCCGATAGTCTACAGTATTACTACTCAACAAAATAACGGTCAGACTGCCAAAGAAGCGCCTCCTTGAACATTAAAAGTATACGAGAAAAATTTGCTAGTACCGTATTTTATAGTAATAAGCTGGTACACCATTAAGTAATTTTGATATTAACCAATACAGAAACATTACGCCAATGGCAGGTGTAAAATCTAACATCTAGAAGATACAATCATGTTGTACGTCTGAGTAGCGTTTAACATGGTGAGAGATTTTGCCGTTTACCATAATTGCGGAATAAGTGATCGGTAAAATGAACTACTATGACAGGTAGCGATCGCGCAAGAATTGCCAATTTTTATGGATAATAACTGTACTATGGTGATTTATCCTTAAACTAATTTCAGCAAGCCAATACTTCTTTATACAAAGGTTCGCCTTGAGCGCAGCCAAAGGGAATAATATATATATCCCAAATTTTTGAGGTGAGTGGCAACACCAGGGTGCAACTGTCCCAAGCGCTCTTTAGCGGTTGATAAATATTACTCTCACCAAAGTAACGCTTGTCCATAGGCTCCTCACCCTTTATAAAATCCATCTAAGCCAATAAAAATTCAGATTAAATCTTCATAGCTCAAGAAACTCTTTAACTTGGTAGCAGTTTCGGTTATGTGCGGTACCACAAGAGTAACTACGGTAGTTTTTTGTAGAGTGGAAATGATCCCGGATTTGTCACCAGATTCATCAAAGCCTGATAAAAGCTGGATTAAGGCGTTAATGCCGATGTAATATCTTCTTCCAGCGATCGCGAATGAGATCGATCAATTCCACTCTTCGCCACCAAGGAGTGTCATGATGCCAAGCCTGATAGAAATCAGGGTAGGGCATATTCTGAGCGCAGTGCCACATGACTTGGTAAAAATATTCAAATGTCTCAGATTCGTATAAGTGGTCTTTTAAAGCTTTAACCGCGTCTCCAAACTGACCGTCTTGCAGGATTTTCTCTAAGCTTTCTACAGCCTCCTTACGGGTGTCGTCATCCGTATCAGTTGATTTCAGCAGATCGACTAAGGCGGTGATCGCTTGTTCATTGCCCGTGCCGATTTCTACTAAACTTTTTGCCGCTATCCTATGGATTTCCTCATCGACATCAGTTGATTTCAGTAGTTCGACTAAAGCGGCGATTGCTTGTTCATTGCCCATGCCAATTTTCTCTAAGCTTTCGGCTGCCCAGCTACGGGTGTCGTCATCCGTATCAGTTGATTTCAGCAGTTGTAATAAGGCAGCGATCGCTTGTTCATTGCCTGTGCCGATTTTCCCTAAGATTTCGGTCGCCCACTTACGGGTGTCGTCATCGACATCAGTTGATTTCAGCAGTTGCACTAAAGCGGCAATCACTAGTTCATTGCCTGGGTCGATGTTCCGTAAGCTATTGGTCGCCCACATAAAGGTGTCGTTACTGTAATCAGTTGATTTCAGTAGTTGCAGTAAGGGAGCGATTACTTGTTTATTGCCTGGGTCGATGTTCCGTAAGCTATTGGTCGCCATCCAACGGCTTTCGTTACTTACATCAGTTGATTTCAGCAGTTGCACTAAGGCGGCGATTGCTTTTGTGCGCTCTGTCTTTTCTAGTGTTTCCCAAGCTTCATTTTTAATTGGACCTAGAAAGTAGCTAAAGCCTAACTTGATAATTTGCGTTATTATTTCATCTATTTGAGAAAAATCTTTAAACTCAGCGATACCTGCTGCGGCTAAAAAATACGCTTGATATTCATAAAAGCCTTTATTTACTTGCTCTTTACCCGACCACTGTCCACATCCATCATCAAATTTTATCAATGCCTCAATAAACGCTTGCTTCTGCTCCTTGGCTAAATCTTCACGTCCTAACCAAAGCAATATTGTCTGCCTCCATTGTGGTTCAAAGATGCGATAATCTCCCTGACTAGGATTTTTGGGTATGTGATTGAGAAAGAATTTCCAGTCATTAATTGTTTTGGCGGCAAAGTACTCCTGAAACGCGGCATGGAAGAAAGCATAAACAGGTTTTCCCTCGTCTATTCCTACCCGGTTCAGCCAACCCAATTTTAGTGCCAATGTCAGCAGGGAATTTTTATCATCAACCTCTCCTAAGAAGTTGCTGATAAACTCTTGACGCAAGCGAAAACGAGTAGCCTCTGTATCTATAGCTTCTTTAGCTAATTTGCCTAGTTCTGAATAGAGTTGCTTCGGGTTAAGATGTGTGTCAAATAAGTCTTTTTTCCAATCGGAAAAACTCTCAACGAATTGCTGATATAGTCCTGCCTGCGTATCTGGTAACTTGCCTTCTCTTAACTGCCAATTTAAACAAAGCAACGTCAGGCGGAGAGGATTTTTCACTAAATCCTGAATTCGTTCTTTACCTGTTTCTTTCAAAGCTTGGCTCAAATCGCTGCCGCGTTGAGACTCTGATTTGACAAACCAACGAGTAATAAAATTCTCTACCTGCTCTGGGTAAGAAAAATCCAGGGTACGGTATGTATCAAAATAATTCAGTTCGTTAACGCTGCTATCCCACAGATTTACTCTACAAGTCAGCACAATTAGTGCTTGAGAGATTGAGCCACCATTTTCAAATTGTAACGCAATATTTCTTAGAGGATTACCTGAGGTAGTAGACATTTCATCTAACCCATCTAGTAGCAGCCATACCCGACCTTGACTAAACTGGGTAGCAAAATCATCTTGAAACTCTTCAGTGGTTTTAGCCCTACCTTTTTTTCTAGCGACGGTAGTTAACCAGGTGTTAAATAGATACTGTTCTACTTCCTGTCCCTGCAAATCTGCTAAAGATACCCAAATGACTATAGCCTGATCGATCTCACGATATACCCAATCAGCAATTGTTTGTAATAGTGTAGTTTTACCTGCTCCTGGTTCGCCGATGATAGCAATACGTTTACCGCCACTTTTGGGGCTTTTGCTATCCCTTAGAACTTCTTTTAGGAATTCATCATGCTCAAATTTTTTGGTAATTTCTGTCTCTTTGTATATTTCTGAACCCTTTTCTGGCGAGACATCACCTTGACGCTGGGGTTGCTTTTTACGTTCTACTAACCCCAAGGGAACATAAACGTCTTTGACTTGATAAATTTCTGATGTTAGGGGATTTGTAGTCAGCTTTTGCCGTTGTAACAGTTTCTCGCGGCTGACTTCGCGCCAGTCTATATTTTGGAAATCATAGAACTTGCGATCGCCATTAAAACTTCGACGCTCCCAATATGTTGGTTGTTGGCTTTTATCGAGAACTTTAAGCTGCTGTTTTACTTTCTCGGCAACAGCATCCATATCTGGAGGAAAAAGTGGTTCTTGTGCTAAAACGTCTCGTAAAGTTTGAGAAAAATAACCTGTGCCAGCATTAACGTTTGCTACCTCTCCCTCTTTAATAGCAAATAATACAAATTGTTGATTATTTGTCCTGAGAGCATCGTGAGGAAATTTCTTCCCATCTAAAGCCGTCCGCACCTCAGAATCATAATTAGCACAAGCTTCAATCAGACAAATCTGATTGGGAATCTGAGATTGTGAGGAAGCGAGAAAAAGCAGCAAAGAATCCACATCTAGACTGTGCATATTTTGCTGCGTCGCATTAGCACAAATTAATCGACGTTCCCCTTCTAAAGTCAGCAACCCATGTCCCGCCCAAAAAACATACAGTAAATGTCCTGACTTTTTGGATAGAATTTCCTTGATAATGTAAGTCCAATGTCGGCTTATTGCTTCTTGTATTTTTAACTGGTATTTCTTGACCAAGTGGTGATTCTGATCTACAGGCGACAAGCAAAGTTCGATGTTTCCTGATGGTACACCTTTCTGGCTCAACCATTCAGCAAACTTTAGTGCATCATCAACAGGACCACCACCTAAGACATCTAAACGAGAGTATGCATACTTTTCTATACCTACTACTAAAGCATAAGTCTGCTTAGGATCGGCAATTAACTCTGTCATGGCAACCTCTCAATAATAGCTTGCCATGTCTCCTGATTTTCCCAATAAGCATCATGCGATTGCGGAAACGGTTGTTTATTATTTACCTCTACATCTTCAACCTTGCTAGGGAAGACCGCAGCCCCAACATAACTGAGAAAATCACGCGAATCGTAGATGTTCAACCACTTCGGGAAATGCGTTGGCAATTGTTCACCGTGTTCTAAGCTGTATAGGCAATTAATCTCATATAAAATTGGTGCTTGAGAACCAACCGTTACTAACATGTCCACTTTTTCCAAGTTTTGTTCTACTAGTAAATCAATGCTAGCAACACCTCCTAAACTATGAGTTAGCAAAACTACTGGCGCTTCAGCTTCCGCAATTTTGTCTTGGATAAGTTGTCTAATTCTTTTCCCTCGTGTCTGATAAAGCAATATATCATCAGGTATTGCTAAAATTGCCTTGGTAATGTTACTCCGGTAAGGCATCGCCACAAAAGTCCCTAACAATAATAATCGCTTCCACGCCCAACCTCCAATTCCTAATTCCTCATTTCCTAAAGACAAAGCTAACAATTTCACTACCTGATCTCGCAATTTCGAGTTATTACGTATTTTTATGTATTTATTTTGTTTTAAGCCATTAAGCATTGCTTGGGCAACAATAGCTCTTGCTACTGCAAGATAATAGTCACTTGATAATTTCGGGGCTTTTTTTAAGGCTTGATTGTAATCGTTGCTACTTATAACCGTCTCTTTTGCTTTATCAAAAAACTCTGCAATTCCCGCCTCTACTAACAATTTGGCTTGTTCGGGTTTTAGTTGGAGACTGTACAAGCGGGAATAGAGTACATCACCTGCGTCCTCCTCTAGTTCACTATCTTCACTCGTTTCTCGATCCGACAACACTTTTAATTCACATAGAGGGTCAATGTATAATCTCTCCCAGAGCGAAATTTGCTCATCTTCTATAACCAATGCTGGTGTCGCATTAGACTTAGATGCTGGCGTCGGTATGGACACAAATGTTTCATTTAACTTCACCCCCCGATCACCCCAAAAACATTCAGCAACCTTGACATCTGCACGAAGACGCTCAAACTCTTGCCGAATTGCTTCAAGTGTTCCATTATACATCTCTTGGTCAACGGCTGTTCCATGTATAAATATTACAGTTGTCATTTTGCCCAGATATAGTGAGGTTGCTTAATTCTATTCAACCGTAAATATGTTATTTCTTTAGTATTAAAGTTTACTTTTAGATCGCGAATAGTACGAGTATATATGTACAAAATACATTAATTGTAATATTTAATACAAATATTTAAATCCGATCTCAGCATCTCACGAGATAAATAACACATGAACCAAAGTCACTGTTGATAGGATTATCAAAGGAATAATTGCGCCAATTAGCTTAGTAATTAATGTAATTAGAGAAGAGTTGTGTTTATAAATCTTGTAGTAAGTTTTGAATACGCCGAGATTTTAAGACTGATTGACACTGTATTTAAGCTGCGATCGCTATATATCACAGCGTTCAATATCACTTTATTAATACCAGTTTCCCGGAGAAATTCACAAAAGCTACAAGCCTAAATATTCTGCTATTTTTGATGTCATTATTTTTACTCTAGTTAGAAAGCACAATTCTTGGCACAACCCTACAAGTTCTGTATCCGATGGTCTATAATATCCTTACAATTGACCGCACCTGTAATTTTCCTGATTAATTAGTATAGATAAGTAGATCGTAAGAAAAAAGGTTCGTAGTTGCGCTTTAGCGTTACAGATTTAGAGCGCTAAAGCGCAACTACTAACTAATACACATTCCCAAATCTAAAATCTTATGACACAAAACTTTTGCCGAATTCCGCAAGCAGATCCGCCTCTATCTGCCAAACTTACACTCCCGACGATGTACGATCTCAAAAGTGAAGATCCGGAGGAACCTGGTTTGCCTGACGAATACCATGACCTGCAACCCCAACTACTAAGCCGTACTTTTCGTTGTATCTATTACTCACCTACAGAAATTTTTACGGGTTCGGACTTAAACCTTTACTATGATGTCCGTCATACTCAATGGTATAAGCGTCCCGACTGGTTTCTAGTCGTGGGAGTAGAGCGTTTGTATGAAGGGACTGAGTTACGTTTAAGTTATTTAGTTTGGCAAGAAGGCGTTAACCCATTTGTGGTGGTAGAATTACTTTCTCCAGGTACAGAGAAAGAAGATTTGGGAAGGTATGCTGATGTCG
>JBBQRU010000193.1:0-7795 GCA_038214545.1 Cyanophyceae cyanobacterium | reverse complement strand
AAGTAAAAAATATTCACCACTGCGTTCAAAAGCATGCCAGATTGGTAGAATACTCAAAACCACATCGCCAACTTCTGGTTGGACAACTGCCCCAAGCACTGTAACTTGGTGCATCAAGTTACCATGAGATAACATGACACTCTTGGGTTGACCGCCAGTTCCGGAGGTATAAAGTAGGGTTGCTAGTGTCTGTCGATCTTGCTTGACTGGTTGTAAGACAGTATCACCAACCATCGCCATCAGTTGGGAAAAGTTCAACACTTTGAGAGTTTCTGATGCTGCTGGCTGTTCGTCAGAGAGCAAAATGATGAATTTAAGCGGTAACGAGTCTAACTCCGGACGCAACTTTTTTAAAGTTTTGAGATCTTCAATGACTAAAGCCGTACTACCGCTACTTTGTAGAATGTAGAGTAATTCTTGCCGATCTGCTTGTCCACCGCGCACAGCATCCACTGCACCCGCCGTCATGATTCCTTGATCGGCTATTAGCCAGCGTGGAGAGTTGTCAGCAAATAGCCCAATACGTTCCGCTGTATTTACTCCTAAGATTTGTAACGCTGTGGCAAATTGTTGGATTTGCTGATGTAACTGGCGATAAGTAATTTTTATCTCTGGTTTGGTGTGAGGGTCGTGGAGAGCGATCGTGTCGCCAAATTTGTCTTGAGCAATTGACCAGATTTCCGGCAGTGATTGTACTGACGAGTAATCTATCGAATGCTGCATGGAGCGACGTTCTCGCTCAGTGAAGTTAAGATCAGAGGTAGGGCGGGTTGACAACATAATTCCTCGCCTGAATAATTAATTAGTATTGTTTTTTTCTAGTTTATGCTATGTCAAAGCTAAAACAATCAAGTTAAGTGTACACATTCGCATCTGGCTACAGTAATTATCGCCTTATGTCTGTATTTTTTGTAGCCAATCTAAGTAATTTAACTTGGACTAGCTACTTAAGGTTAAGAATTAAGCTTAAATAGCCTTTACTTCTTATCCAGGTAGCAGATCAGGAACTGTTAAAAAGAAATCTAGAGAAATATTAAAAAAGTAAATCTGGATCATAAAGATAATTAATCACAGTCAGAGAAGAGTTTCCAAGAATTATAGGCACCGAGATCATAAATTTCTGATAGCAAGAGAAAATTATTTAGTTTTGGTAACTCTTTGTGATAATTTGATCAAGGGGAAGTAAAACTGTAATTTAAAAATGTCTTGCTTCACCTTTGATCAGTTGAAAACCTCATGAGGTAGTCCACCATATGGCAATCACTATCGATTCCGCTCGTGGTATTTTCCCAGGCACCCTATCAGCTGATGCAGTGCCAGCTTTGACTGCACGATTTAACAAACTTAGTGCCGAAGATCAACTTGCTTGGACGTGGTTCGCTTTCTTAGAAATGGGTAAAACTGTAACGGTTGCGGCTCCTGGTGCAGCCAATATGCAGTTTGCTGAAGGAATGCTAAACCAAGTCAAGCAAATGTCTTTTGCAGAGCAAACTCAGGTGATGTGCGATTTGGCAAATCACGCAGATACACCGATTTGCCGCACCTATGCTACTTGGTCGCCAAATATTAAGCTAGGCTTTTGGAATCAGCTTGGGGAATGGATGGAGCAAGGCATTGTCGCACCAATTCCGACTGGCTATAAGCTTTCAGCCAACGCTACTGCTGTATTAGAAACCCTCAAAACTCTGGATCAAGGACAACAGATCACCGTACTGCGAAACTCTGTTGTGAACATGGGGTTTGATACTGGTAAACTAGGCGAATTCACCAGAATTTCTGAACCTAATGTTGTGCCTCAAGCAACATCTCAGCGGACTCAAGTCACCATTCAAGGTCTCGATAACCCAACGGTGTTGAGTTACATGGACAACTTGAATGCAAATGACTTCGAGCAAATGATTAAGTTGTTCGTAGCAGATGGCGCTTTGCAGCCTCCCTTCCAAAAACCGATTATTGGCAAAGATGCAATACTGCGGTTTTTCCGGGAAGAATGCCAGAATCTGAAATTGCTTCCAGAGCGTGGGGTGACTGAACCTGTAGATGATGGCTACACTCAAGTTAAAGTTACAGGTAAGGTTCAGACTCCTTGGTTTGGTGCAGCTGTGGGCATGAATATGGCTTGGCGGTTTTTACTCAACCCTGAAGGCAAGATCTTCTTCGTAGCCATTGACTTGTTAGCTTCTCCTAAAGAGCTTTTAAACCTAGTTCGTTAGGAAACGCTTCTCTCTTGTAAAGCATTAACTACTAATGAAGAGCGCTCTTAATACCAAGGGCGCTCTATTACTCGCATTAAACAGTAAATATTTTTCAATATATGACCGCTGGAACAAAGCTTACAGGAGCAGAAAATCATGAGCGAATTCATTATCAATACCGCCACCATTGCACCAGCCTGGAAAGCATTTCAAGCCTCGCTGCCGGTAAAAATCGTCACGATTCGCAACGATGCACAATATGAGCAAGTAGTCAGCTTCATGAGTGGTCTGCTTGATGTTGTGGGCGATAACGAAGAACACGAACTGGCTGAGTTTCTTGACCTTGTAAGTCAACTGGTAGAAGATTACGAGAATACTCGCCACTTCATTGAAGGTGCAGCGCCACATGACGCGCTACGTTTCATGATGGAACAAAATGGCTTGAAGCAAACCGATCTGGTCTCTGAAATTGGTGCCCATTCTGTTGTTAGCGACATTCTCAACGGAAAGCGCAAGATCAATGCGCGGCAAGCCAAGTTACTTGCAGCGAGGTTCGGTGTATCACCTGCCGCTTTCCTGTAGCAAAGAGCGCACTTTGTCTGACATCTAGATTTGATCGCCGATATTCGTTCCAAAAAGATGGCAGCGTTGCCGTCTTTATAACTATTCGTAATCCATTGTACTTGCCTATCCTTCGGCAATTTCCTGTTTCACCCAACGGGCAGCAATTTAAAAATCTTCTTCTGTCGATTGTTTATTTGCAGAGAACATACCAAACTGTATTATTTGTCTTTCTACTGGAGGTTGATTCGCTTTTATAGACTCTAAAAAAGTTACAATTACAAGACTTTCTGATACGTCGGCTGGTAACTCAGCAAGTTCAATCTTGCCGTGCTTATATACTCCTTGAATTGATTGCAACATTATTTTCCCCTAACTCGTAGTTATATAAATTATAACGACGTAGAAAAGATATTAAACGCATTTTTTTGGATTTTTTGGTTTTTCAAGCCGGTGAGCAACCTTGACATATCTAATACACGTCCCGACCAAATACCTGCTTGTTCGGCAACTTGAGTACGAGCGTTATTATCCGACCATATTTTATCCCAATCCAACTCCCAACCCGCAAGTTGAACTTGAATATTAACTAATTCCTCAGCTTCTTCTGGTTCAATTTCTGCTGCTGTCCACTCAATAAACCACTTGGTTTCCGAAATCACGCTGCTTACTGCTTCTTTATGAGCGATATTGGAAAAAGATCTAATACGTGCCAAGTTGGACGCTATATGTCCTAAACGATTTGATGTATTGTCCTTTTGAAAGCGGGCTTGTTTTTCATTTAAATTCTGGTTCATAACCACCTATTAACTCCCAAGTAATTTGTGTAACACGTTCTCGAATTACTGAATCTTGAATAATCATTGACCGATTATTTTGACTGGGGCGAACATTAATTATTGATTCATAAGCCATTTTTTGAGTAAAGGGAAGCCAATCAGCACCCTAAATATCTTTTTGCTTACTACCATCTCTCAATAATACAATTTTACACTCAGCATGTTGTTCTCCTCCTCCTGCGAGAATACCTTTTTCTATATCTACTGCTATTTTGATATAGACTTTCAAAGACCGTAGCATTTCCTCAACCTGTTCTTTGGTTGCACGCTCCTTAATAATAATTACCAAATCTCTTTTCTTACCTCCTGAAATGTTGGTTCCTCAGAACCTCTAGCCCTACTTCCATCATCAGTGTGCCCAGTTTTCCCGCATCTAAATCGAGCCGCAGTCATGAATGTACAGCTATTTGCGTTGCCTCAATCACTTATCCTCCTTAATAATGCTAATCGTTAAATTCAACTGCCCACAGGTCGCCGATATTTACTTCCCATCCAGGTAGCAAATCAGGTACTGTCAAAATATCACCATTGCGAAGTGTAATTGGCTCTTGTCCAGAACGTCTGACTTCCACCCATTCTTTCTCTGGATTAATGAGAATTCCCACCCGAGTTCCGAGTTTCAGGAATTGGTCAATTTTATCTCTCAAAGTCGTTAAACTGTCTGTTGGAGATTTCACCTCGACCATCAAATCAGGAGCTAATTCTGCAAACGATCGAGGGCTACGCCGCAATCGTTCAGCTCGGACAAAAGAAACATCCGGCGCACGCGTATCAGAATTTGGTAGAATGAAGCCAGCACTAGAACCCGTGACTCTGCCTAGTTTTCGAGGTTTAACCCAGTTCCGGAGTTGTGCTGACATTTCGGTTGCAACTTCATCTGATTCGTAACCTGACGGACTCATGACAATCACTTCCCCGTTTACTAGCTCCATGCGATAGTCAGGATGCTGAGATTGTAAGTGTTCTAAATCCTTAACTGTAAGCTTTGGCTTTAATTGCATAGAACCTCAAAACAGTGACTTATCGCTAAATATCAAGCCTTACGACGATTATAGAGCAAACTACGAGAAAAACTGCTCGTATTTGTCATGAGACCCAATCCAGAACCAAGTCACCGTATCATTCTCGAAGACTCCAACTGCCCGATAGCCCCTCGTCACCCTAATAGACCAAATTCCCTCTTCGCTGTTCACGCACTTAAAATGAAGAGACGGGTGAAATGGATTCTCTGTCCATAGCCGATAAGCTTTCCGCGCACTTTGTCTGACCTCTTGATTTAATCGCCGATATTCATTCCAAAAAGACGGCAGCGTTGCCGACTTCATAGCTGTTCGTAATCCATTGCACTTGCCTGTCCTTCGGTAATCTCCTGTTTCGCTCGACGGGCAGCATCAACCAGCTTATTCTGAGTTCTCTGAAATGATTCATCCCAACGCGCTTCATCTTGCAAATCGCTGACGTACTCAAGAAAATGCTTTGCAACTCGCTCTTGGATTTCCACAGGGAGAGATTCCATCATTTTGACGACAGTATCAATTGCGACGGACGACATAGAAAGGAGATTAAAGAGAATATTATTATTCAGGCTAGCACTGATAGTATTTTCTTGCTCAAATGGGCTGTATCATTTTTTAAAGACAACCTTTATTCCCCATCTTCTACTGCTCCCAAAGCCTTGAGTGTGGCTTTCTCAGCTTCCGTTAAACCCTTAACACCTGTGATATTCATTTCCGCATAAGGCTTGTTAACTAACGTTTTTAGACACTCGCCTGTGTGAAAATCCCAAAGCTTAATTGTTTGATCCCAGCTACCACTAGCGAGGAGATTACCATCATGACTAATGAAGAGCGATCGCACTGAGTAAGCATGCCCTTGTAAAGTTTTAAGACATGCTCCTGTACTTAGATCCCAAATTTTTATTGTTTTGGAATAACTGCTACTAGCTATAGTTTTACCATCTGGACTAAACACTACGGAATATACACAACTATTGTGTCCTCCCAAGGTTAAGAGACATTCTCCCGTATAGATATCCCATAATTTAATCGTCTCGTCAGCACTGCCACTAACCATTTTTGTACCATCAGGACTAATTGCTACTGACCAGACCACATCAGTATGTCCCTGCAAAGTAGTGAGATTCTGCCCTGTACAGCTATCCCAGCAGCGTACTGTGTTGTCAGCACTACTACTAACGATTTTTGTACCATCAGGACTAATTGCTACTGACCAGACCCAATCAGTATGTCCCTGTAAAGTTCTTATACATTCTCCTGTAATCATATTCCATAGCTTTACTGTGTTGTCATCACCTCCACTAACTATCGTTGTACCGTAGGAGTCAATTGTGATTGAATTTACCCCACCAGTATCTCCCTGTAGAGTTTTTAGACATTCGCCAGTGTGAATATTCCATAGTTTAATTGTTCTGTCATAACTGCTACTAGCTAAGGTGTTACCATCAGGGCTAATGAAGATCGCATTTACCCGACCAGTATGACCTAGCAAGCTTTGAAAATATTCTCCTGTATGAATATTCCAGCAGCGAATAGTTTGTTCTTCGCTACTACTAACTAAAGTCTTGCCATTAGGACTGATTGCTACTGACCGGACTGCACTAATATAACCTTGCAAAGTTTTTAGACATTTGCCTGTCCGAACATCCCATTGCCGAATGGTTAGGTCATCACTGCTACTTATGATAGTAGTAAGGTCAGGACTGAAAGCTACAGACCTCATCCAGTCTGTATGTCCCTGTAAAGTTTTTAAGCATTCCCCATTTTGAATATTCCACAGCTTAACGGTTTTATCCTTGCTTCCACTACATAGGGTACTACCATCCGAACTGATTGCTAAAGTCCATACTCCATTCGTATGCCCATGTAAAATTTTCAGGCACTTTCCTGTGTGAATATCCCAGAGCTTGATTGTATTGTCACTACTGGAACTAACTAAAATTGTACCGTCAGGACTTATAACTATTGAACCGACTCTACGGGTATGTCCCTGGAAAGTTTTCAAACATTCTCCTGTACGAATATCCCACAATTTTACAGTTGTATCGTCACTACCACTAGCTAAGGTTATACCATCAGAACTGATTGCTACTGAATCTATTGCTTTAATATGTCCCTGGAAGGTTTTCAGGCATTCTCCTGTGCGAACATCCCACAATTTCACAGTTGTATCGTGACTACCACTAGCTAAGGTTGTATCGTCAGGACTTATTACTACTGAATGTATCCTACCAGTATGTCCCTGCAAAGTTTTTAAACACTGACCGGAGTGGATATCCCAGATCTTGATTGTTTGGTCATAACTACCACTAAATAGAGTTCTGCCATCAGCACTGAAGAGCACTGAGCGTACCCAGTCTCTATGACCTTTAAAGCTCAAGATTTGTTGACCATTTTCTGCTAGCCAGAGGTTAACTTCACAGTTAGCATCACCTGTTGCAAATACCTGACCATCTGGACTATATGCTACGGAAAAAACAACACCGAAAACTTGGGGAAAAACAGAATTGGCAAGATTCGCCTCCCTAAAATTGACATGACATAGACTCGCATGACTAAAGTCAGCACCTTTAATCACTGCTTGACTGAGGTCTTCACCTTCCAAAGCTGTTTTATCAACTTTCACCAACAATGTCGCCACATTCCCGCCAACATAACCTACCTCGGCTTCTGTTTTCCCTCGTGTGGCTTGGAGAATGTGGGTCAGATCTTTTGATAGCATTGGCACAAGCAAATCTATTACCGCTTTTGTTAATGGTGCTTTTCCAAAAGTCTGCCGAAGTTGTGTTAGGGACTCACTTGTAAATGCTTTGAGCGGCACTTTTGCCACACTTCTCCCATTTCCATCCAACTGCCGAGAAAAATAACTAGACCAAGTATAATCTTGAGGTATTGCATTTTGGTTTAAACAAGACTGTGCCTGAGCTAGTTCTGTAAAATCATCAGCCAACGCACCCAACTCGGCGGCAAACTTATAAGCTACAAAAAACTCTAACAGCGAGCGATGAGCTGGAGTATAATCACCTTCAGCATTACGGATTAGCGGTTCTACCGCTCCCCTTATGGTGAATTAATACTAAAATGCCAGGATAATAAACTGCGTAGTCTAAAATTTTCAAAGTTGCGAAAGCCATATCCCAATCTTTTAATAACCTTTAGTTTGTTATTTATTCCTTCAACAACA
>JBBQRU010000192.1:0-7823 GCA_038214545.1 Cyanophyceae cyanobacterium | reverse complement strand
TGACCGGGCTGCACTCGACACAGCGCTATCACTTTTTCTCCCAGTTCGGGGCTGGTGTCCTAAAGGTCGGCTGGCTGAAGATGGAAAAATTGCGCCTATTTATCCGTTACAAGAAACCAATAGTACAGACTACGCAATCCGAACTGAGTGGAATGTCCGCGATTCTGACGGGACAATGATTCTCGCCTATGGAAACCTCTCAGGTGGAACCAAGTTAACAGCCGAATTGGCGCATAAATATCACCGCCCCGTCCTCGTCATTGACGCGCTGTCGTTCAGTCAAGATGACATTACTCGATTTCAAAAATGGATTCAGGAAAACCAGATTCGGATTTTAAATGTTGCAGGTCCGCGCGAGAGTTCACAACCTGGTGTAATTTACAAACGCGCTCAAGTTGTTCTGTCTCAGTTGCTTAAGGAAGATTGATGACTATAAAGTGATTAAATCATAGTACCCAAACAGGTACTATTGAATGAAAAATTGCCACTAATTTTCAAAAAAATATTCACATTTTTTTTCTCATAACTTACGGAATTTCTGATTCTAGTTTGTAGATATGTGGTGTAAGCAACTTTGGATTTACATCATGATTACTTATACCAATGCTCAATTCCGCTCTATTCTCTTTGGTTTAGGATATCTCGAAGCCGATGCTAGCAATGTCCGCCAAGGATTTCCGGTCTCAGCAGATAATTCTCCCTTAAATAGCGCAAAAACAATGCAGGGAATCCGTAACTTTCAAAATGATTACGGTTTAGTCGCTGATAGCGTTGTGGGGTCAAAAACAATGGCTAAAGCCGCAGAAGTCATGAAAATTCTGCAATTTGAATTGAATTCAGTTGTTGACGCTGGCTTACCATCAAATCAACCGTTTTATGGTTCACAAACAGAAGCAGGCGTGAATAAGCTTCTTGATCAACTCAAAATTGAACCAATAGGTGTGATTAGCCGCGATATTCGTCAAGAATTAGACGAATTGGCTAAGCAAAGAGCTTAAAACGATTTGCAACCATAGAAGCGCAGTGCGCGTCTCTAAATTGCATTCAAGAATTCTAAGTACCCATTACTGAGTTCTTTAACCGCTAAATCATAAAACTGCTGACCGTGTTCTGGTGTGGCTAAAGCCGGATCGGAACCCATGCGTCCATCTGGGTAACGTTGGCGAAAGTCAGCCGCGCTGTAAATTCTGTGTCCTGATGCGACTTCTGGTGACAAAAGCGCATTCTTAATCGCTTGGGGATAAATATATTGAGTCACCGCTACTTCACTTGGTGTAGCGTGAGAACCTTCGCTTGAGCCATATAATTCTTTTGCCAACTTATACACAGAACTACACATAAACCAGTTACCAACTTGACATTGTACCTTCTGAGCATTGGCAATTTTTAAATCATCTAAACAGGCATAAGTTTCCGAGAAGGCTGCTTTCAATGTAGCAATATTGCCTCCGTGTCCGTTGATAAAATAAAACTTAGTAAAACCAGCTTTGGCTAAACTTGTCACATAGTCTCGAATCAACAGAATCATCGTACTCGGACGCAAACTAATTGAGCCAGGAAAAGCCGTATGATGTAATGCCATCCCCACATTAATTGTCGGACCGACCATTGCTTTAGTTGCTTCCCCGACACCAGCAGAAATCGCTTCCGCACAAATTGCATCCGTACCAATCAATCCTGTCGGACCATGTTGTTCTGTTGAGCCGATTGGGAGGATAATTCCTGGAGACTGCTCTAAATAAGTTTCAACTTCTTGCCAAGTACTCAAATGCAGTAACATTTTATCAATTCCTTATTCAGTACTTAGTCATCTTGCCAATCTTCGCCACTTAAGAGGTCAATAATTCGATCTCGCAGCAAAAAGTCGTTTCTTTCTAACTCGCACTCAACACCAATCCAATCCCGCGCCGGAATACATTGACAAAGAGCATAAATTGTCTGCTTACGGCTCACAATTCCCCGCTTGACAAGTTGACGCGCTTCTTTTTTGATCGCATCTATGTCGTATCGGCTCGATATCATCATCGCTCATCACCTCGCGTTGAAATAATAAATGCACTTGTTAAAATTACAGCCGATCTAAATCCACCTTAAAGCTATCAAAAAAACTAGCGATTATTTTAGCTAGTAAAGATTTTTGCCATAAATTTTATAATCCCGCCTGCGCCAATTATAGGCGAGTTTTTCACCGTTGCCAGTGCTCCTGGAGTGGGAAACGCGCGGTCATTCAAACCAAAATCTTAAATCCATCTAAAAATATGTGAGTTATACCTTCCCGTAAGACCGAGGATAGGGCTTAATCAGTGTTGAGGCTTGATACACGTAAACAACATTAATTACAGTTCCACCTCGGCGGATCGGGATGGTCGCGATTTCATCCACACTCCGAAAGTGGTCGCGGTAGCTAGTCATTAAGTCTTCTCGAAGATTAAAAGGAGCGGTTGTAATATATAATGCGTCTTTTCCCAGCCATTCATCAGCTTTTGACCAAAAAGCAAAACCCCGCTGATCGTTGCCAATATCAAAGCAAGTAATCGGTTTATCAGCTAGCGGTTTTAAAGACATTGCGATCGGTCCACCGAGATAATAGCGGTTGGTAAAGATAAAGCTAGAGTTGTGTAACGCTGCACTCAGCAGCGGTGATTCCTGAAAACCACGCCGCAGTTGCTGAATATCGATTAATTCTGTGGAAGGATCGACCTTAGGAGCCAAAAAGCCGCCAAATAACGCATATTGACTAGGTTTTTGGAACGTCCCGGTTGCAACATGGAGCAAGGCAACGAGTAAAAGACTAGTCAGCACAATTCCTGAACCTAAAAGCCATCTTCGCACCCGACGGTATAATTGTTGCTGCCAAATAGCTGCTTGTCGCCCTAGCAATAAAGTCATACCCCAAAATCCTGGCATTGTCCAACCAGGAAGAATTTGCCTATATCCTCCCATCAGAGTAAAACCAAAAATTAGCGGTAGAGACACCCATAAAATAAATAGCTGTTTGAGTTCTAAATCTTCATTTAAGGCGGGTGTTTGTGAAAAAAGCCTGATGCTTGCGACTGTTGATCGCAAAGTTAACCACCACAGTGGTACTCCAATCGTCGGGAATAAATAAACTATCTGAGCAAGGCAGACTAAAGCTAGACTCAGCAAACTATAACCATTTTTCGGCACCGCTCGCGCTGATTGAAACCGAAAAGATACCCAGTCGTGTTGTATATTCCAGAACACAGTTGGCGAAATAGTCAGGATAAATAAGGCGATTCCTAGCCATGCCCAAGGAGAAAGTAGCGCCCGACGATGACGGCGACTAGTTAAACAAAAACCAACTAACCCGAAGCCTAAAACAAAGCCATGATATTTACTTTCACAGGCTAATCCGACTAAAACACTCAGGATAGTTAAGCGATAACTAGGAAGGTATAAATTAGTTTGGTCTTCAGAGTGTGGTTGTCGAAAAAATTCATCAGCAGCACAATATAAAGCGGCTGACCAAAACAACATTAACGGACTGTCGGGTAAACTGAGGATGCCAAAACCAATTGAGAATATGGGGGCGATGGTAGCGATCGCTAAAGTTAAAGTCGCAGCAGTAGGCGAAAATAATTTCCAGCTACTCAGGTACAACAATACCAAACTACCTGTATAACAAATCAGTGCTCCCAGACGAATCGTGAATTGGGAGACATCCCCTGTCAACCACGGACCCAACCCAGTCGTCAGCGCCACCAACGCCGGATGATCGAAATAACTCCAATCTAGATGCAGGCTATAAAGATAATAGTAAGCTTCATCAAAAGTCGGGTAAAGCCAGAAAGCAACAACTGAGCGAAACAGCAATCCACCAACCAGCAACAAAATCACTAACCGATTAGCTGCTACCGCCAACCATTTTTGAGTAATTTTCCCGAATCCCATCTTAGAAGAGGATTCCTGTACCAAAACTTTAACTCCCACTTCGCGTACCTGCACTGCCCCATCGGTGACAAGTGGGACAGTAAAAGCATACTACATGAGAT
Source organism: Cyanophyceae cyanobacterium (assembly GCA_038214545.1). GTDB lineage: Bacteria > Cyanobacteriota > Cyanobacteriia > Cyanobacteriales > Nostocaceae > JBBQRU01. Next base: position 3,810 of record JBBQRU010000192.1, on the reverse strand, counting down.
GTTTTGCACTACTGACTAGATTTATTTTTTTAGGAATGAATATCAACCGCAAGCCGAACTTGGCATGATTACACTTTTCCTATTCAATACATTTATACCAACTTTACCCAAGGCAAAGTAGCCAGTACCGAATTAACCAACCGCCTATCAGCCGTCCAAAACTCGCATCCTAATCTTTGAGCTAGTGCTAGATAGTGTGCGTCGTATGTAGCCGATAATCTCAGTGTTCTCGCTAATTTCAACGCCTGTTGGTGTAATTCTGCATCGCCATAGAGTCTGATATTTAAACTCATGGCATCATCTAAAAATTGATCTGCTTCTTCTGGTAGTATTTGCCCTGCGACAGTAGCGCGGTGAAAGGCATTACTGAGTTCATAGTAAATTAAGGTTGGTGCAACAATTGTATAATTAGAATCTAGCCACTGATTCCACAATTCCCTAACCCGTAATTCCAACGTACCTCTTGACAGCAAACGCACGACAAAACTGGCATCAACACAGACTACGCCTGACATCATTTAGCCTCAGATTGAGGAGCACAAATACCCATAAGTTCGTCGTGTTGCTCATTGCGTTCCTCTCTAGCTTGTCGAATATAGTCTCCTAGTGGGGGTTCAAATGGTTTTCCATCACGACGAGCATGAATTTTGTCTCCCAATTCAATCAAACTTTGGAATGCTGCTTTGGAGTCTGATTTTTTCAGTTTATCTTCTAAAAGCGCTCGTTCTTCTTCAGAGAGGGAATGAATAACTTGCACTAAACCATCCACAAGTTGGGTATTCATAGCTTTATAGTACACAGCAACTATTTATATTAATATTCTAAACTCAGAGAAAGGCGTGCATCTCTATTTTTGGCAACTTTGCATTGCTCAACTCTGACCTGTTGTGGGTGACGTGGCGTCTGTCCCAAGAGTAGATAGCAATTGATTAATCCATTGTTGATCGCTTTGAGACACCACAGGTGGAGGAAGTGGTTGCTGATAATCGATCCGAAAACGGTATCCAGCACGTTCGTATACCCCATTCAAAATGGATTGTAAGTCGATCGCCTTATCTTCATCTTCTGATTTTAAGGGTAGGGGGAAGACGGGAATCGGTTCTGATAACATAAATCCGTAAAGGTCTGCGATCGGACGTTGTTCACTGCGACTGACCAAAATGCGATAATCCCACTGAGAATCATTTCCTTTCATGGGCATTGGCGGGTCGCTGCGGAGTAAATCAAGTTCAATAAAGTGAGACGCGCTATTTAAAATCTGTTGTCGCTTCTCCTCATAAGCAATGCGCCCTTTCCCAATTCGCTTATTTTTGGGCGAAAGAAGTTCAATTACCGTGATTACGGCATCTGTTCCTAATTCTCTCACTTCTAGGTATCGCTCTTTTAATTCTAGCCCCGTGGGTAGTTGGACTTGCTGAGGGCGAGATAGAATTGCTATGCTTGAAGGCTGATCTTCTGTATTCTGCGGCAGTGAACTATTATTCACTGAAGAAAACACCACTGCGTCCGGAATTCCTACCAACAATTCACCGTCAGCAGTATCAGAATATGTTCTGGTTTCTACTTCTACATAGTACTTTGGCATGATTTGCGGTGCAATGTAGTCAGCGATCGCTACAATCAAACGACTATGAAACGACGACCAAAAGGCAGACTGTTCTAGATACGGGTCCATTCCCGGAAAAGGAGAAGGCATGGTGATTTCCAAATCCAGACAATACAGCTATTCTAACCTAACTCTTTCCGAGCTAACTTTATGCTAATCACCTTGCTCCGACCTAGACGTATACAAAGTTGCACGCTACATACATTCGGTCTTCAGTCCTAATACCCAATAAAACAAAACACTCTATAGTACTTATCTCGCCGTCGTTCAGAATCAATTCTTTAGCTTTAACACTTGGTAAATTGCTCATACGAAAATACTTAACGGCTTGACAATTAAATCTTCCTTGGGAATAGGTTGATTATCAGCTATTAAACTCTCCAGATACAATTCAATAGCTTCTGTAATATTTTCAATTGTCTCTTCAAAATTATCTCCTTGAGAATGACAACCTTTAAGAGCAGGACAAAAAGCGTGATAACCCCCAGCTTGTTCCTTTTCTAGAAGGACAGTGTAATTGTAAATTTGTTTGCTATTATTTTCCATATGTTTTCAAGCTTTTTTGAGCTACCGATTTTTAGCTGGGATTTATTCCATAATAAACGCTTTTGGATTGTCTAGCAAAAAAAGCAGTGCAGTAGTATTAAATTTGGCTTTTGAAAGTGGTTTATTAGGGGAGCATACCACTTTTTATTTAACGAGCAAAAATTAATCTATCGTTAGGTGTCAATAGAAATAGTATCCTGTCCAAAACCAAAACAAGCAATGTCTCTCCTGCTAAAATATATTCAAGTATGTTCCAGAAAAATGGTATGCCTGACTCGGTACGCTATATTAGTGCAGATCGACAAATGGCAGTTGACCCAGTGACTGAACAGAGTGTGTCGTTGTTTCACCCGCAATTGCAGTCCTGGGATGAAGATTTTGCTTGGAGTGATGGACAGAAGCTTGTGCGACTATCCCCAATCGGACGGGCGACAATCGCGGCGCTGAGGATGAATCGTTCGCAGTTGGTGTGGGCGAGGGGGCTGTGGGTGAAGTTGGGACATCCGTCGAAGTGGGAGTAAGCTGGGTCTTTGTCTTCTGCCCTAGAGATTTATAATATTGATCTCTAAGTATCCTGTGGCGAAGTGATCGCCAATTTGGGAAATGACATTTTTTAGTGGAGCGTATTCTAAAGTGACAGTTGCCCCTGTAGCATGTATATACGTAAATTCATGCTGAAATTTGGGCAATCTGAGATCGTTCGGATAGTCAACTTTTACCTCGCCGCTGACATACACCATCATTTTGGGATTTTCATAGGTGGAGAGTGTTTTACCTAGCTCCACATCATATAACATCAACTTGTCGGTTCTCTTCGTTATTACCTGCGCGACATCAGCCACAATCCGAGTGATAATAATTTCCGCGTTTGGGTCTGTGGTACTTGCTTTGTAAATTTCTCCGGCTTTCGACTGGACTATAAAACTTTTGCTTTCAGCTTCAACGAGCAAGTAGTCTCCATCAGCGGTTGCTCGACCTTTGGCCATGACTCCTTGAATATGGGCAACTAAAAGACTAGTTGCTCCTTTCTGGTTGTAAAGTTGCTCTACGCCAATTGAACTGCCGATCAGTCTGTTGAACTGGGTCATCATCCCGCCATTGGCATTCATGCTGGTAATGGACAGCAAAATTAAAACTAAAAATCCCAAAAAGATGTATTCAATTTGACTACCTGTTGTTAAGCGAAAAGCTCGGTTTCCCGGCCAGACGGCTCTTTTGTTTGACGGCCAAAACATTTCGCAGCCATTGGCTGTAAATATATCTCCAAAGTAGCCAAAGAAGTATCCAAGATTAAATACGTGTACAAAATCAAGCGGTAACTTTAGAATGATTGGTATTGGGTAAGTCAGCGCGGCGAGGATAAAGGAAGCAAATATGCTATGAGTGAAACTACGATGGGGAAACCGGCGCTCGATCCACCGAGATACGAATGGAAAGAATTTGCCAGCGTAGCTTTTTGACGTATCGATATCTGGCAACAAAGACGCGATCGCACCAACTGCTAGCAGACGAAAATCGGCAGTTTGCATGAAAAGACTGATGCCGGTAATGCTAATAGCCATATGGGTTATCGCAATCATTAAAACCTCCGACTTTCCTTAGGCAAACTACGCATGGCATAAGATGCACCCATAAATAAAGCGCCAGACGAACCAGCT
>JBBQRU010000191.1:0-7853 GCA_038214545.1 Cyanophyceae cyanobacterium | reverse complement strand
CCTTGCATTTGGTTAGATGACATCTCCATCATGTGGCCCATTTGCGAGTTATAAGCCATTGGTTTATCTCCAGCTTTGGGATACCAGGCTTGACGCCACTGTTTCATTTCCGTAATTTCTTTATTCTGATCTTTGATGATATTGTTTGCTAATTGTTTAATTTCCGGGCGTTTAGACTTCTGTAGTGCTTCTTTTGCCATGACTATAGCGCCTTGATGGTGTGGAGTCATGGCGTCGATGAACCGCAAATCAAAGTTGGCGTCTGCTGGTCCTAAATTCATCATTCCACCATGATTCATCATGCCACCATCTTTCATCATGCCACCACGATCCATCTGCTTATCGCTAGCATTTGTGGCGGTAGGAGTTGAGACTTGGTTTTGGCTTGACTTGGAACTAGAACAGGCTGTAACAACACCGCCTGCCAAAGATGCGATAGCGCAAAGCGCTAAAGCCCTTTGGGCTATCGCTACAAGGGTAAAAGCGACAAAGCTGGTTTTTAAAGTTTGGGGTTTCATTAATTTCATAGTTATTTCAAACTTACTGGTAGGGCTTTACTTTTCTTAATATGTAATTTCCAGTTAACTGGAGAGTCAACCCGTCACATGATTAACGTGAGTTTTTGCCTCACATACACAAACGCAATTTGTGAGAACCATTAATGCACCTGCTACCTAGCCTCTCACACAAAAATGAAATCAAGATGAAATCGGCATCGAAAGCGGACAGTAGTACTACGTCGGCTTTTTACAATAACTTGGCTCGCCAAATTGCGAGAACCTCTTGAACTGGTTGACAGAATTATAACTTGATAGATAAAATTAAAACTCAATCCAAGTACTTGCATTTACTTAAAAAACGGGTGTAAAAAATATACATCGACGGAATCTCGTCTGCGTAATAGTTATTACATTTACATGCGCTGGGATAAATCACCCATTTGCTGGAACATATTTGCAGACAATCACCTGTTTTGGCTACACAACCAATTGTCTTGATATTATCTTTATCTTTATGTCAGTAAATTTACTAGAACATAAAGATTAAGTAAAGTTGATTGAAATACTTAAAATAATAACTAATATTGATTTTAAATGTATTTATATTAAAAACAAATACTTAAACTATTCTTAACTTTATCGTAACCTTTCAGGGAGTGCAAAAACGATGCAAATATGAGCGATTTTCTGTCCCATTCCCTCTACCAGTTCCAGGACACTGGCCGGAATTTTTTCCCAATCAACACTGGGTATCTGCTCAACATAGGATGGGCGCTTTTCTTTCATAAATTTCACATTACCAAATTTTGGTTTCCCTGATTGATGATCGCCTGACAACCCCTTCAATGGTTACTAAATTTGAGGTTCCGAAGCTAAATAAACCAATTAAATCGTCTGTTACCCTTATTCTCTCGTTACCCCCTTGAACAGTTACACTTTATCTGAGTAGACCACATCTGACGTGTTGATAATCTAAATCCGGAGAAACTGTCTATGGAATTGCCTATTGTTTCATCTGATGCGGCGGAGGGGCTGCAAGAATCCGAATCAAAAGCGTTAGCTATTACAAGTTTAGCGAGTGCGATCGCCCAGAGTGAGAATCAAGGTAGTGATACCTTAGAACACCAGACTATTGCCAAAAGAATAAACAAAGAATCAGATCCCTTATCCTTTGGTCAACAGCGACTGTGGTTTTTTGAACAACTCGAGCCAAATAGCCCAACTTATCACATTTCTAAGGGACTGCACTTGCAAGGCAACCTCAACGTGGCGGTCTTGCAACAGACTCTGGATGCGATTGTCGCCCACAACGAAGCACTGCGAACCAACTTTGTAGCACAGGATGGTATCCCCGTACAGTTAATTAACGAGCCTAAGTCAGTTGAACTCGTGATGATTGACTTGAGGGATTGTCCGGAAACAGAAAGCACCACCCAAGTAGAACGACTGCTAGAAGATGAAGTGCAACGCCCCTTCAACTTAGCATCAGACTTGATGCTACGTGCCTGCTTGCTTCAGCTATCTCCACAAGAGCATATCCTGCTGTTGGTAATGCACCATATCACTTCCGATGAGTGGTCAATGAGCATTTTATTTGAACAGTTGACAACCCTTTATCAAGCATTTATAGAAAAAAAGCCCAATCCTCTGGCAAAAATGCCCATCCAGTATGCCGACTTTGTCCAATGGCAACACCAATGGCTCTCTAGTGAGGTGATAGAAAACCAAATCAACTATTGGAAACAGCACCTGGCCGGTGCTACTCCAGTACTGGAATTACCCACTGATAGACCGCGTCCACCAGTCCAGACCTACCGGGGTGCAAAGCAATCTTTCGTACTACCCCAGAGTTTATGTGCAGCGCTGCATACACTGTCAGAACAAGAGGGTGTGACACTGTTCATGATATTGCTGGCGGCGTTCCAGACCCTGCTGTATCGTTATACCGCACAACAAGACATCCTGGTCGGTTCTCCCATCGCCGGTCGAAATTTACCGGAGATTGAAGGGCTAATTGGATTTTTTGTCAATACCCTGGTACTACGTACCGATATGTCAGGGAACCCCAGTTTCCGGGAACTGTTGCAAAGGGTGCGAGCGGTGGCAATGTCTGCCTACGCCCAACAGGACTTGCCCTTTGAAAAGCTGGTAGAAGAACTGCAATTAGAGCGCTCGTTGAGTTATCACCCCCTATTCCAGGTAATGTTTGTTTTGCAGAATACATCGAGACAAGCACTCTATTTGCCAGGACTGACCTCAACTTTCTTTGACTTCGATAACGTCACATCTAGGTTTGATTTAACGTTGTCAATCAAGGAAACAGAACATGAATTGCAAGGGTGGTGGGAATATAACACTGACCTGTTTGATGCTGCCACAATTACCAGGATGATCGGGCATTTCCAAACATTGCTGGATTCGGTAGTTGCTAACTCGCAGCAGCAGATTTCCGAATTGCCACTGCTTACCGCAGCTGAACGACACCAATTACTGTTTGAGTGGAACGATACTCAGGCAAACTATCCGCAGGATAAGTGTATCCATGAGTTGTTAGAACAGCAGGTAGAGCGCAACCCAGACACTGTGGCAGTGCTGTTTGAAAACCAGCAACTCACCTATGAGGAGTTGAATAGTCGTGCTAACCAATTGGCGCACTACCTAAGGACTTTGGGTATAGGACCGGATGTACTGGTTGGCATATGTGTAGAACGTTCCATAGAGATGGTCGTGGGACTGTTGGGGATTCTTAAAGCGGGTGCGGCTTACGTGTCTTTAGACCCAATGTATCCCAAAGAGCGCTTGAGGTTCATGTTGCAAAACTCTCAACCGAGGGTATTTTTGACTCAGGAGTTTCTGATAACTGAACTACCCGAAATAAAAGCGCAAGTCGTTTGCCTCGATACAGATTGGCATTTAATTGCCCAGCAGTCAGAAGAAAACTTAAACCAAACGGCAACAACTGCCAACTTAGCCTATGTGATTTATACCTCTGGCTCAACCGGGACTCCTAAAGGGGTAAAAGTCACACACGGTAATTTGTGTCATTACGCGCAGGCAATGGGACTGGCGCTAGGTATCACAGCAGAAGATGTATATTTGCACACAGCATCGATTGCTTTCTCATCTTCTGTCAGGCAGTTAATGGTGCCTCTGGCTAATGGCGCTACTGTCACAGTTGCGACTGCCGAACAGAGAAAAGACCCAACAGCGCTGTTTGCGGGAATTAAACAATACGATGTCACGGTTATTGATATTGTTCCCTCCTACTGGCGCAACTGCATTCACACACTAATTAGCTTAGAACCTGGTACGAGCCAAGCTCTATTAGACAATAAATTGCGCTTGATTGTGTCTGCCAGCGAACCGCTGCTGTCTGATATTCCCACTCAGTGGACGTTTGGTTTCAAACATGGCGCACGATTAATAAATATGTTTGGTCAAACAGAAACCTGTGGAATTGTTGCAACCTATCCGATCCCTGCCCAACAGGATGAGCGGGTAAAAATCGTCCCTCTCGGTCGCCCAATCCCGAACACGCAAATTTATCTACTCGACTCTCATATGCAACCTGTTCCCATTGGCGTGCCAGGAGAACTGCACATTGGCGGTGTTGGACTGGCGCAAGGCTACCTCAACCGCCCAGAGTTGACAGATGAAAAATTCATCCCCAATCCCTTTATTCAAGAACAGGGGGCACGCTTGTACAAAACTGGGGACTTAGCTCGCTTTTTGCCCAATGGTAACATTGAGTTCCTCGGTCGCGGTGACTACCAAGTAAAAATACGGGGTTTTCGCATTGAGTTGGGAGAGATAGAGGCTGTACTGAGCCAACATCCATCTATAGTTCAGACTGTAGTCATTGCTTATGAACACATCCCCGGCGATAAACGCTTAGTAGCCTACGTTGTCCCAAATCAACATACTACAGCCACAATTAGTGAGTTGCGTCGCTTCCTCAAGGAAAAACTGCCTGAGTACATGGTACCTTCGGTTTTTGTACTCCTGGAAGCCCTACCCCTAACTCCTAGCGGTAAAGTAAACCGCAGCGCTCTTCCAGCACCTGAGCAAGCCTTGCAAGAGCTGGAAGCAACCTTTGTTGCTCCCCGCGATGATTTAGAAGAAAAGCTTTCGCAAATCTGGGAAGAAGTTTTAGGTATCCAACCCATTGGCATCATGGACAACTTCTTTGATCTGGGGGGGCATTCCTTGCTAGCTGTACGCTTATTCGCACAAATAGAGCATAAATTCGCCAAAAAACTTCCTTTAGCTACCCTCTTCCGCTCAGGTACAGTAGAAGCGATCGCAAAGATACTTCGTCAAGGAGAAGAAAAAGCACTTGGTAATCAGGTTTTGTCAACATTGGCTGAGAAAAAATTAAAAACTTCTTGGTCATCTCTGGTAGAAATTCAGCCCAAAGGTTCCAAGCCACCTTTATTCTGTATCCACCCCCTTGGTGGAGAAACTCTGTGTTACCGCGATTTGGCAAGGCATCTGGGGTCGGAGCAACCAGTTTATGGGCTGCAACCAATTGGGCTAGATGGAAAAGAGCTTCCTCATACTCGGATTGCAGACATGGCATCATGCTATATTCAAGAAATTAAGAGCATTCAGCCGAATGGTCCTTATTTTTTACTAGGGTGGTCTTTTGGAGGTTTTGTTGTTTACGAGATGGCTCAACAACTCCACAGCCAAGGTGAGAAAGTCAGTCTTCTAGGGATGATTGATAGCGTTCGCCCTGGTTATTTTCAGCGAGCGCCACTTTTAATGCGAGTTTTTCTGCACTTAAATAATATTTTTCAACGAGGACCCGCGTATCTTTGGCAAAAGGCTAGGGGTTGGACCTATCAGGGCAAATATGAGATTCAACAAAGATACAAGCGTTACTTAAATGCAGCACAACACGTATTAGATATTACACCACATTTAGCTGAGAATGACGAACACTTAAAAGTTATAGACGCTAATATGCAGGCTTTGGACGAATATTTCTTTCAAGTTTACCCAGGTCGAATGACCCTCTTTCGGACTTCAGATGAAAATCGGTGTGAAGCTATAGGCGAACAATACGATCCTCAATTCGGCTGGGGCGATATCACCACTGGAGGAATAGATATCAATTACATTCCCGGCTGTCACTTATCTGTGATGGAGGAACCGTATGTACAGGTAATAGCAGAACAATTAAAGGTTTACCTAGAAAAGGCGGCGTTGCAATCAACTTAAAAGATCGTATTGTCACAGACAATCGTAGTGGTGAAAGAACTGAACGCATATCAGTAGCTTGAAAAATACAACTGACCGGGCGACAAGCACCCGTTTAAATCAAACTTAACCGAGTAAATCTTTCGTCCGGCAAATATTTTTGCAATACACCTTTTTTATATACAAAGTTTAACAAAGGCTGTGTCGGCAGACTTAAAAAGAATCAATTTACTATAAACGATCGCTGTGGAGAAAATCTAAATGCGTATATTACATATGACCAACCATATACAAGAAGTTGGTAATGGTATCGTTAACGTAGCAGTAGACCTAGCTTGTTTGCAAGCAAAAGACGGACATGATGTTGCTATAGCATCTGCTGGCGGACAATATGAGACATTACTATCACTTTATAGTATCAAGCACTTTCAATTAAATCAGTCCAGAAAACTTTTAAATTTAATCACAGAACTTTCTGTTTATCGGGGAATAATCCAACAGTTCCAGCCAGACATCGTGCATACACATATGATGACAGGAGTACTGCTGGCATGGTTTTTAAGGTACGGCTATAAATATAATTTAGTTTCTACAGTACATAATGAGTTTCAGCGTAGCGCTATTCTAATGGGATTAGCTGATCGCGTAATTGCTGTGAGTAATGCCGTATCTCATTCAATGGTGCGACGAGGTATACCGAAGAAAAAATTGCGCGTAGTCTCCAATGGCACATTAGGCAGTGTCCGCCATCGAAGTATTCAAGACTACCAACCGCTACCTTTACACCGTCCGGCGATCATCACTGTATCCGGAATGTATCAACGTAAAGGAATTAACGAATTAATCGATGGCTTTGTCAAAATTGCTGCCGATTTTCCGCAAGCGCATTTATATTTAGTAGGGGATGGTCCGGATCGCGCAATGTTTGAGGCAAAAGCGAAAAAAACACCTTTTACCTCGCGCATTCATTTTGAAGGTTTCCAGCCAGAACCGCAACGTTATATGCTGGCAAGTGACATCTTTGTTCTCGTTTCCCATCACGAATCCTTTGGTTTAGTTCTAACAGAGGCACGGGAAGCCGGTTGTGCTATTATTGCCAGCGATGTAGATGGCATTCCGGAAACTTTGGATAATCTGCGGGCTGGGATTTTGGTGCCAGCTAAAGATAGCCAAGCTGTAGCAGTTGCGTTAGCGGAATTACTCAGCAATCCCGATGTTATGCAAAAGTGGAAAAGTTTGGCAAAACAAAATCTAGAGCGATTTAGTGTTGCGCGCGTGAATCAAGAAACACTTGCTGTCTATCAGGAATTACTACCAAACTATAATCCAATACAGTTCAGTTAACGAAAAATCTGAACTTTTGTAATGCTGAAAGACTTATTCTTACGTTCAATTATTGAGAATAATCTTAATTACCAACCTTAACTGAACCGTATTGAACTATAATCTACTTGAGTTAGTTTGAAATAGTACATATTTGCGAATAAATGTCAAAGATTCGCAATTAAACTATTGATCCAGATAACTGGAGTTTAGACTAGTTCCCGGTGCGAAACTCAAAACACTCTTGGGAGTTAGCATACATTAAATTGGAGTTAATCAAACTCCGCACGCACACGTATCGTAGTATTCTCTTTAACATAAGTTAAATTGTATTAAACATTAATAGCAATTAAATTTTATTTAGATAAAAACGAAATTTGGGAATTATCATTGTTTTCTCAAGCGAACGTAAGTTGTCCAGCAGATTTACAAGCACTAGCGATAATTAAGATGCGTTTGCCCTTATTTCCAGCCGAGCGCCAGACTCACACTAAGCAGAAATACTCCAACAAACAAATAAGGTCTTTCTGCCTACCATGCAAATAGGAATCCTCCAACTAGAGAACCGCTCACCCCCTAAATGAGGATGCAGGGCATCTCGAAGTAAAGTAATCTAATTTATAGAGTTTTATAGTTGAAAAATGTAGTAATTGTCAGGAAACCCGTTCCTGCTAACATTTTGCCAGCTTTTGTCCTGTACTTAAGGGAATTAGACGTATGAAAATTTTGGTTGTAGAAGATGATGCGGCAATTACCAGCATTCTTGCCCTGATTCTGTCCGACCAAAACTACACGGTTGAAGTTGCCAGCGATGGAGAGGCAGCTTGG
>JBBQRU010000190.1:0-7865 GCA_038214545.1 Cyanophyceae cyanobacterium | reverse complement strand
TGAGAAATATGGCTTTTAGCACACTGTTTTTCCCGTAAAAGTCGAGTGCAAGTCTTGCTGTATAAGCATTACAAGCTTTTTTTGCTTATTTCAAGCTAGTTACTATTAAATATTTTTATCACCATAAAGTCTGAAGACCCTAAAATTACATGAACAATTGCAAAAAGGTAATGCTTTGGTAATGTTTGATGGCTTGGACGAAGTATTTAATCCAGCCCAACGGGAAGATATTATTAACGATATTATTCGCTTTACCAATGAATATCCTGATGTGCAGATAATCGTTACTTCTCGTGTCATTGGTTATAACCCACATTCCGCACCCCAACTGTCACAAGTACATTAGTACTTAACAAGTTGTCCACCAGTAGTACGCATAAACTATTAAGGGAAGCTATCTTTTAAAAGTTAATGAGAATTACTGTCACTAATGAAGTATTACCTCATTTTTATTGCCTCCAAGTATCTATATACACGGAACTGAGAAACTCGCCTTTGAGGCATAAATAAATTTTTCGGCTCAGAAAATGTGAAAATGTAAACAGATGTCGTTTACTCTGTTCCATAACTATGTCTAATCTTCAAGAAATTGAAATTCAAAATTTAGATCACTTGGGTATAATTGCAGGAATTATAGACTCCATAGGCTTAGTAGATACTATTAATGAATTAATTGGACAAGAGCGAGGAGAAAAAGTAAGTGCAGGACATGTAGTCAAAGCAATGATATTAAATGGATTAGGTTTTGTCAGCAGTCCTTTATATATGTTTCCAGAGTTTTTTCAAGGAAAACCTTGTGAGTATTTAATAGGTCTCGGAGTAAAAGCTGAATATTTAAATGATGATCAGCTTGGCAGGGTGATGGATAAATTATTTATTAAAGGTTTAATGGAAATATTTTCAGCAATTAGTGCAAGTGTAATTTCCAAATTTAATATCAGTTTAAAATCATCACATCTAGATTCAACTTCATTACATTTACATGGCGAATATAATACTATTTTACCAGAGGTAGTTGTCCAGAGTGATTCATTAGAAAGTGAAATAAAATCACGACAAGCGAGCGAAATTACTCATGGCTATTCTCGCGATCATAGACCCGATTTAAAGCAATTTATTATAGAATTAATATCATCTGCCGATGGAGATGTACCAGTATTTTTCAAGACAGCATCTGGAAATCAATCAGATTCTTCAAGCTTTGCTAAGATATTTTTAGAATATCAAGAACAAATAAAGAATGATGATAGTTTAATGATTGCAGATGCAGCTTTGTATAATGCGAAAAATATCAGTACATTATCTGAAATGAAATGGTTATCTAGAGTACCGATGACGATAGGGCTGGCAAAAGAGCTAGTATCAACATTATCATTATCTGATTTTATTAGTAGTTCTTTAACAGGATATTCTTATTCTGTAAAAAAAATCGACTATGCTGGAGTTGAGCAGAGATGGTTAATTATAGAAAGTTCTGAAAGAAAAAAATCTGATTTGCAAAAATTGGAAAAAAGAATATCTAAGTCAAAAAACAGTGCATTAGCTCAGCTAAAAAAGCTAGTTGACTCAAGATTTAATTCTCAGCAAGAGGCTGTTAAAGCTGTCAATAAGTTAAACAAAAAGTTAAAATATTATCAAATTGATAGCGTTAATTATTTAAAGAAACAATCAAAAAAACAAAAAGATAAAATACTTTTTTATCATGTAAAGGCAACATTAGTTGAGAATACAAACGCTGTAAAAATGGCTAACCAAAGTGCTGGGCGCTTTGTGCTTGCTACAAATATTAAAGAAAGAAAATTCTCTGAGCAACGATAAAATACTTTCCGAGTACAAGGCACAACAAAGCTGTGAAAGGGGATTTGCATTTCTTAAAGACCCTTTATTTTTTGCAGATAGCATTTTTCTTAAATCTCCAGAAAGAATTGAATCTATGGCTATGATAATGGGATTATGTTTATTAGTATATACTTTAGCTCAAAGATAATTAAGATCAGCCATATCAGCAGATAAATCTACTATTAAAAATCAATTAGGTAAACATATAAATGACCCGACTATGCGATGGATATTTCAATGTTTTCAATCTACACATTTAGTGAAGTTTAACAATGAAATATCAATCTCAAATTTAACTTCAGAGAAAAAATACATTCTGAGTTTCCTGCCAGAGAATTGCCGCTACTATTATAAATGTTGATGACAGTACATTAACAATTTATTTATTATGAAGGCTATTAATTTTAGTTAATAGTCACAAATTCTTATCGCTTTTAATTGATACTTCATAACTTAAACATAGATATTAGCTCAACAATCATAAATTTCATTTATAAATCAAACCTAAATAATTATTGCTCCTTATTGAGAATAGAAATATCGTTTAGGGTAGGTAAATAATATGGCTACTTAGGCAATAAAAGTATTGTTTTACTCTCGTTGTTGATACAAGAGTCAGCAAAAACCCCTCTGTGACAGTTAGGGTGCGGAATGTGGGTTCTAAAATTTGAAAGTTGTGCGAATCGTCCCAACTGTAATTGTGTCGTTAGCAGAATTATTGTTGGGATTAAAAATTAATTGAATATCTGGGGTAATGGCAATATTTTCATTAATTGGAATGCGGTAAAACGCCTCTATATTAGTTTGAGTGCTATTGCCCACATTGCTTTCAATAAAGGGCTGACCAACTGCAACTGCTGCCCTTGACCCCCGCATCAATAAATCCGTTAGTGCTAACCCTGCTGACCAAGTGGCAGGGTTGAGGGTTTTACCGTTAAAAGTCGTCTGTGCAAACCCAATAAAGCTATCAGCAACTTCACCCGTGATGCTACCAAAACCATAGCGTCCAAATAATCCCAACTTAGGACTAATTGCCCATTCTGCATTTAGCGCACCAATGCTTATGTCTCTTTGATTAACCTTTGCGCTAGTATACTGCAAACGCAGGGCTACTGGTCCTGGTGCATCCCCTAGTTTGGGGGCGAACTCTAATTCAACAGTTCCCTGATAAGGGTCGCCAAATAGTCCTCGATCGTTGGTAGCAGTTTTGCTAGGATTATTTCCCATACCCGCTACATAAGCCCCACGCAAGCTAAAAGCACCACCACCAGGATTCCACAATAAAGCCGCCCCAGCACCAGCACCAGCCCCTGAGACTGGGAAAAGTAAGGGATTATTTTTAAAAAATGTCGATGAGAAGTTAACAGCTTCATCATTGGTGTAGGAGTTGCCATCTACATAATCATTTACTGCCAGCCCTGGGCCAATGGATGCTTGTAAATCTCGACCCAAGGGAAACTTGTAGTACAAATAATTTACCACTACTTCTGGACTTACACCTGCATAGTCTAAATCAAAGGTATTAAACCTGTAACTGCCTCCCAGTCCTGGGTCTTGACCAAAAATAGCGGCAGTTTGTCCCCCATTGCCGCTTTGCAGTTGGGTATAAAGTAAATCTTTGCCAGTGAAACTAGTTAAAAGATTCAGCCTAACCCGTGCAACAACAGTTGGGTTGGCTGTGTGAGCTGGATTTATGTCACCCGATGGTGATACTCCAGGCGTGGTGTTACTGTTACGAATAGTCTGACTACCCGTACCAATGTCGGTAACGGAAAAAATTGCTTCCCCTTCTAGTTTAGTTGTGGCGGAAAATTGATTTGCTTCTAATTCAGCAGTCTTTGCTTCCACAGCATCTACCCGACCGCGCAAGGTTGCCAATTCAGCCTTAAATTCTGACTGGAGACGCTGTAAAGTTTCTAAGTCTGATTTTTTGACCAAATCAGCGGTAGCTTTCGCTATTAGTTCATTTACCCGGTTTAAACAGGCATTCAAACCAGCCGCAAATTCATTGCGGCTGATGGCACGGCTTCCACGGAAAACACTGTCTTTGTAGCCCGCAATACAGCCGTAGCGCTCAACTAAAGACTGTAACGCTTGAAAAGCCCAGTCAGTTGCTTGCACATCAGAGAGTTGGGAAACCGATGTTACTTGTGATAATTGGTTTACCTCAGCAATTTCTTGGGCGGATATTGTTGTTGAGGCAAAGATAACTGTTCCGAAAATTCCTGAAACAACTAATAACTGTTTCCACTCCATCACCAAATTCCTCACAAAAAGACATAGTTGCTAATCCGAAGATGCAGGTCGTTTCTTAGGAAATAACCCTGTCATCGTCACTCCGGTAACAATCAACCCCAGCAAACCCGACCCAATGAGGACACAATAAATCAAGTCTGAACCGAATACCTGACCTGTGTGAAGTTTCGCCATGAAGCTGGCTGCTTTCTCGAAATGTAGTTCCTCCAAAATCGGAATGACGATGCCAGTGATGGTCACTAGTATCATTGGCAGGAGGGTAATGATAGCCAGTTGACGATGGTATTTACGAAACAATGAAAATAGTTTATTCATAGGAATAGCTAGATGTATATGAGTGTGAGGATACAAACAGAGTCAACTTAAGTTTTACGGCAAACTCTTAACATAGGTGTTTAAAGTCTCCCCAAGAAACTCCAGCTTGGCGACAACTTTGCCTTTATCGGGTTTATCAGATTCCAGTAAATTTTCTGATAATCCCTCAACTTCTTTCTCCATAGTTTTGTAAGTATCTTTTGCATTGGTCTTGAGAGTTTGTTCAAGAGGTTCCCAGCCTTCTTTAAATTCCTTAAATTCTTGCTTGGCTTTGGTCAAATCACCAGTTTTAGCGGCATTAGTTGCGCCAGCGACGTATCCTTGCAGCTTGACTAAAGATTGCTTTACGTCCGTACTAGCGGGGACGGGTTTAGATAAATCCTTCTCTGTTTTTGCCGACTCAGTTGATGCAGTTGGGGTGTTTGGTGTACTGCAAGCAGTAAGTGCTAAAAATATAAATGCACTCGCAGCTAGGTATGAAGTGAATCGATTCATATTTATGCTTTCTGGGTTGTTGTTAAAAAATCTTAAGAGTGATTCTAAACTTAAGTTGTAAAGATTTCGGGTGGAAAGACCCTGAAACTACGTGTAAGCAACAAACATGAAAGATACAAATAAACTTCTACGCCAGGGATTAATACTGGAATACCTGACTTTAGGGTGGAACGTTGTGGGTGCGGTAGTACTGGGCTGGAACTGCGTAACATTTTATATCACTACGGCTAAACCACAGGTAAATGGACTCGAAAGCAACTACCAACCCCAATTTGACTGCTGACCGTGATTTCGCCACCGTGACTGCGGGCAATAGATTGAGCGATCGCTAATCCCAACCCCGTACCACTATTTCTATAAGACCTGGCTTTATCTGCCCTCCAAAAGCGGTTAAACACTAATGGCAGATGTTCTGGGGCAATGCCAATGCCAGTATCTGCAATGCTAACTACAACTGCCTGGTCAAAGCTGGACACCTTCAGGGTGACAGCACCATTTTTTGGGGTATATTGCAGCGCGTTCTCCACCAGGTTGGAAAAGAGTCGGGTCAGTTCAGAGGCTTTACCAATAACTGTAATGCCACTTCTTAAATTACAATTAAATGTAATATTTTTAACTTCTATTTGGGGTTCTAGGACTTCTACAATTTCCTGAAGCACCTCATCCAACGGCAGGGGTAAGCGTGATTGTATTGCTCCCGCAGTTGTTGCATCAGTGCGAGCCAAAAACAGCAAATCCTCTACTAGGTGATTCATCTGGTTTATGGCACTGACAACAAAAGCGATTTTTTTTACATCTTGCGGATGAACCCGTTCTGGATGATTTAGCATCACCTCAATGGAGGTTTTAATTGCAGTTAGAGGACTCCGTAACTCATGGGAAGCATCTGCTGTAAACTGTTGAAGTTGCTGGAAACTTTGCTCAACAGGCTGCATAAATTGCCGAGTCAACCAAACACCGCCAATTCCACTCAATGTTAAGGCAATGATTACTCCTAAACCCATGCTCCATTGCATTTGGGCAAGGGTTGCTTCCACTGTTACAGTCGATTGGCTGACTCGAACATAGCCTTCCAATCTCGAATGATTGCGGCTTGCGCCCGTATCCCCATATACTGATATAAATACACTGCGAATCTGCCCGCGTTGTTGAATCGCGTTCAACTGATTTCCTAATGGGGTTGCAGGAAAATTAGCTCCTTCTTTGGCTAGTAACTGATGCTCCGTATTGAACCATTCCAGGCTTTGTTCCCGTTTCAATAAGTTCTGCAAGGAACTCCCACCACTGAGAGACTCAGTAAGCTCCTTACGAGCAATTGCTAAACTGGGAGCCGCAGCTTTGGCTTGGGTTATCAACCCATCATCTAATTGGCGGTATAGACTGCGGGCAAAAAAGCCGTAATTCGCCACCGTAAAAATACTTAAGATGGCTGCAATGATGACCAAGTAGGACATTAGCAATTTTTGGCGTAAGGCTAGAAACATCGACTCATACCAATTTTGGCTCTGGGATTTTAGATTGTTAACCTTAAAGTTAAGTTGTTGCAAAACTTACCCCTACATACCATCTATCCTAATTTTGAGATCCCAGGTGTTGTTTAAGACGATACCCAACACCGTGAACAGTCTCAATTAAGTCAGGTGCAGCCCCCACGGCTCGGAGTTTTTGACGGATACCCTTGATATGGACTTTTACCGCCTCTTCTTCGGGAGGGTCAAAAGAATCCCAAACCCTTTCCAAAATAGCACTACGGCTAAACACACGGTTATTATTGCGGAGAAAAAGTTCTAATATCGCATACTCTTTCGGGGTTAAGTTGAGAATTTGCCGACCATAAGTAACTTCGCGGTTGATCGGGTTGAAACACAATTGCCCCCATTCCAAAACTGGTGGGAGATTTGCTGAACCTCGACGCAGCAGTGCCCGGATACGCGCCATTAATTCCAACAGGTCAAAGGGCTTTACTACGTAGTCGTCAGCCCCAGCATCTAATCCCATGATTTTATCAGTGTTGCTGTCACGGGCAGTCAGCAGCAAAATTGGCACGCGATAGCCAGATGAGCGTAACCGCTGGCAGAGACTAATTCCATCTAACTTAGGCAACATAATATCTAGCAGCAGCAAGTCATAGGTAAAAGCTTCTAGCATTTGCCAACCAGCAAGCCCGTTAGCCGCCATCTCTACAACATAATGCTGGTCAGTGAGAGCTTCTGCTAGAGGCTCGGCAATGCGATCGTCATCTTCTATTAATAAAATTTTCATCCCATATGTCTAAAAAAATACAATGCCACTACTACTGACTAACCATTTTCTGCTAATTTAGTTTTATTCACATTTGTAAGTATTCTCACATTTGTAACACTGCGTAAATTGTTGTGTAATACTACGATACCAGCGATCGCAGAGGAAATTGCTGCAAAACCTGCCACTATCTTGGCGATAGCTTCAAATTTTTTGGATAATTTTTCATCCACCAAAAACAACGTTGTTTTTCCTCGTCTATTTTTTTATTTTCGGAAGGTGCATGTTATTTTCATGCCTCAGAACTAGTTTCAGTTCTGTACCCTTTCTCTAGGTTGCTAACATATTCTGCAACTTTAATTTTTATGATGCAGGGTGTTGTCGATTACCAACTAGGTGTAATTCTCGGTTTGACTATGTTTGTCGGTGGAATAATTGGTGGACGTATCAGCCTCAGCTTAAGTAATTTGTGGCTACAGCGTATTTACTTAACTGTTGTAAGTATTCTTGGATTTGTAACACTTCGTAATTCCTTGCAATCAAATCAATCGAATTAGTACCGTTGAATGATATATAGAGATAGGGGAACAGGGAGACAAGGGGAACATTGAACTATAAGAAACTATCTATCAAAATAAACTTGACATGGTACTACACTTACCATTTTTGATTACGGCATAGGAAATAGCTGTTTTTGCTAATGCAGCACTAGCAAGAAT
>JBBQRU010000189.1:0-7925 GCA_038214545.1 Cyanophyceae cyanobacterium | reverse complement strand
CCTATCACCTTGGTTCACCGCTCTGATGGTAGCGGTACAACTGCGGTATTCACCAAGCACTTAGGCGCGATTAGTGCTGATTGGAAGAAAATTGGTAGTGGTAAAACTGTCAATTGGCCTACAGGCGTAGGCGCTAAAGGTAACGAAGGCGTAACTGCTCAGTTGCAACAAACTCCTGGGGCGATCGGTTACACCGAGTATGGCTATGCTAAGCAACAGAACTTGTCTATGGCTACTCTGGAAAATAAAGCGAAGAAATTCGTTGAACCAACTCCAGAATCAGGTGCAAAAACCCTAGCCGCAGTCACATTACCTGCTGACTTACAAGCTTTCATCGTCGATCCAGAAGGTGCGGATTCTTATCCTATCGTTACCTATACCTGGATTTTGGCTTACAAAAAGTATGACGATCCTAAGAAAGCTGAAGCTTTGAAGAAAGTCATCGACTGGTCTTTGACTGAAGGTCAAAAAACCTCTACTGAGTTAGGTTATATCCCCTTACCAGCAGAAGTTGTCACCAAAGTCCAAGCTGCAGCTAAAACAATTCAGTAATTACATCCTCTGTTGAAAAGAGAAGCCCGCGATGTGCGGGCTTTTTTTATGTGGGGTCTTCGTCGGGATGCTTTATTGACAACTCTGTGGGGGGGCGATCGCTACTCCAAGCCCACCAAACATAACTACAACGACACTGATAAAATTCTTGCCATTTACGTTTATAATCTTCTGTCATTACTGGCGACCGACGGTTGAGCCATACCGATTCAGCTTCATTGCTGCTTCCTTGGCAACTCGGACAGCAAAACTGAAGGGCGTGGGTGGCGTTTTGAGTCCATTCAGGGGGGTGGGGAGCGAAAGCGTCCATGCAGAAAAAGCTTGAGTTTCACGCTTACTATTATCAGCTTTTTTGAGCTAGAAATGGTATTCTGAGTTGCTTGTGTTATTAGTTACTTGGATTAGCTCACGCGTTAGCGCTAGCGAAGGCGCTACTCCGTTAGCCGTCAGGCGTTAGGCGCAAAGGCGCAAATATTTATCATGGAGCCAACTGCTGAAATTCGCCGCTTGTTTGATGTAATGCCTGCGTCTGGTCGGATGATGACTAAGATTGTGAGTAAGCCGGAGCAGGCGAAGGTAATTGATGTTTCTTTTCCGATTCCTTGGAGTCAGGAGCGACCGATCGCGATTAATTTTGATTTGTGGCGACGATTGACGAAGCCGCAGCGCGATTTAATGTTGTTACGGACTGTGAGTTGGTTGACGGGGGTGAGGTGGTTTAGACCTGATATTTATCAGGGGGTGGCGGTTGCTGGTCTTTTGGGGGCGATTGTTGAGTCGGTACAGGCTGATTTGGTGGGGATTGTGGTGGCTGGGGGGTTGACGGGGATGGCGGTGACTCGCATCTGGCGACAAAATCGCTCATCGGAGTCGGAGTTAAGTGCGGATGAAGCGGCGATTCGGATCGCTTTGCGTCGCGGTTATTCTGAGACTGAAGCTGCACAACATCTCTTGTCGGCGATTGAGGCGGTTGCGAAGATTGAAGGGCGGTCTAGTTTAAATTTTACAGAGTTAGTCCGTTCACAAAATTTGCGTGCTTTAGCTGGTCTCTCCGCTGTGGGTGTTCCGCAAAGTTTTAAAAAATCAAACGGTTCGTAGTTGCGCTTTAGCGCAAAAGATCTAGAGCGCTGAAGCGCAACTACAAACCCATGCAAGATGCTTGCAGTTCTGTGAGTTTTTGGGCTACTTGACCGCTGGCTAAGAGTTCCTCCGCTAAGGCGATACCCGATCGCATGGTCGGACTCACTCCAACTCGCCAGAGGTAAAATCCGGTGTTCCAGAGGGTTGATTGCATCAATTCTGAAGGTTTGCCTTCAAGTACAGATTGGATCTCGGCTACTAGTTCCTCTGTGGGTTTGAGGGGGACGTTGTAGCTGGTAAAGTTGTATTCGCGAGGTGTTAGTTGTAACCTTTGGAGAGGTGCAAGACCTGGTTCGGGGATGGCTGTGGGTGCAGATAAGCCGATAATTGCTGTGCGATCGCGTGGTAAATCACAACTACCTTCTAAGCCTTTAATTGTGGTAAATTCGCTGGTGCCACGTTGAGCAAAGGCACCCAGGAACATACCTTCTGTGGGCGGATGGACAAAACCAGCAATTATATGAGCCGATCCCGCATAGGGAGACCAAATTAATTCCATTGTCGCCAACGGCGGACGCTTGCCAATTTGATCGCGGTATTCAAAGACAGCTTGAGCTAAGGGAAAATGCTGAGGTAGGTAAATCAAGCCAATGCCTGTGCTGGCGAATACTTGTTGTGTTTGAGCGAGTGGGAGTTTAGTCCAATCTACGCCTAATCCTTGCCAAACTTCCACTAATGGCAGACCGTATTTTGTCGGCATACGATCGCTACCATGCATGATCACAGGTTGTTCCATCTGCGCCAAAATCAAGGCGGTGATGATGCTAAGTGGACTTGTGCGCGATCGCCCATCATAAGGGATACCCATGACAATTGGCGATCGCGAAGTATTCACGTCCTGAAGTTGCGGACCTAATTCATCATAAGCATCAAGCATTCCGGCTAACTCTTCGCCTGTCGGTCGTTTGATGCGGTGAGCAATTAAAAACGCGCCTATTTGGGCTGGTTTGGCTTCCCCCAAAAGCATCATCTTTGCTGCAGAAAAAGCTTCCGCACGGGTTAAATTTTCTCCAGTATGATTTCCACTACCTACTTTCTTTAATAAATCCCTGAATGCATTGCTCATAATGAAACAAATAACTAAGAAGCTGATAATCGTTTTCTGGTCTCGGTACTAATATTTTCCCGGACTAACTGCCAAAATCGCTGAATTGGCGGAATCTGTAAACGGTCTTGGGTCGTGACCATCACCACTCGACGACTGATACTCGAACCGTCATTCACAGAATTACCACTACCTAAAGATCTGACCGCAAGAGTAGGATCGAGACGAGCTTCTACTAATGCTGACTGCGGTAGCAAAGCCACCAATTCGCCTTGGCGTACCACTCCCCGAAAGGCATCCAAAGTATTTACTTCTAAAACGGCTTGAAGTTTAGCACCCAAACGCTCAAACCGATCTTGTACCAGACGCTGCATCCCGTAGCCATCCTTAAAAACTACTTGGGGAAAACGGACTAGGTCTGCCCAAGGAACGCGGTCAAAATCGGCTAATGGGTGATTAGCTGCCATCAGAACTTCGATTGGCTCATCATACAGCGGTTCTACCACCATTTCTGGGCCAGTAATTAAAAAGCGATTATTCATCACAATGGCCAAATCTACCAGTCCGTCTTTTAAGACTTTCAACGCGCGATCGCTACCTAAAGAAGTCACCCGTAATTGTACATCTGGATAGTCTCGGCAAAACTTTTGTAATACCGGCGGCAGATAATAGGAGCAAATCGAGTGAATCGCGGCAATACAAAGCTCAGGCTGCTTCCCGGCGACCAAATCGCCTAATTCCTCAGTCGCATTCTTCCATTCTTGGCAAATCTTGCGGACGCGAGGCAATAAACGCTCACCACCCAAAGTTAGTTTTGCCTGAGTTGTCCGGTGCAACAGTGGCAAACCCAAGTCTGACTCCAGTGCTTGAATTTGCCGACTAATTGTGGATTGAGTCACGCCACATTTTCGGGCTGCTTGTTGAAAACTACCTGTCTCGGCGATCGCCAGAAAGGCTTGCAACTGCTCTAGGCGCATTTTAATTTAGCCTGATTTAAAATATGGCTTCAACCAACTTAGATGATTTAAAGCTAAAGTTCCGTAGATATTGTTACACCTATTGCTTTTTGCCTAGGAAGAATTTTGATTTTCACTAACTTACCATTCCGCTAGTGCCTGAGCAACACCAGCCTGCAAATCTGGTGAGAGGATGGTGGTAGCTAAATACTGTAATCGCTCGTAAGCCTGAGGTGATAAGTTCCTGAGAGCCGCGATCGCATGAAATCTTACCCGAGGATCTGAATCTGCTAGCAACAAAATTAGTGGTTCGATGGCACTCATGTCACCTAGCTGTCCCAAACCCAAAGCGATCACTTGCTTGATCTGAGAATCAAGTATTTTATAATGCTTTGGATTAAGTAAATCTACTAGAATTGATGCCGCCTTTGCTTGTAAATGTGGCTGTTTGACCCGTCCAAGCACGATCGCAATTTCTTGCCATTGCGGAGATTCTAATTCTAAAGCTTGTTCTAAATATTCCAAGCCAGATAAAGTCTCAACCCAAACCAAAGCGCGGATAATTTCGATTTGCAATTTCAGCGATGCATCAGGTAAAGCCTGAAATAAATGGTCAGTTGCAGCATCTGTACCCATTCTCGACAAAGCGATCGCCGCTTCCCGACACACGTCAAGATTCAAATCATGCAACCTCGCAGCCAGACGATGATCCAAATCTAATTCAAGATTCAGATCGGCGCGAAAACTCAAACCCTTCACAGCCTCACGCCGAACTACAGCCACAACATCATCAAAAGCCGCCAACAACACCGGGGGAATCCGAGAATCATGAAAACTACTCAAAGCCTCAATCGCCGCGACACGCACAGCCACCTGCGGATCTTGCACCACTGTCAGTAAAGGACTAATTGTCGCCGAGTGACGGATCTGTAAAAGCGATCGCACAGCCAACTCCCGCGTCTCCTCCGCAACTAAAAGTTCGCTCACCAAAGGAATCGCCTTCACACCAATTTGACCGAGAGCCGCGACAGCATAAGCACCTAGTTGATCATCTTGATTTACTTTGAGCAGTGTCACCAAAGCCGCGATCGCCTCATCATCATCAAACTCAGCCAAAATTCGACTAGCACACCAACGTAATTCCTCCTCCTCATCTTCCGATGCCAAAATTTCACTCAGTGGAGAGATAGCGATCGTTCCCAGAGGACGAAACAACTTAGAAACTTGCCAACGCTGATCAAAATTTCCCACATCTAAAACAATCAGGGCCAGTTCTAATAGCTCAGATCGATGCATAACCAACAGTGTTTTCTCTGCGCCTGGTATAAGCTGCTGCAGAGATTCAATCAATAACCGCCAGTTTGCGGTAGAACTCGCCGACTGTGCTTGCTGTAAAAGTTGATAAAAATCCATAAGGGGATAGCCTAGTTTTAACTATAAGAGGGAGTAAAGAGGTAGACAGAAGACTTCTAAATTGTGAGATCCAAATAATAATTAGTTATGTGCTCTTTGAAACATTGTAAATATTTAATTTAATGTTGCCGCGAGCGCGAAAATACTCACGATACAGATGAGGATTTTTGAAACGCAGAGGAAGAAATGAGGTAACGCGGAGTTACGCAGAGAAACCTCCGCGACCCTCAGCGCGACCTCAGCGCCCTCTGCGTTTCAAAAATTCCTCAAATCACAATCGAATCCCCTTGAACCTTAACAGCATAAGTTTTCAGAGGTTCTTGAGCTGGTCCTTTGAGCACTTTCCCATCAGCTGCAAATGCCGACCCATGACAAGGACAGACAAATTGTTTGCTGGCGCTTTGCCATGCGACATCACAACCTTTGTGGGTACAGGTGGGGTTGACGGCGATGATGTTGGTTTTGGAGGTGCCAACGACGAGAATTGGTCCGACTGGCGAGTTTTTGTTGAGTAGTTGTCCAGTTTTATCTAGTTCGGCGGTTGTACCGATTGATTGTCCGCTAGCTGGTGCGGCTGGGGATGCGGGTGTTTCTGCTTTCTGGGATGTGCAAGCGGCTAAAGCTACGGGTAAGCTGGTAGCGACTAAGCTTACTCCGACCCAGTTGAGGAATGTTCGACGATTCATTGTTGACATATCACAAAGATTTTTTTAATTTCACGAAAACACAACAATTTATTTTTTTTGCTCTACAGATCCACCTCAAAGGCAGGTCTACAAGGATTTTTGTATCTTCAGTTTACAGAATGTTTATGCATTTTTTACATTGAGACAATTCTGTTGCTGCATTGGTCAGGAAATTTTGTATCAACCAATACTAATTAATTTGTTACAGAAGTCTAATTTGAAGTTATAGATGTGTACTTGACAAATATATATACTAAATGCACTCTGACAAAGTTCGCGCGAATACACTTTGTTTCTTAATGGATATTTTAGTTTAATTCTCTAATACTATTCACCCTACCTGATTTGTATTCCAGAGTCAGATTATGACAGAAGCAACTACCACTAAAGCTACTCAGAATAAGTTTGAGAAGTTCAAAGCCGAAAAGGATGGGCTTGCCGTCAAGTCCGAAATCGAGCAATATGCAGCGATGGGATGGGAGGCAATGGATGAGACTGACCGCGAGCATCGTCTCAAGTGGGTCGGTGTGTTCTTCCGTCCTGTGACACCAGGTCAGTTTATGATGCGGTTGCGTGTCCCGAATGGGATTGTGACTAGTTCGCAAATGCGGACTTTAGCAGCGGTGATTCAGCGTTATGGTGATGACGGTTATGCTGATATTACGACTCGGCAGAATCTCCAATTACGCGGGATACGCATTGAAGATTTGCCGGATATCTTTGCTCAGTTGGCAGCGGTAGATTTGACTAGTGTCCAAACTGGGATGGATAATGTCCGGAATATTACGGGCGACCCGGTGGCTGGGTTGGATGCTTCTGAGTTGTTTGATACCCGTGAAGTGGTAAAGCAAATTCAAGACATGCTGACTAACAACGGTGCAGGTAATCCCGAATTTACTAATCTGCCTCGGAAGTTTAATATTGCGATTTCTGGCGGACGAGATAATTCTATCCACGCGGAAATTAATGATTTGGCTTTTATCCCGGCATATTTGGATGGGAAATTTGGTTTCAATGTGCTGGTTGGTGGGTTTTTCTCTGCTAAACGCTGTGATGCGGCGATTCCGTTGAATGCTTGGATACCGCCAGAAGATGTGGTGGCTGTATGTCGCGCAGTGTTGGAAGTGTTTCGCGATCGCGGTTTACGAGCGAATCGCCAAAAATCTCGGTTAATGTGGTTAATTGATGATTTGGGTTTGGATAATTTCCGCACCGTGGTCGAACAGCAGTTAGGTAAGCCAATGTTGACCGCTGCGGCTAAAGACGAAATCGACTGGGAAAAGCGCGACCACATTGGTGTATATCCGCAAAAACAATCCGGACTGAATTATGTCGGGTTGAATGTGCCTGTGGGTCGGCTGTTGGCTGATGATATGTTTGAAATCGCTCGTTTGGCAGAAGTTTACGGTAATAGCGAGATCCGCCTGACATTGGAGCAAAATGTCATCATCCCTAACGTCTCAGATTCGCGTTTGGAGACATTATTGGCTGAGCCTTTGTTACAAAAGTTCTCGGTTGCACCGGAAATGTTGACGCGATCGCTAGTTTCTTGCACTGGTGCTCAGTTCTGCAATTTTGCCTTAATTGAAACCAAAAACCGCGCTTTGGCAACAATTGCGGCTTTAGAAGCTCAACTCACACTCACCCAACCCGTCCGCATCCACTGGACTGGTTGCCCAAATTCGTGCGGACAACCACAAGTAGCGGACATTGGCTTAATGGGAACCAAAGCCCGTAAAAACGGCAAACCCGTAGATGGCGTTGACATCTACATGGGTGGCAAAGTTGGTCCTGATGCTCATCTCGGTACCTGCGTCCAAAAAGGCATTCCTTGCGATGACTTACTACCCGTCTTACAGCAAATACTAATTGAAAAATTCGGTGCTGCACTACGCGAACCAGCCTTAGTCTAGGAAATCCAAAGTAGGGAGTAGGAAGTAGGAAGCAGGAAATTATAAATAAAAAATTTTTAACATTCATAAGTTTCCCCCTCCCCAACTGCGCACAGGTGTACGTTCCTTCCACGTTCGTTCTCGAAGTCTGCCCCTCCCTTGGATTGCTTTCTTTATCACCAGTGTGTGTTGGTTTAAATGAGCGCCTTTC
The DNA here is from genome assembly GCA_038214545.1 of Cyanophyceae cyanobacterium. Taxonomy (GTDB): domain Bacteria; phylum Cyanobacteriota; class Cyanobacteriia; order Cyanobacteriales; family Nostocaceae; genus JBBQRU01. Next base: position 30 of record JBBQRU010000189.1, on the reverse strand, counting down.
GCGACCACTATGGGCTAAGAACTCCACCTT
>JBBQRU010000188.1:0-8045 GCA_038214545.1 Cyanophyceae cyanobacterium | reverse complement strand
AATAAATTGACGGTAGCACGGTGCCCGGATTAATTGCTAAACTTTTAGTAGCACTAAAGAAACACAGAGCCATGCCACAATCACTTGACAAACACCCCCGCCGTCGGGGTCGAGTATTTCCTGAGTACAATCTGCCACCAGCAGAACTAGCTAGACGACAAGCAGAAATTGATGCTTTTGGGATGCGATGTAAAGTAGTTTGGCAGAAAGTCTGTCCTGAATTGATTAAAGACCATTACAACTGGTTTATTATAATTGAGCCGGAAAGTGGGGACTACTTTATTGACCCTGACGAAAGAGAAGCAGAACTTAAAGCGCGTGCTAAGTATTCTCGTGGAATGCTTGGCACGTTTCGGATTTCGCAAACGGGAGCCTGCGGCTTGATATGATTCAAGGCAGATTTGGTGAAATAGGAGAATTATTTTTTGATATCGATTTGATAGCTGCTAATGAAGAAATATTACCCGTTGAAGCGTTATTAGATACAGGGTTTACGACGGGATGGTTAGCACTGGATATCCAAGATGTAGAGGCATTAAACTGGAGTTTAATTGAGCGAAGACGCGCCATGCAAACTGCCCAAGGCGAAAAGTTTTTTGCTTTGTATGAAGGTCGAGTGATGTTTGGAGAGCAAGAATACATCGTTCCCGTTCATGCCGGGGCTGGAGTTCCAGAAGTATTGTTAGGGTTGCAATGGTTGAGGGCGCAACGGTTAGTTTTAGATTTTCCCCAAGGACTATTGACATTGGAACCGACGAGCTAGAGCACAAGTTAAACCATATCTGCCAACAGTTCAGTCATTTCCAAAGATTGTCTCGTAAGATTGGTAGCGATCGCAAAGGGGGGTATTATACCCGGATTTGGTATTAGGGACTTCCAAATAAATAAATATCCCATCGCTTTTGAATCTGGGGGAGGACGCACTGCTTCTATATATAGCGGGTTCGTAGGGGCAAACCCCCTGTGGTTGCCCCTATATATGCCAGTGTGCGTAAGTCCTGGAAGTTAAAAAAACACTGGATAGTCAAAGTGTCAAATTTGGATGTGATAAAGCTAAATATTTGGGTAATAATTGTGCTAGAGTGGATGGGGTAATTCCCTAATTATTTTTATATGTCTATCCAGCGAATTGCTTGTTCTACTTCTGCGGTATTTTCTTGCCATTGAACCTGAGCAAGTGGCTCCAGCTCGAAAACATTAGTTGGGAATGATTGGCTGGCAGAGGTGTGCTGAGGCATCAGGTCTATAAGCACTGCTGCTGCTGATTGATAGCGCTGATCGATGCTAGTTTCTAGAAGCTTGTCCAGAACATAACTTAACTCACTACTGACTGAATAATTAACCAAGTAATTCCGCCACACCCGCCTCATTTTTTGGCTATCAGACAGGTCAAATGGGTCTACTAGAGTCATAAGATAGATGCAAGTGACTCCCAAACTGTAAAGATCGCTGGCAAAAACCGCCTTACCAATAACTTGTTCTGGGGCTGTATACCCAACACTCCCAATTACCGTTACCTTGATTTCTAGGCCAGAACCGCTTACCAACTTAGACGCGCCAAAATCGACTAAAACAAGTTTGCCATCTGCCCTGCGACGGATAATGTTCTCCGGTTTGATATCCCGGTGAATCACTTGTCCCTCATGGATAAATTGCAGCACTGGTAGCAAATCATTCAGCAGAGCGCGGATTTTTGTTTCGTTAAAAGCACCGAGGTTTTCCACCTCTTGAGCTAAGTTTTGCCCATCGATAAACTCTTGCACCAAATACGGTCGGGTGTCGTGAGTAAAATATGCTAGTAGTTCGGGGATTTGGGCATGATGTTTGCCCAAATCATCGAGGTGCTTTGCTTCTCGACTAAATAATTCAGAAGCCTTCTGGGCATTGTGGGTGCCTCGATCTTGCGGGAAAAACTGCTTAATCACGCAGAGGGGTTTGGATGGCTTGTGTTCATCCACAGCTAAGAAGGTTCTACCAAAGCCCCCTTGACCGATCAGTTTGATGGCACGGTAGCGAGCGCCTAACAGTAACTTTGACGCACAAAAATGGCAAAATTTCGCGCCATCCAGATTTTGAGGTTTTTGGCAATTCGGATTAAGGCAGTAGCTCATATCAGTAACTAATCAGCTAAAAAATTTAGTTTTTTTTAATGGTGGCACGTTGGTAATAATTTCAGCGGGTGATATCTAGCCAGTGAATATTATTTTCCGGTTCTACGACTTCTTCTAAATCTTCTTGCCATTTAATCAGTGCTAGAGGGTCAAGCTTTGTTTGTATGTCTACTAGCATTTCAGGCTGTAACCATGAATTCCCAGGGTTAGAGAATTCTTCAATACTTGCCACTTCAAAACCCAAACTAGAACATCTACTAATAACTTGGGCAGACATGGCTATAAAAACTATCTTAGCCTCAGTAATTTCAGCAATTTTTAATAAAATTAGCAAATAGCGGTCTATAGGTGTTTTGATATCAATATTTTTTTCCTTAGCATAATTTTCAAGATTATTCCCTTCGTCAACAAAATAAACAGTACCATGCCTGATAGTTTTAAATACCAAAAAATTTAATTCACCTTGCCCGAGCAACGAATCAATAATTTTAGCTGCTGCATCATTAGCAAATTCAACACTACTTTGCTTAATATATTCAAGCTGATTATAAAAATATTTAGGCAAAATGATATCTTTGTCAGATGATACAACTTCTGGATGGCTCATGCAAACATCTGGTTCTATACCATACAATATTTTCATTTTTTCCTCGCTGTTATCGTTCAATTGGTAATTCATAGAGTCCCGTATGTTCATCATTTTCACAATCCGCACACTTTTTGCCTATTTCTCTCCAGCTATCCTCGTGATAAGCAAGTCGGTGAAGACGACATAAATACACCTTTTGCCCTGGACGAAATATCTCCTGACTACAGGGGTCGCTCGATCCGATTACATTCATTAATATGTTATCTAGATCGTCATCTGTTCTAGTATGTTCGTTCTCCCTAACAACAGGAGGAAGATTTGTATCAATATCCACCCATTTAATTCGATCTTCTCCTGATGAAACATTTATATCTGCCCACCCAATTTGTTCTGTTCCTGTCTGGGAACGTGGTACATTTTGATTTGGAGTAGATGTCCTTATTGGAGATGTTCTGTTTGAGGGCGGTAAAAAAGATTTCGACTTAGCGTAAATAACTACGCCAATAACCGCTAATATTCCCGCTCCGAGAATACTTATCAATTCCATAATACCTCTCGCTTATTAGTCAATATCTCTATATTCAATTAACTCACTCACATTCTTTTTATTAAAATGCATTGGCATTGGTAAGTGATAAAGCTTAGTATTTATATCATGATTGCAATGTACACATTTACATTCGATTTCTCTCCAACTATCTTCGTGATATGCAAGTTTGTGAACATGACAAAAATAAACAGTTTGACCTGGACTAAATATCTCTTGACTTACAATGTCTTTTACTTGTCCACTACTTAAATCGATTAGTATTTTTTCTAAATCGTCAGGTACATTTGGATCTAAAAGTGGAGTTGTAGTATCGCTAGAAAGTGGAGTTGTAGTATCACTAAAAAGTGGAGTTGTAGTATCACTAGAGGAAGACGACGAAAAATTTTGGCAAACTCCAGCAATAACTATAGCAATAATGCATAAGACAAAGGCTGATACCCAAAATACAGGATAAGCAAAAATAAGTGTAATTAAAATGCCAATTAGCATTGCTATGCCAACTATTGTACCAACTATTACACCAACTAGCCTTAGCCGTTCTTGAAAATCGCCACATAACCATAGCATAAAGGCTACTACGAAAAATCCCGGATTAACAAAACCAAGTAAAACTAAAATGCTGATTACGCATCCCATAATACAGAATTAATTATTAATTTGTTCCTGAATTTTAACTTCTTTTTGAATTTTATTGCTGTCTTTGTATGATATTTTGCGCGGCATATACACAATTCCCTGCACCACTTTTTCTAGTTTAGTTCCCTTACTAAAGTTTGGATAAACCGATTGTTTGGACAGACGAGAACAAAACATCGGAACTACTACACTTTGTCCTGCCTTTATATTAAGAGGAATTGAGAGTTTTTTTCGTGATCCGTAACCAATCAGAGATGCTTCTGTGGTTTTGAGTTCATTAACAACTTCTATATCTTTAGTAGTAGTAATTAGCTCTCCCTCTAATTGTACTTCTGTTGCTGTTTCCGAGCCTTCTTTTGAAAGAACTAGCAGAGTTATTTCATCGCCTTCACAATTTTTTTCCCACACCTTTACTATCGGATAGCGAATTAAACTCTGTCTCTTTTTAGGATCTGCAAAATCTTGTGCTGACATAGTTTTTATATGCTCTTTAAATGGAGAAGCCATTTTACTAATTGTGGTAGAGCCAAATTTCGGATTCGATTGAGTTATACTGATGTTAGGGAATAGGTTTTTAAAATTTATTATAACAACAATTATCACTACAACACAGATTGGCACTAATGTAATTAGTAAGGTCGGGACTCCAATTTCTCTTCTCGACGTCTTTGTTTTTTGGGGATTTGGTATAGCAATAGAACCTGGTTCAGGTGTAGGTATTGGAGCTGATAAAACTTCTGGTTGGGACACATCACCATTATCTGCTTCAGGTGTGGCTATCCGATCTAGTAAACCTTCTGGTTCGGCTACACTAGCATTATCCTGCTGACTGTGCTGTCCATCCTGCTCAAATATAACTGGAGTAACTGGTTCTGCTTTTTCGCCTAGGAAATAACCAATCTTATCTCTTACAGGATCGCAGACGATCGATAAACACCAAGGATGATAGAAAAACGCTTGCTGTGTGTTCATATCTACTCCTGACATGAACACACCAATATTAGGGTGAGAATGATACCAGCCTACAATATTTTCTTGGGGATGCCTAGACCTGGCATAATCCATAATCCCCTGCCAAGAAGCTGATGTGAATTCCAAGTGTGCGCCTGTCCCGATGGTTGCAGGCGCTGCTACTGCTGCCGTAATCTCTACATATATTCCCAGAAAAGAATCCTCATAAGCGTTACCTAAAAGAATCCCACCTTGTTCGACTTTTAGATTCGATTTTAGATGTGTCCTGAGATTATTAAGGGCATCCGCTTTAATATAAACTCGGCTGACCTTATCTTTAATGATGCCTCGATCGCTTCTAAATTCAGTAGTTGATTTGGCGATCGGCTTATAAACATCCTCGCTATCTACCCAGACTATTTGTGTCTGTTGTTCCGAATTTTTATCTTTTATACCTCCAGCAACATTCTCTGGTGGCTCTAGTCCTTGTGACATGAGTTTTCTCCTAACGATCTGGCAGTAAATATTTGCTTGTTCACCGCTAAGCGATGTCACTTTATATCAGTCCAATCTATTTGGGATTTGAATGTCTGAGTATCAACTGGAAAACGCCACATGTTACTTGCTGCCCAAGTTTTTGCTGCTGAGTTAGCTGGACTGTTCAAGTTGGTTATATCATCTGCATACTGAATGATTTTGCCAACTCTGAGAACCAGTTCAGGAAGTGTTTCTCCCATTGTCCATTCATAACCCAGACAGATACCTTGATGCGTCCAAACATTCGGGTGGAAGATTGGAGTCTGAAATTCGGCATCAGGCTTTTCTTTTGGATAATTATTGCCTAGGATAATTTCTACTTGGTGAGTATTGCGGAAAACAGGATCATTCCCTTGTAATCGTTCTATACCTCGGCATCGATATTCTATGACATATTGATACGGCGGATTACCTATTTTTGAAATAATCTCCAGCGTACCACCTGAATTATCAACCAGTTTTGCTAACGCATCAAAATCATTTTTGAGTCTTTTTTCGCGTACACTCATAATCCCTTATAAATCTGAAAATACAATGCTTGGCGAGTTGTTATTAACTGCTGGTAGATCATTCCCATTCTTAGCCTCGATATTCGATAACGCATTTATACAGCGGCTTACTGAGCTTTGAGATAATTACCAGCGTACCACCAAAACTAGAAACCAGTTCGGATAAGTTCTCAAAGTCATTTTGGAGTCGTTTTTCTTGGACACTCATTTTTACCCAGCCTCTAAAATTGGGAAAACTGAGAGGACATCGTTTTCCTGAGCATGCACTGAATTAAGGCTTGCAGAAGGGTCTAACTGTTCACCTGTACGCTCCAAGCGGACAGCATAGTTAGTGCTAGAGGGCAGATTCCACTTTTGCTGTGTAGTTTGCAGAAGTTGTTCAATCGTCAGACTAGCAGGTAGGTTAATGGCTGCTTTTCTAGTGTTATCAGCCATACGAACTATTAAAGAAATGGAATCAGCCATTTTTACTCCTATATTTGGCATAACTGAAGTGCGATCAAGCCTTTCCCTGTCTCGCAGTGTAAGATCTCGTTCTTCGTTAGACATAAATCTCCCAATGTAATATTGGCGCAGGATTCCTCTAGAGACACATTTCTGATTACCTCGAAGTCTCGCTCTTGGCTACAATTGGGGCAAAACCTTTGCGATTCTGGATATTGGCGCAAGGGAGTATTCACTTGCACCTCATGTCGGCAATCTGTATTCAAACATCGCATCTTTCCTATAATTTCGTTTCTTAGCCAGAGTACAGGCTCTGAAAAGTTACAGCTATCCAACTGTTTAAGGATTTCTTCGACTTTCATCTCTGGCTGGAAATTAATGGTCATTATTGGTTCTATTGACAAATCATGAGCAAGACAATTCTCTTGATGCTGAATTTGAACCTTGAAAGCCATCCACGGATTTAAACTGATAAATAATTTTTCCCCTGAATTCAACAAACCAGTCTTACCGTGCAGATACAACAGAGCTTGCTGAACCTGAATTGCACCAGCAATTGAGGTTATTGTAGCTGTTGTCGGCATGGCGGTTTCAGGAAAGTTCCGTTTCATTCCCTGACAAGAGAATCGCTTGTTGCGCCGCTTCCACATCTGCTCAGAAATACTGCACTCATAACAGGCAGCTTCAGTACTTGGATCGAAAAAACTGACTTCTCCCTCAGCTACACCAATACCACCATTTATCCAAGGAATTCCAGCACGGTAACCTAGCTGGTTAATTGCCCACCGAGCATTGACGCTATCTAAGCAGCCGATGATGATGTCGTGTTCGCGCACAGATCCAGCGCCGAGATCAAATTCCAAGTCACCATGAATTGCCTGAATCAATAGCTCTGGATTAATCTCTAGCGCCCTTTGACGGGCAACCTCGGCTTTTGGTAAGCCTACATCTGACTCTCGAAAAAGAACTGAGCGAGTCAGGTTCGTAATTGAAACGGTATCAAAGTCAATTACGGTGATATTGCCGACACCAACTAAAGCTAGGTTTTTCAAAACCTCGTTGCCTAAAGCGCCAGCGCCAGCAACCAATACCTTAGCATTCTTAAGTTTATTCTGATCCCACCAGTCAATTAACTGATGTCGATCATAGCGACTCTCTTGCTCGATAGTAATTTCAAAAAATTCCAATGAACTTACAAAAACATGCTTCTCATCTAATATAATCGCTAATAATTAAAACCGCAACCCTTAATATATTAAATTTTTGGCTCTCCCGTACCTAGTGTGATAAAAAAATATTATGTATAGTTGGAAACCCTTTGAGGATAAGGGTTGTAGGTTGGGTTGAGGAACGAAACCCAACATTAAGGTTTGAAAACCTTGAATTGCCCTTGGTTCAAGCTTTCAGCCAATTGATTAGTAAAACTTATCAACCTAAGTACGGGAGAGCCTACATTCTCCCCACCTCCCAACCGCCCAACCTCCCCATCAAAGTGTCCCTACTTAGGTTGGTAGCTCGGTGTCCCCAGTCAATTAATTTTGGATTCTGGATTACAACAGAAAATCTAAAATCACTTGGTTAACGGAGAGGGTGGGATTTGAACCCACGATGACTTGACGCCATAACAGATTTCGAGTCTGCCGCATTCAACCACTCTGCCACCTCTCCAGAGGTTCGGGTCTATCTCTCTATTGTACTGAAATCTGGACCGATCGCCC
>JBBQRU010000187.1:0-8110 GCA_038214545.1 Cyanophyceae cyanobacterium | reverse complement strand
ACATCGGAACGCGCACCTAAAAATGTAATGCGATCGCTAATTTGTAATTTCTCGGCAAGGGCTACTAATTCTTCACGCAAATCACCGTCACCGATAATCAGTAAACGGGCGCGATCGCTAACCTTAGCAAAGGCTTCTAATAAATACTTGTGTCCTTTTTGTTCGTGCAGTCTGCCCACATTGCCAAATACAAACTCATTGGGAGCAATATCAAATATTTTGCGAGCGATTTGTTGATCAAGTGGTTTTGAAAACTGGTCAATTTCTATACCGTTATAGACTATTGATGTTTTGGATGGTGTGGCGACTTTTGCGGCGATCGCCTTTTCATAATCGGAACGACATACACAAATTATTTGATCTGTGTAGTTTAAAAGAAATTGGTCGATTTTTTGGAATATCGCTCTTTTGAATTTTTGAGCGATCGCTTTGGCTGCTACCTGTGAAATATTGAGATAATGCAGTCCGTGATAGGTATGAATGATTGCAGGTCGTTTTTTTAAGCTTGGGGCTACTAGCCGGCCCCAAAATCCTGCGGTTCCGCCGTGGGTATGGACAATATCAAATTTTTGAGAATCTAAAAGTTGGCGAATGTTGCGGAAAGATTGCCATGTTAGTTTGTTTGATATGGCGATCGGATGGATGGCAATATCAAGCTTTTGGGCTTGATCGACTAGCCAGCCACTAGCTTCTGTTGCGATCGCAACTTCAAAGTTATCCACTTGCAAATATTTTGCCAATAATAAAACATGCATCTGCCCTCCGCCAAGGCTGGCATCATCAATTATCATTAATACACGGAGCTTTGGCATTAGACTTTACCTGAAAGCCTTAAATATAATTTTAAAATTGCTGTCTGAAACTTTCCAAGATGCTTTTGGTAGTAATATAACTGGCTTTCGCGATAGTACCTATTTACACTTTTCTTAACGCTATGTGAGCTTCCTCCCAATAGATGAATTATGCTTGTTTTTGGATAATACATAACTTTATACCCTAATTCTTTTACCCGTTTACAAATATCTTTATCTTCAAAGTACATAAAGAATTCTTCATCAAAACCTTCCAGCTTTTCAAATACGTCTCGACGCATCATCAAGCAAGCGCCAGTCAGCCAGCCTACCTCTTGTACTTTTGAGTATTTTATATTATGCAAACTAGAGAATATATGGTGAAATTGTCTATCTAATGTATATTTGATCTTATCAAAAAACTCAACCCAAAAACTTGGTAATTTCCCACAAGATAACTGATAGCTACTATCCTGAAAAGTGATTCGTGAACTAATAGCTCCCACATTTGTATCTTGCTGTAGGTAGTTTGATAAGATATTTGGAGTATCTTCTATTAAGATTGTATCAGTATTTAAAAATAGTAAATATTTTCCTTGTGAATGTTTAGCAGCAATATTATTAGCTTTAGAAAAGCCTAAATTAATATCGCTACAAATAAGTTTGATAAATGGGAAATTATCTTTGATGACTTTAATGCTATTGTCAGATGAGGCATTGTCTATGATGATTATTTCATAGTTAGGATCGTCCACAAACTGTTTAATTGAATATAAACAGTCGTATAAAAAATCTACACCGTTATAGTTAACTAAAATAATCGAAATACAAATCATATATATAACAATAGAATTTCGAGTGTGATTTAAAAACGTATCTATTCGTAGTTTCTTCCGAACTATCGTATATTTTTTATACTTTACCTAATGAAATAAAATATTTCTACCTGTAAATAATTCGTTGATAGATTATGCTTGGTCACGGTACGCTAAGGTTTCGAGATCGCATTACACATAAATCAACGAAAAATTTACAGCAAGAAATATTTTGAGGCAAATTAACTCGAAGAGTTTCTGTATTCTGCCCCTCTTGATCGCTATTAACCTTCAACATCTTGTTCTCATCTCATGATTATGGTTCAACAACAAAATATGAGCAGTTAAATGGTAACCTAGATAAGTCCTTAAGATTGGTCATAAGTTTAGAGTAGGGTCTAAATGGACTTATTGTGAAGTTGCGTGAGGAGTAAAACTTGTCTGACGTTGTAATTAGGGTCGAAAATCTTAGCAAGCGATATACCATTGGGCATCAGAGGCAGGTTAATAATGTGACTTTGCGCGATGCGATCGCAAATACTACAAGGTCGCTAAAGCAAAGAATTTTTCACCATTTACAAAAATTTGAAGATGCAGCGCACTTAATTTATGAGTCCGAGAATTAAAGTTATGCAATACTTATCATCAAGTTCAATCTTTAATAATTTATCTACTATCTTAGAAATAGTTAAACAAGAACCTGTTATTATTTCTCAAGAGCAAGAAGAGGTGGCTATTGTACTATCAATGAAGGAGTATCAAAAAATTCTATCTAATAACATCAGGGATTTTCAATATTTTTGCGATCAGGTAGGACAAAAGGCACAGGAAAAAGGATTAACAGAAGAAAAACTTTTTGATATTTTGACAAATGACTAAACCATATTTTGTCATTGACAACAATATCTTAATAAGTCGATTGCTTTTGCCTAATTCTATTCCTGCTCAAGCAGTTAGACTCGCATCAGAAAAAGGAATATTATTGATTTCTGAGGAAACTTTACAGGAATTAACAACTGTCTTTGAACGGCGAAAGTTTGACAAGTATGTTTCAGTTGACGAAAGAAAAGAGTTTATTCGCAAATTAGAGATTATTGCTCAAAAAATAGAAATTATTAAAAATATTAAAGTTTGCCGCGATCGCAAAGATGATAAGTTCATAGAGTTGGCAATTAACGGTAAAGCTGGCATGGTAATAACAGGAGACGAGGATTTGTTGGTTCTTAATAATTTTGAAGGCATAGAAATTTTAACCCCTAAAGACTTTGTAACAAAATTTAGTTAAATATGTCAGACACAGTAATTCGAGTTGAAAATCTTAGTAAACGCTATGTGATTGGGCATCAGAGGCAGGAGCGCTATGTCGCACTGCGCGATGTGATCGCTGACAAAGTTAAGTCTTTTGGTGATTTATTTAGTCGTAACGGCAAGGTTGAAGATCCAACTCATGAGGAGTTTTGGGCGCTTAAGGATGTGTCGTTTGAGATTAAGCAAGGCGATCGCGTTGGTATCATCGGGCGTAATGGGGCGGGTAAGTCAACGCTTTTAAAAATCCTGAGTCGGATTACTGAGCCAACATCAGGAAAAATATCAATTAAGGGGCGGGTGGCGAGTTTATTGGAGGTGGGGACTGGGTTTCATCCTGAATTAACGGGACGGGAAAATATTTTTCTGAATGGCGCGATTTTGGGGATGGGTCGGGCAGAGATTAAGAAAAATTTTGATGCGATCGTTGATTTTGCTGAGGTGGAGAAGTTTTTGGATACGCCTGTTAAGCATTATTCTAGTGGGATGTATGTGAGGCTTGCGTTTGCGGTGGCGGCGCATTTGGAGCCTGAGATTTTGATTGTGGATGAGGTGTTGGCGGTGGGGGATGCTCAGTTTCAAAAAAAGTGTTTGGGAAAGATGGAGGATGTGTCTCAAAATGAAGGGAGAACTGTTCTTTTTGTTAGTCATAATATGCCTACAGTTACATCGCTCTGTCATAGATGTATTTTATTAGACAATGGGAAGATCAGGAAAACAGGAAATACTTCCGAGGTAATCATGGAATATTACTCGACTGGTCAAGGTTCACCAGCTTTTATTGAATTCACAAAGCGAAAGGTTGGTGATGAATATGTCCAACTTGTATCAGGTCATGTTGAAAATATTATGGGTAAAATCACGCCAGAAATATTCATTAATGAAGACTTTAAAATTTCAATAAAATATAAAGTTCTACAACTTAGTAATTACAGACTTATTCCAAATTTTCACTTTTATACAGCCGATGGGGTATGTGCATTCATCAGCTCTGTTGAAGAATCAAACATACTGCCTGTTGGAGAATATATATCAGAATGTAATTTACCGAAAAATTTTTTTAATGAAGGAGCTTACTTTGTTGGATTAGCTATTAGTTCTTTTGAATCGGGCGTTAAGGTTCATTTTTTTGAGCCAAATGTTATTTCTTTCAATATTAAAGATTCTTTAGAAGGGACTGTTGCTAGACAACATGGCTATACGGGTACAATACCTGGTGTTGTCCGTCCTCAACTACACTGGAATTTGGTTAGAGTTATATGAAAGCAGTAATTTTAGCGGGTGGTCTTGGCACGAGGCTCAGTGAAGAAACTTACCTTAAACCTAAGCCGATGGTGGAAATAGGTGGAAAACCGATACTATGGCACATCATGAAAACCTATTCTAACTATGGAATTCATGATTTTATTATTTGTTGTGGTTACAAAGGATATGTCATTAAGGAGTATTTTGCCAACTATTTTTTGCATATGTCTGATGTTACTTTTGATATGCAGTCTAATCGAATGGAAGTACATCAAAAACATGCTGAACCTTGGCGTGTGACCTTGGTAGATACAGGTGAAGAAACCTTGACTGGAGGAAGGTTGCAACGAGTGCAAAATTATATTGGCAACGAGACTTTCTGTTTTACTTACGGAGATGGGGTAAGTGATATAAATATTAGAGAGCTAATCGATTTTCATTACACCCAAAAGCGGATGGCTACCGTTACATCGGTGCAGCCACCAGGACGCTATGGAAACATTAATATTGAGCAAGGCATGGTTTTGAATTTCCAAGAAAAGCCTCAAGGTGATGGTGGATGGATTAATGGAGGTTACTTTGTTTTAGAACCAGCAATTTTTGAGCTATTAGAAGGTGACCAGACCAGTTGGGAGTCACGAACTTTAACGGTTATTGCGGATAGACAGGAATTATCTGCTTTTAGTCATTATGGTTTTTGGCAAGCAATGGATACTCTTAGAGATAAAAATTACTTAGAGAGTCTATGGGAATCTGGAAATGCTCCATGGAAGGTATGGTAATGATTTCAGAGTTTTGGCAAGACAAAAAAGTTTTAGTGACTGGTCATACTGGTTTTAAAGGAAGTTGGCTGTCGATTTGGCTTCAAATTTTAGGAGCCAAAGTTGTTGGCTATAGTTTGCCTGCACCTACGCAACCATGTTTATTTGATTTGGCACAGGTAGGCGATCGCATGACCTCGATAATTGGTGATGTGCGAGATCTAGATCATCTCGTCCAAATAATGAAAACATATAAGCCAGAAATCGTTATTCACTTGGCGGCACAAGCATTAGTCAGAGAATCCTATAAACATCCTATAGAAACCTACGCAGTGAATGTTATGGGAACTGTTAATGTGTTGGATGCAGTGCGGCAAGTGGGAGAGGTTAGAGCATTTATTAACGTAACTTCAGATAAATGTTACGAAAATCAAGAATGGGTCTGGGGATACCGTGAATCTGAAGCAATGGGCGGTTACGATCCTTATAGCAGCAGTAAGGGATGTTCTGAACTAGTTACATCTGCCTATCGCAATTCATTCTTTCATCCTGCAAACTACGAACAACACGGGACTGGGATTGCAACTGCTCGTGCGGGTAATGTGATTGGTGGTGGTGATTGGGCAAGCGATCGCTTAATTCCCGACATTATTAAAGCTTGGCAGACTGGGCAAAAATTTTTAATTCGCTATCCTCACGCCATTCGTCCTTGGCAACATGTACTTGAACCTCTGGCTGGCTATCTCACTTTAGCCGAACATTTGTACATAGATGGGAGAAATTATAGTGGTGCTTGGAATTTTGGTCCAAATGAATCTGATGCTCAAACGGTTGCTTGGATTGTGGAGCAGATGGCAAATCTATGGGATGGCAATGTAGGATGGGAGCAAGAAGCTTTGCCTCAACCCCACGAGGCTAATTATTTAAAGTTAGATTGTTCTAAAGCGCGTAGTCAACTAAAGTGGCGACCCAAATTAGATGTAAAGACAGCTTTGCTGTGGGTTATAGATTGGTCAAAAGCTTTACAAGCTGAAAGTAATATGCGAGAGTTTACAATTGATCAAATCAACCAGTTTATGAATATTAAGTAGTCTACATATAGCAATCACTAACATAACGCTATGAAATTATGACACATCAAAAATGCCGCTTTTGTAAAACTAGCTTAAAACATACTTTTGTTGATCTAGGTATGTCTCCTTTTTCTAATTCTTATCTGAAATTGAAGCAATTAAATCAAGCAGAAAAGTTTTATCCTCTTTATACTTATATTTGCGATCGCTGTCTATTGGTTCAACTAGAAGAATTTGAATCACCTGATCACATTTTTAGTGATTATGCTTATTTCTCCTCCTATTCAGATACTTGGTTAAATCATGCTAAGCAATATACAAGTTTGATGATTGATCGATTTGGATTTAATAAATCCAGTCAAGTTGTTGAAATTGCTAGTAACGATGGCTATTTATTACAATTTTTTCAAGAGAGAAATATACCTGTTTTAGGAATTGAGCCAGCTAATAATGTTGCTCAAGTGGCTGAATCTAAGGGAATACCAACTCTAGTTAAATTTTTTGGTGTGCAAACTGCTCAAGAATTGGTAAATCAAAATAAAAAAGCAGATTTGTTGTTAGGGAATAATGTTTTAGCTCATGTGCCAAATATTAATGATTTTGTTCAGGGAATGAAAATATTGCTAAATCCTGAAGGTGTAATTACTTTAGAGTTCCCTCATCTTTGGCAGTTAATTAAGCACAACCAGTTTGATACTATTTACCATGAACATTTTTCGTATTTTTCCTTTGTAACCGTTGAAAAAATATTTGCTCATCATGGATTAACCTTATTTGATGTTGAAGAACTGCCAACTCATGGAGGGTCTTTGCGAATATATGGTAAGCATGACTGCAATCAAGAGTTGGTAGTTAGCGATCGCGTATTAGTGTTAAAAGATAAAGAAAAGCAAGCAGGACTAGATCAGGTTGAAACCTATTTACAATTTAATACGCAGGTAATGTCAACCAAGCGCAAGCTATTAAATTTCTTGATCGCAGCAAAGAACGAGGGGAAGACGATTGTGGGATATGGTGCACCAGCAAAGGGTAATACCTTGTTGAATTATTGTGGTATACGATCAGATTTTCTTGACTATACTTGCGATCGCAGCCCTCACAAACAAGGTTTATTCTTACCTGGTACACATATTCCTATCTATGCTCCTGAAAAGATCAAAGAAACTAAACCTGATTATGTTTTAATTTTGCCTTGGAATCTCAAAGATGAAATTAAAGAACAACTTGCTTACATTCATGAATGGGGTGGAAAGTTTATTGTCCCAATTCCAGAAGTTGAGGTACTGGAATGAAATTTATAGAAACCAAACTAAAAGATGCTTATATTATCGAAATTGAGCCAATTAGTGATGATCGTGGATTTTTTGCCCGTTCGTGGTGTCAACAAGAATTTAGCGATCGCGGATTAAATCCAAATCTAGTACAGTGCAATATTTCTTTTAATCTAAAAAAAGGAACTTTACGGGGAATGCATTATCAAGCAAAACCCCACGAAGAGGCAAAATTGGTTAGATGTATTAGAGGAGCGATTTATGACGTAATTATTGATATTCGTCCTGATTCATCTACTTTCAAGGATTGGTTATCTGTTGACTTAAATGCTGATAATCGGAAAATGTTGTATATTCCTGAAGGCTTTGCTCATGGCTTTCAAACCTTAGACGATAATTCTGAAGTGTTTTATCAAATGTCTAATTTTTATCATCCTGAGTCGGCTAGGGGTATCAGATGGAATGATCCAGAGTTTCAGCTAGAATGGCAAATAGAAAGTAAAATTATCTCAGAAAGAGATTTGTCCTACAAGTTTTGGCAAGACAGATAATGCTCAAGGAGGATATCAAAATATGAAAGCCTTGTACGACCAAGATTTTGCTTTGTGGTCAGAGCAGATGGCTGATCTGATAGCTAACAAGCGCTTTGATGAGCTAGATATCGGAAATCTAGTGGAGGAGGTTAGAGATTTGTCGAAACGAGAACGTGATCGGTTGCTAAGTAGTATGCGTTTGATTGTGCATCATTTGCTGAAGTGGGACTATCAACCTCAACTGCGATCGCGTAGTTGGTTAGGCACAATTCAGAGGGAGAGATCAAATATTATTGATTATTTGGCAGATAGTCCT
>JBBQRU010000186.1:0-8142 GCA_038214545.1 Cyanophyceae cyanobacterium | reverse complement strand
ATAATATTGGCAATGAGGAAATTGAAGAGATAATCGAGCAATATGAATCAGAAGTAGACCGATAATAAAAAGAACTCGTGATGACACCAGAAGATTTTGAAGTCAGGGAATAGCTAGACTTAGGTTATGAGACTGCGGTTTAAACCGCCACAGTGATTCAAACTCCAGTCACCGCAGCCACACCACCAACAATAGCGCCAGTAGTTAAGCAATCCACCACATCGCGTCCACTGATTCAAAACGCTGTTTCTCAGTTCGCTACTGTGAAATCTGTTTTAGGATTAACCCACAAAACTACGACTACAAAAACAAACAGCGCCGAGGTAGTAACTTTTGCTGTCACAGTACCTCGTCCCGACCAACTAGCGGAACTCAAATGGGTCGGGAACCATCGCCAAGGTTAACTTTATTTTCCTAAATACGCTGCTAAAACTTCAGAGTTATTCTGGATTTCAGATGGTGTGCCAACGGCGAGATTTTTACCTTCCGCTAAAACCCACACGCGATCGCACAGCGACATAATTACATCCATATTATGTTCAATAATTAAAAATGTCATTCCTTCGCGATTCCAGGTTTGAATGCGATCGCAGATCTGATTAATCAGTGTCGGATTCACCCCAGCAGCTGGTTCATCCAATAAAATTAGTTTTGGTTGAGTCATCAGCGCCCGTGCCATTTCTAACAACTTGCGCTGTCCACCCGACAACACACCAGCATAATCACCAGCTTTTTGCGCCAAACCTACTGACTCCAATAAGAACATCGCTTGTTGGCGCAGTTGCTTTTCCTCTTGAGAAACCACATGCGCTTGCAGTTGCAACTGCCAAAAATTCTCACCCGTCTGCTTTTGCGCCGCTAGCAGCATATTCTCCATCACCGACAACCGCGACAAAGTTCTCGCCACTTGAAAAGTGCGAACCATTCCTTGCTGGGCGATTTGATAAGGCTGCAACTGCTGAATCTGTTCGCCGTCAAAAATCACCCGACCTTGATCGGGACGGATAAAATTAGAAAGTAAGTTAAATAAAGTAGTTTTACCTGCACCATTGGGACCAATTAATCCCGTGATACTACCTTTTGCTACTTCTAATTTAGCGTCATTAACTGCTTTAATCCCACCAAAACTTTTGCATAGACCACTCGCCGCTAGTAAAGGCATTGGCGGTACGGGTCGGGAATCACTATTTGCCAAGAGTCAGTTCCTCCTTATTACCTAAAATACCTTGGGGACGCCAGATCATCAAAACCATCAAAATTAGACCAATTACCATGATGCGAAATGCACCTAAACGGGCTTCATCCAGAGGGACAATTTTCGGTAAATACTCGCGTGTCAGAGTATCGTAGGCAAAAAATATGACTGTGCCTAAGATTGTACCAAGGTTATTTCCCGAACCACCTAAAATCACCATAATCCAAGTGTCAAAGGTAATCTGTGGTTGAAAATTATCTGGATATATGGCACTTAACTGCCAAGCATAAAAAGCACCAGCTAAGCCAGCGATACCTCCGCCTAACATTAAAGCTTGTAACTTGTACCAAAAGACATTTTTACCTAAAGCTTTCGGCACTTCCTCATCTTCGCGGATAGCTTTGAGTACTCTACCCCAAGGCGATCGCACCAAAACTTCCAAGCGCCAAAACACAAATGCCAATACCACAAGCGACAACACCATCAAACCAGCTTTTTGGTTATTGGCATAGTCTAATAAGGCGATCACGCCACAACTATAAAGTATCCAAGTCAACACTGCCACCACAAACCCAACTACCATCCGCGAAGATGTTTTGGACTTAACGGCACCATCTTTTGTCCTGATCCACCGCCATAGTCGCCAATAAGCTAAGCCAATCAGCAGCGTGAGTATAGCAATCATCAGCCATTGGGTAAACAAATTCGGGATAAAATTACCAAACGGGATCGGATAGCTTTGCAAACCAAACGCCCCAGGAGTCCAAGCATCGCGGTAAGGTAAATCTTGGTTATTCACTACCAGACGAATCAATTCCGCCACCCCAATAGTCACAATCCCTAAATAATCTTCCCGTAAGCGTAACGTCGCAAAACCAATCCCCAAACCTAACAAAGCCGCTACCCCTACACCAATTGGTGCAGCGACAATCAGTGGGACGCCTTTAGCACTCAATAGTACTGTTGTATATGCGCCCAGAGTCATGAAGGCAACATGCCCGAAGTTAATCAACCCCGTAAAGCCCCACTGCAAGTTTAACCCTAAGCCAAACAGCGCAAAAGTCGCCGCAGAAATTGTCAGAAAAACGAGATAGCCAACCATGTCAACTTTCCAAGTAAATTATCGGGGAAGCGCTCTCCCACTCGCGCTTAGATTGTACCTTAGCTTATTCAGAGGTCAGTATCTCGAATCACCTTCTAAGAGCGAATGTTAAAACTACAGTTATTGATTCTTTTGGAAGCCATGAACGTGCAACGAACTAGAATTCATCAAGTAATCGAACTGTTAGATCCTGAAGATCTGGAAAACCTGTGGCTGATTGTTGAATCTTATTATTACGATATGTATATGAGTAGAGCAATTCAAGAAGCCAAGCGATCGCAGCAACCGTGGGACACTTTAACTTACGAAGAGGCTTTACGGCTGCTAATGTTTTTATAGAGGAGACGAGTGGACAATCAGTTAAAATCATGCCCATTCGAGTCAGGTGAGTGCCGGTGAGCTTGGAAGTGCGTTATGCGAGGTCTTTTTTGGTTGACCTGAAACGTTTAGAACCGGCTGCCTACCAGCGGGTGTATGATTTCGTGTTTGTTGAGTTTGCCCAAAAACAACAGTTAAGCCATTTACCTGACTTGAATAGGCTGGATGCTGATGGTATTTTATACCGATTTAGTCTGGATAAATACTTGATTGGCATCGAAGTGACAGGGCAAATAGTAAAATTTATCCGAGTGCTACCGATGCCTGAAATTTAGAAATATGGTAACAAAGTCTTGACTTTTACCGTTAAGTGAAGTTAATAGAACACTTAAGAGGATACGCTTAAATTAAACTGTGTGATGAAAACAGTAAGTTGAGATTCTATTATGGACGCTGCAGCACTCTGGCAACGCTACCAGGACTGGCTTTATTACCACGAGGGACTGGGACTCTACCTGGATGTGAGTCGGATGCGGTTTGATGATAGTTTTGTGGAAGCATTACAGCCGAAATTTGCCAACGCATTTACCCAAATGGCGGCACTGGAAAAAGGAGCGATCGCCAACCCTGATGAAAACCGCATGGTTGGACACTACTGGCTGCGGAATTCAGACTTAGCACCCACTCCTCAAATCAAACAAGAGATTGACTCAACACTCGTAGAAATCGAAACTTTTGCCCAAAAAGTGCAAACAGGAGCAATCCATCCTCCCAAAGCTCCCCACTTTACCGATATTATCTCGATTGGAATTGGTGGTTCCGCCCTCGGTCCGCAATTCGTCGCCCAAGCCCTCAGCGCCGACTTCCCACCTCTGGGAATACATTTTATTGACAATAGCGATGCAGCTGGCATTGACCGCGTGCTGACTTCATTACGCAATCGCCTTTCGAGCACCTTGGTTTTAGTCATCTCCAAATCTGGAGGGACACCGGAACCACGCATTGGCATGATCGAAGTCAAAAAAGCCTACGCCGGACAAAATTTGGATTTTGCCAACTACGCCGTCGCCATTACAAGTGTTGATAGCAACTTGGACAAAACAGCCAAAAGTGAAGGCTGGCTGGCAAGATTTCCCATGTTTGACTGGATTGGTGGACGCACCTCCGAAATGTCTGCTGTCGGTTTAGTCCCAGCCGCATTACAAGGTATTGACATCCGCGCCATGTTAGCTGGTGCCAAAGAAATGGATCAAGCCACCCGCATACCCGATTTAAAGCACAACCCAGCCGCAATACTTGCCCTGAGTTGGTATTTTGCCGGTAATGGACGCGGTGAAAAAGATATGGTTGTCCTACCTTACAAAGATAGTTTGCTATTATTCAGCCGCTATTTACAACAACTAGTGATGGAATCCTTAGGTAAGGAAAAAGACCTCGACGGTAACGTTGTCCACCAAGGCATCGCCGTTTATGGCAACAAAGGCTCAACCGACCAACACGCCTACGTTCAGCAATTGCGCGAAGGTGTAGCCAATTTCTTCATGACATTTATTGAAGTCTTACAAGACCGTCAAGGACCACCCACTGAAATCGAACCAGGAATTGCCACCGGAGATTACCTCTCAGGTTTCCTCCAAGGAACACGCACAGCACTCTATGAAAATGACCGCGATTCGATTACAGTCACAATTCCTTTAGTAACTCCGCAAACAGTAGGAGCATTGATTGCTTTATACGAGCGTGCAGTTGGTTTATATGGCTTTTTGGTGAATGTCAACGCCTACCATCAACCCGGAGTAGAAGCAGGTAAAAAAGCGGCGGCGGTAATTCTCGAATTACAAAAAAGAGTCATCCAAGTACTCAATGCTGAAACTCATCCCTTGTCTTTGACCGAGTTAGCACAGAAAGCTGATGCACCTGACCAAGTTGAGGCAATCTATAAAATACTCCGTCATCTATACGCGAATAAGCGAAGTGTAATTTTGACGGGAGAGTTAAATCAACCAAACCAATTACGCATATCTATCTCTAGATAGTTTGTGTTGTTTCTTATCACAGAAAGAGCGCTTTTTGTTGTGTTAGAAACATTTTTTTAATTCCGAGCATCCTAGATTGAATCAAAGCTTCAATTCTAAGGATGCTGCTATGAGTGTAAGAGGAATTGAAATCTGCCCGCTGGCATCGACGAAGGGGGGTACGCTAGATTTCTACACCCCCCAATCAAGTAACGAAACCATATTAGTGCAGATTTCGCCGTATACAATTGACGATTTATTTGTTCACAAAACCCAAACAGACCAATTATTGGTCGTTAAAGGCATGATGGTCCTCGTTATTTTAATTAATAAGCAATATCAGTACATTCCTTTAAGCGAACATCACCCTCAAGTAGTGAAAATCCCACCAGGAGTGTTGCACGGTGCAATTAATCTAGATGCTAAACCCTGTGTTGTTGTCAATGCTGTATTGCGCCATAAACCAGCTAATGAAGAAGATTACATTCCCAAAAAGCGAATCTTTCCCTACGACCTCTCCGCCGCAAAAGCAGCACTGAATAAACGTGAACTGATGTCTTGCAGTCATCTTTGGCGAGAATAGTTCAACAGTCTCATGATGCCGTTCGACTATAGCGAGAATAGTTCAACAGCCTCATGATGCCGTTCGACTAATTTAATTTATCAGATCTGGATCGATTCCCAACTCGCGCAACTCAGCTGCAAACAAATCTGCACGTTGGCGCTGCTGTTCTGTCCGTTGGTGTTCCTGTTTATCCTGGGATTTCTGTTCTACCTGCTACAGAGCGCAAGAAATGGGTGGCATTTTGATGATGGCAATCGCGATCATTGAGGGAGATACATGCGGGAACGACAGAAATGAATCTGACAAAAGAAGCAAATGTTGACGACAGTGAGGACTATGCACGGATTGCTCAAGCGATCGCCTTCATGCGGCAAAATCAAATAACTCAGCCCGATTTAGCAACTGTAGCTCAGCACGTACATTTAAGCGAGTATCATTTCCAACGCTTATTCACCAAATGGGCAGGCATCAGCCCCAAACGTTTCTTGCAATATCTGACTGTTGAATATGCAAAATCGAGAATTACCCAGACAAAAAGCCTTTTACAACTAACCAACGATATTGGTTTGTCGAGTCCCGGACGTTTGCACGATCTATTTGTGAACCTCCTCGCCATGTCACCAGGAGAATTTAAGACAAAAGGTGCAGGTTTACAAATTTGGTATGGAATTCACGACACCCCTTTTGGTAAATCGCTCATCGCCACAACACCTCGCGGTATTTGTAATCTACATTTTTTAAATAACATAGATGAACATAATGCCGAACAAACCCTGCGCGACGAATGGGCAAATTCCGACATCATTCGCGACCAGCAAACTACCGAAGAAATCTGTAACCAAATCTTCAAACCAACCACTTTAAGCAACACCAAACCCTTAACTTTATTCGTTAAAGGCACCAACTTTCAAATACAAGTTTGGCAAGCCCTGCTAAATATCAAATTTGGCGACATCACAACCTATCAAACTGTAGCGGAAGCGATCGGTCGCCCTACCGCAGCTAGAGCAGTCGGTAACGCCATCGGCAACAACAATATCGCTTATCTAATTCCCTGTCACCGAGTGATTCGCGAATCCGGCGAATTGGGTGGTTATCGCTGGGGTAGGGAGCGCAAAACCATGCTTTTAGGATGGGAAGCTTGTCAAACCACGATTTAGATCGAGGATTGGCAATAATACAATAAAATGCTTTCAATTGCTTCAAGTTAGCTGATTTGGGTCAAACCCTAGCTCGCGCAACTTAGCCGCCAATGCATCCGCCCGTTGGCGTTGCTGTTCCGCCCGTTGCTGTTCCTGTTCCGCCCGTTGGCGTTCCTGTTCTTCTCGTTCCGCACTCCACAACAGCAAATTGCCTTCTTTATCCCACCACCGCAGCCAGTTCATGGTCTGCTGGAAACGTTTCCCCGACCAAATTCCCAAAAACAGATCCAACTCCGGAATCCACACTCGTCCCTGTTCATCTGCGGCCGACAAAATATAGCGTCCATTTTGCAAGTGGCGAACTTCTAAATTAAGTTCATAGGGATCGTAGGTGACATAGGTAGGCACTTGCAGAATCTGTTCGTAGAAATAGAGTTTGCCGTAAGGTGGGGTTCCTCGACTCGACAGTTCAGTGCCATCTGTATCGGAGAGAAACTCCATTACCACCGCAACCGGAGATCCTTCGAGGTTAGGAGTATAACTGCGGCGAATAATGCCCTCAGCCACAGGAGACACTTGAGGCACATATAACCAGTCCGGTGCTTTGACCACAGTCTTTTTCTTCACTGTGGCAACTAGCCCGAAATTTGAGCCAATCAACATCTCTGACAGAATACGTCTATTGGCTGCCAATGCTTCACTTAAAGCAGCTGCGAGGGAAGGTTGTTGAATATTTTCCACAGGATCGTCGGGTAATACAAAGTCAGCAGGCAAAGCTTCCCACGTTACAATCGGTTCTGTTTTCGGAGATGGGATCTGGAGTACCATTCTAATTGCCCCTCATACAAGATCGATATTGACTGTACTATCTGCATATTTCCAGTATAGCAAACTTGGCTCTCACTCCTGCGTCTACGTTTATTGTAATAAATGTAAATCATAGATTTGACTAGCCTTTACACGGGTGGATAAATCTAGTTCTCTATGCAAATATATGAGCTTACTTTTTCTTTGTGCGATTTTTTCGGCGAGATTCTTTCTGCATTTTTTTCTTTTTATTAGATTGACCTTTAGATTTATTAAATGAGCGATTAAAATCTTCTACATTAGTAGATATGTAATTGGATTGATTCTGACTATTAAAATCTTTTATATTGGTAACTATATCATTTAGTTGATTTTCGATTTCCGATTCAAAAGAATCTAAGTATTCTAATTCTTCAATTGCATTTTCAATCAGAGAATTGTGTGAATCCTCACGAAGTCTAGCTAAGGCACCTTCTATACCAAGTTCTAGATAATCATCCACATCTGTTTCTTCAATAACAAATGTTTCGATAAAATCTTCCGTAAAAAGTTGCTCAATATGCGACTTTAGTTCTATCGGACAAAGCTGAGAACTGTTTCTGACTAATTTAGACCAGATATAGCTAGGTTCCTTTTCCAGGCGAGTTGAGAAGAGTTCCTGAAAATATTCGATCACCTGCTCTCTAGCAATAATTCCTTTAGCTACTAAGATAAGTAACGAGTCTATCGCTGCACTTCTAACGTACTCATTAACTTGTTGATTTTCTATTAGTTGCTTTATTAAATCAATATTTCCGCCACTAACAGAAGCAAGGATTCTGCTTAAATACTCAGTTACTAAATCTCCAGTTACATCCAGTGATATTTCTCCGGGAACCGAAAAGAACTCGGCAATCAGAGGATAAGCTAATGGTTCTCGAAATTGTGCTAGCAAATACAGAGCATAAATGTGTAAATTATAGTTAGAATTTTCTAGTAACTTCTCTTGGTTATTTTTA
>JBBQRU010000185.1:0-8225 GCA_038214545.1 Cyanophyceae cyanobacterium | reverse complement strand
TTCGATGGGCATATCTTCCTCTACATGGAACATATCCATCAATTTTTCCACGCGATCGCCCCCAAAAATCCGCAGCAAGTTATCTTGCAAACTTAAGAAGAAGCGTGTGGAACCAGGGTCGCCTTGTCTTCCGGCGCGTCCGCGTAACTGGTTATCAATCCGCCGCGACTCGTGGCGTTCTGTCCCAATTACGTGCAGACCGCCGAGTTGAACTACTTCTTCGTGTTCTTTACTAGTGAACTGTTCGTATTCGTCCTTTACCCGGTTGTAAGCTTCCCGTAATTTCTGAATCACCGGGTCAGGTGTCGGTGCTTTTTCGGCTGCTACCGCCACTTTATCTTCAGCCTCCAATTCCGGTAAACTACGCTCACCGTACTCTTTCACAGCAAATTCTACTGCTGACTTCAGTATTTTCTCGGTTTCCGATTGTAACTTGGTGGGGAAGATTTGCGGTGATGCTTTCCAGGTCTTGACCTTTTTTCCAGGGACAAAACCTTGACCGCTACTACCGCTGGCTGGTAGTCCGGCTGGTCGGTTAACGCCAAAGCTATCCTCATCATCTGGCTGGACAATCCGGGGCATAAAATATTCCCGCAGTTTCAGTCTTGCCATGTATTCTGAGTTACCACCCAAAATAATGTCAGTACCTCGACCTGCCATGTTAGTCGCGATCGTCACTGCGCCTTTGCGTCCGGCTTGAGCGACAATTTCTGATTCCCGTTCAACGTTCTCTGGGCGAGCGTTGAGCAGTTCGTGGGGAATTTCTTGCTCGTTTAATAACTGGCTGAGTAATTCGGATTTTTCCACACTCGTGGTACCAACCAACACTGGTCTACCCTCGGCGTGCATTTCGGCGCATTCAGAAGCAATGGATTTCCACTTACCAGGTTCCGTTTTAAACACCATGTCGGATAAATCTTTCCGACTTCTGATTCTGTTGGTGGGAATAATCGCCACTTCGAGTTTGTAAATTTTTTCAAACTCAGCTTCTTCAGTCTTGGCTGTCCCAGTCATTCCGCCTAACTTCGGATACAGCAAGAACAAGTTTTGATAAGTAATTGTCGCTAATGTCTGAGTTTCTGGCTGAATCTCGACATGTTCTTTCGCTTCTATAGCTTGGTGTAGACCATCACTCCAACGTCTTCCCGGTAAAACCCGTCCGGTAAACTCATCCACAATGACGACTTCTCCGCCACGGACAATGTAATTCACGTCCGTCAAGAATAATTCTTTAGCTTTAATCGCATTAAAGATATAATGCGCCCAAGGATCTTCCGGGTCGTATAAATCTGTGACACCTAATAAACGTTCAGCCTCAGCAAAACCTTCATCAGTCAACAGTACGTTCCGGGCTTTCTCATCGACCTCATAATGATCTTCTTTGTTCAACGCCGCAGAAACTTCCGAAGCTTGGATATATTTTTCTGTTGGTCGTTCCACCTGCCCAGAAATAATCAACGGTGTCCGAGCTTCATCAACTAAAATTGAGTCTACCTCGTCAATCACACAGTAATTAAATGGGCGTTGAACTACATCTCCCATCGCCGTCGACATGTTATCCCGCAGGTAGTCAAAACCGACTTCACTGTTAGTCACATAAGTGAGATCGCAGTCATAGTTCTTTTTGCGTTCCGGTGGTCCCATACCCTGCTGAATCAGTCCCACACTCAATCCCAGAAAACGATGTACCTGTCCCATCCACTCGGCATCTCGACGAGCGAGGTAATCGTTAACTGTCACAATGTGAACACCTTTACCAGTCAAGGCATTCAAATAACCGGGTAAGGTAGCCACGAGGGTTTTACCTTCACCTGTTTTCATCTCCGCAATTTGTCCAGTATGCAGGATAATGCCACCTAACATTTGCACATCAAAGTGGCGCAGTCCTAACACTCGCCGTCCGGCTTCCCGCACTACAGCAAATGCTTCTGGCAAGATATCGTCTAAGGTTTCGCCTTTGGCGAGTCTTTGTTTAAATTCAACGGTTTTCGCGGTGAGGGCTTCATCGGAAAGCTGCTTGATATCGTCCTCTTGGAGGTTAATATCGGTAACAGAAGGTTGGTATTTTTTCAGCTTCCGAGCGTTTGGATCGCCCAGCAAGGTTTTCAGCATGGTAGGTTATTGAGCTATTGGGAACGAATATGGAAATTATCAGGTGAGGCAGTAAATCGTGCTTAGAACTACCTAACCGTATGAGCGGAAAGCTTCTAATGGGTTTTAAATAAGAATAAACTCATGTGCCAACAGCAATCCGAGCGCTTATCAGTCTCCTAAATAATTTTTTTTAACTGATAGCTGATATTTAGACTGACTCCATCTTATCATTTAGACCTCAATCCTAGGAGTAGGGGTATTCACTGCGAATTCTCCCACTCTGGCGTCAGACTGCGGAAATTATAGTCGCCAGCACCGGGATGACAGGTGACACAACTCGAAAGTTGGACGGGGCGAGGTAGTTTGACGCGGGGATGCAAGACCTTAAAATAACGGGAGTCGTTGACGCGATAAGGTTTTTGTTCGTCGGTAAGTACGGAACGGGAGAAGGTAAGTAAATATTTCCATACGAGTATGCGGGGCGGATCGATTAAAGGAGTTAATTGGGCACCGTAATGTTGGGGGTCTTCTAATAAATCTTTCCAGGTTTCACTGGGTAGTACGGCTGGGGGTATGGCGATGTGACAGGTGGCGCAGTTTTCTAAGTAAAGTTGTTGTCCCAATTGGTGGCGGGCGGGGACAACATCAACAGTGCCAATCGATGAAACGGAAGCGGGGGTTGCTCCTTGGGCATTGGTTGCTAAGGCTAGCAGCCAGCCCATTACTAAGCTCCAAACTAAGATTAACAATAATAAGCCCATCGGCGATCGCCGTCCGACGCGCCGAGATTTACGCTTCATCAAATTTGACATATATCTCACACTCACATAAGAGATCCCTTCAGCTATTACTGTATGTTTAGTTGATGAGGATCACAATCATATTTGTGTTAAGGAATGGAAATTGAGCGCAATAACCGTTCCACAATCGTTTTTGCTTTGCGTCCGCCGGAGGGGATGAGGCGATGGCAGAGGACGTGCGGCGCGAGAAACTTGATATCATCAGGAATAGCGTAATCGCGACCTTCTAGAAAAGCTAGGGCTTGTGTCGCTTTTTGTAAAGCGATCGCCCCGCGAGGACTGACGCCAAGACTAATTTCTTCATCTTCTCGTGTCGCTCGTACCAAGTTGAGGATATATCTTTGCAAGGAATTTTCGACTTTGACTTGCTGGCAACAAAAGCGTAATTTTTCTACTTCTTCCAAGGTAATACAAGGCTGCAAATCTGCTGGGTGGGATTGTTTTTGAAAGCGTTGCAGCATTTGGAGTTCTTCTAACTCACTGGGATAACCCAAACTCAAGGACAGCATAAACCGATCCATTTGGGCTTCTGGCAGCGGAAAGGTACCTTGATACTCAATCGGATTTTGGGTTGCAATCACAAAGAAGGGTGTAGGTACCGGACGGGAAACACCGTCTACTGTGACTTGTTCTTCTGCCATGACTTCTAGCAATGCTGACTGAGTTCGAGGTGTCGCCCGGTTGATTTCGTCAGCTAGCAGCACGTTGGCAAATACTGGACCAGAGAGATATTCAAATTCGCCATTTTTGGGATTCCAGATATTGGTACCAGTGATATCTGTTGGTAACAAATCGGGGGTACATTGTAATCTTTGAAACTTGCCAGCAATGGAACGGGCTAAGGATTTAGCCAGTAGCGTCTTACCTACGCCGGGAACATCTTCGAGTAAAGCATGACCACCGGCGAGGAGGGCAACGATTACCAAGCGAATCGACGAGGCGTGGCCAACGATAGTCAGACCGAGGTTTTCTGTTAAAGCATCAATTTTTTGTTTCATGTTCCGTTCTTCAGCATTTCTCTCGCTGTCATGCTGTCAAGTTGAATTTGGGCTTTCAAGGCGTCGAGAGAAGAAAATTTTTGTTCTGGTCGCAAGAAATGTTTGAGTTGTACTGTCAGTGTTTTTCCGTACAAATCTCCAGACCAATCGAGTAAATGTACTTCAATGGTTGGATGTGTACCATTAACGGTAGGACGATTGCCGATATTCATCACGCCTGGGAAACTAGATACGGTTGTTTGTTCCGTATCCATTATTTCCTCTTCAATGAAGACGCTGACAGCATAAACGCCTTGGCGTGGTAAAAACTTTTCTGGTGGTAATTGGAGGTTGGCGGTGGGAAAGCCAATGGTTCTACCAAGTTGTTTACCTTCAACGACTGTACCGCGCAATTGGTAGGGGCGTCCTAAGAGGTGATTTGCCTGTAACACATTGCCGCTTTCTAAGTTCTGGCGGATAGCCGAACTGCTGATCCTCAGATTGCCGTCATTGGTATTCTCGGTACAGGTTAAGAGTGGAACTATTGTAACGGGAATATCATACTGGGCGGCAATGAGTTGCAAGTCGCTGGCAGTGCCACTGCGATGACGCCCAAAGCAGAAATCTTGCCCAACACTAATACACTGTACTTGTAGTTGTTGCACCAAAATTTGCCAGACAAACTCCTGGGGAGTTAAAGCTGCTAATTCGCGGTCAAAGGGTAGGAGTACTAGCTGTTTTACTCCGAGAGATCGCAATTGGGAGACTTTTTCGTCCAGAGGAGTCAATAAAGCCCGTGGCTGTCCTGTAAAAAACTCTTGCGGATGAGGATTAAAGGTGACAACGGTGCTGTGGTGCGACGACGCGCTTTGTGGATGCAAAATTGGTTGAATCACTCGTTGATGCCCCCGGTGTAGACCATCAAAGTTACCGAGAGCAATCGCAGTTGGCTTTAGCGCTGATACAGTTGAGTTAGTCACCCAGACAAAACACTCATTTTGAGGTAGATTTAGCACATCGATTTGGGATTTGAGATTCGTCACCAATCTACAGTTTAAAATCTAATTCAAGCAGAAACTATGCTGGCACTGATTGTTTCGGCGATTGGTTCGGCAGTTGGTACTTGGAGAACAAGTCCTTCCCTCGCCATAACCGCGCCTGGAAACTTGACTGCAGCTTGTTCTCCGACACGATCGAGAAAATCATCGTCGTGTAAAGGATCGTGATGGAAGATCACTAAAGTCTTGACATTTGCCGCTTGAGCTAGTTTTACTGCTTCTTGCCAAGTAGAATGACCCCAACCAATTTTGGGTGATTTGCTTGAGTAATATTCCTCATCAGTATAAGTAGAGTCGTAAATTAAGATGTCGGCGTTATTCGCCAGCCACAGCAGGTTTTCATCTAAGCGATCGCTAAAATGTTCAGTGTCTGTAGTATAAACAGCAGACCCACCTCGCCAGCTAACCCGGTATCCCAAGGCTTCTCCCGGATGGTTGAGAGGTGCAGTTTCCACCAACACATCATCAATCTTGATAGTCTGTCCTGCTTGGATATCATAGAATTGCAAATCGGCACCCATAATCTGTAAAGGTACAGGAAAATTTGGGTGTAGCATCTGATCGTTGAGACGTTGTTCGATTGTCGAACCATCAGGAGCGATCGCGCCATAAATATGAAAGTTATTTCCTCTGACAAAACCGGGAGTAAAAAAGGGAAACCCTTGAATGTGATCCCAGTGGGAGTGAGTGAAGAACATGTGTGCTTCTAAAGGCATTTCGGACAAAAGAGATTGTCCTAATACACGCAGTCCGGTACCACCATCGAAAATTAAGCGTTTTCCGCCCACTTTCATCTCAACGCAAGGGGTATTACCGCCATAACGTACCGTGTGTGGCCCCGGACAGGGTATGCTACCTCGTGCTCCCCAAAATTGGACGGTAAATAGATTTTCTCTGCTAGACATGGGTATTGCTTGCCGTAGTGAGCGGACGATCAATATCAAATTTCTTGACATATTTGTCAAGTTTATGCCGGATAATCACAAATTGCTAAAAATCCGATTGATCAGACAGCATAGCTCTTTTTTTTGGCAAATGCCGTGATGGAGATCATGATTTTGCTGTTACCTGAAGACCATTAACTGCAGTGATGTATAAATTACTTAAGGAAATTTAAATTCCCATTTTTGTAATTGCTCTAACCCCGCTCCATAAGTTAGGTTGTATTGCAATGGCGTGATAGTTATGTAATTTCCCCGAATAGCCTGTACGTCAGTAGGGATATTCTGAGGCAGATTTAGGTCAAAGTTGGATTCTATCTCTTCTAATAATTCTCCCGCCAACCAATAATAATTTTTCCCTCGTGGGTCAACACGTTTTTCAAAAACATCAATATAACGCCGCACACCCTGAGACGTAATCACAACACCCGCAATTTCCGAGAGCTTGACAGATGGGATATTAACGTTCAACAGCATAGAATGAGCTAATGGTTTTTGGGCTAGTTGAGCTATAAGAGTTTTCGCAAAGGTTGCCCCTGCTTCAAAGTCCTGGGATGTAAAACTATCTAAACTCAGCGCTACACTAGGAATCCCTTCAAGTACCCCTTCCATTGCCGCCGAAACAGTTCCAGAGTAAAGAACATCATTGCCTAAATTCGCACCCTGATTAATGCCAGAAAGCACTAAATCTGGTCGTGAATCTAATATTGCCCAAAGTGCTAATTTAACACAGTCTGAAGGCGTACCTGAACAAGCCCAAGCTTTCACTGTCGGGAGAAAAACCGATTCCACAATATCCGCGCGAATCGGTTGGTGCAAAGTTAATCCATGTCCAGTCGCTGATCGCTCGCGATCCGGACACACTACGGTGACATCATGACCTGCAGCGGCGAGGCTGTTGGCTAAGCTGCGGATACCAAGGGCAAAAATACCGTCATCGTTGCAAACTAGTAATTTCATCTGTAAAATCATGCCAAGACAAAAGTCAAGTTAACACGCCCGAATACTTGTTTGCTTTGAAACACAGATCTCGCTACTAAGCTTCCACCGTAGAAGACTGAGAAGATTGGTGGCATATTAGTTATTAGTCCTTAGCTCATGGCTAATGATTGTTGACTGTTGACTACTGACTAACTAAAATGACGAATCAGCCTAGCAATTTAGAGGCGCAACTGCAAGCACTGCAACTGTCAGGGGATAAAGCGATCAAAGCCGCCGATACCCTAGAAAAAATCGAGGAACTGCGAGTTAGCTATCTCGGTAAGAAAGGGGAACTGAGTGCATTGTTAAAGATTATGGGGCAGCTGAGTGCTGAGGAACGACCAAAAATTGGGGCGATCGCCAATACTGTCAAAGAAGCCCTGCAAACCAGTCTGGATCAGCAACGTACCACCCTGCAAGCCGCCCAAATTCAAGCTCAGTTAGAGGCGCAAACTCTGGATATCACAATGCCAGGAATCTACCAGCCTCAAGGTCGGGTGCATCCAATAAACAACATTATTGACCGCGTCCTCGATATTTTCGTCGGCTTGGGCTATACGGTGGCGGAAGGACCAGAGATGGAAACAGACTATTACAATTTCCAAGCTCTCAATACACCCCCTGACCATCCAGCACGGGATATGCAGGATACTTTCTACCTCCCAGACGGTAATTTGTTGCGGACTCACACCTCAAGTGTGCAAATTCGCTACATGGAAGCCGACGAACCACCAATTCGGATTGTCGCTCCTGGACGCTGCTACCGTCGCGATACTGTTGATGCTACCCACGCAGCGGTGTTTAATCAAATCGAAATTTTAGCGATTGATGAAGGGCTGACATTTACAGACCTCAAGGGCACAATTAAGGTATTTTTGCAACAGATGTTTGGCGATTTGCCAATTCGTTTCCGCGCTAGTTATTTTCCGTTCACAGAACCTTCTGCCGAAGTTGATTTACAGTGGCAAGGTCGCTGGCTAGAGGTAATGGGTTGTGGAATGGTCGATCCGAATGTCCTGAGTGCCGTAGGCTATGACCCAGAAGTTTATTCTGGATTCGCCGCCGGTTTTGGTGCGGAACGCTTCGCAATGGTACTACACCAAATCGACGACATTCGCCGATTATATGCTAGCGATCTGCGGTTTTTGCAACAATTCTAAATATTGTAGAGATGCCAAGCGTAATTTGGTGTCTCTACATTCGGCATATCTCCCATGAGTAGATGCCGAAATATTCTTGTTGACAAAGGAGGAAACAAGCTTTAGCATCTAATTAGGTGTTAATTCAGTGTTGTAGGCGTAATGATTAATCTTGAAAACATTCACTCGCTGACTGACTTTAAGCGCAATGCCAAAGACTACGTAGAACAGCTAA
>JBBQRU010000184.1:0-8230 GCA_038214545.1 Cyanophyceae cyanobacterium | reverse complement strand
TCCATAAGGTACTCTTCCAATGGTAAACAGACAAGTTGACCGTCAACAACAATCACACCGCATCTAACTTCTCTACCGAGTTCGATAAATGTCTCTACCAATACCGATGATGCATAACCAAATGCCGTCTTCAAAGCAGAGTCATATTCATCCGGATTTCTCACCAAAACAACCCCTAAAGAATTATCTGCATCCACAGGCTTGATCACTGCTGGAGGAACAATTTGCGGATAATTTCCCGGACGCAGTAGTTCTCCTTGAGGCATATTTACACCCGCAGATGCTACAACGGCTTTTGTTTTCGCTTTGTTAGCAGCCAGCGCCATCACATCCGGAGTATTTCCTACATAGGGAATATTCAGTAAATCAAACAAAGCTCGATAGTATGTCATGCCAGGGACGCAAAACATGTGTGGTAATATCACATCAATTTTGAGTGCTGTCAGAACTTGAACTGCTTCAGCTAAAGACAGAGGATCGGCTGCAGAAATTGCTTCGGGACTCAAGTTTGTCAGAAAGCGCCAGTGGCGGTCAGGGGAAATATACGCAATGTGAAATTCATAAAGTGCTGGATTAGTGGTGGACTCAAGACAATCTTGAGCATAAAGGCGCGATAAATCACAATAAAACTCGTCTTTCTCCGACCCCACCAAGTGCAAAACACGTAATACCGACATGATTAATCTCCCGCCAACTCAACAAGCTTACCAATATTAAAGTCAATCCGAATCCAGCCTTTAAGTTGTCGCAAATTGAGTAGCAACAGCCAAGGTATCTGCGCGTGATGAACCATCAAAAATGGGAGTGGATCAGACCAGTCAAAAATGGCATCTTTGCCGTTAGCAATGATTTGCACTCGTCGCCACGTCTCAATCGGAGACCATAAATGCGTCACCAATCGCCAAATTTCATGATAAATCCAATAAGTTGGACGGCTTGACTTTAGGGGTTGAATGACTGCTGACAAAGGTTCGCGTTCTAAATAAGCCTTGGCGACATCAGGATGGTTGTAGAACATTGTAACTGCTGAGTGGGTGCGCGGGTTGCACTCGATCGCATAGATACGTCCATCATCATCCGCTTGAATAAAATCAAAGGAAACTTGTCCTGTGAGATTCAGACCACTAACAAACCGTCTCACCCACTCTTCGATTTCTGGATTGTCTACCATTTCATAGTTGATTTGAAATGCTGACGACTTGCAGCAACAATGCATCCGCAATTCCCCATCATGCACAGTGCTATGGGTGCAGTACTCTTGTCCAGGAATAAACGCTTGCATAATCCAAGGGTTATTTTCAGACATGGGCAAAGACTTGACAAAAGCTCGTGTTTCTGCATGTGTATTACAGGGTAGTTGAGTCAGGTCCAACCGCCGCACAGAGTCGTAAGGAATGCTCTTGAGGATGTATTTTCGCTCTTGTTGTGAAAAATCAAAGTCAACTACTTGAGTCGGCTGGGTGATGCGGTAGGAATCAGGTACACCAAGACCGAATGAGGCGGCGATTGTCGCGAATTCATATTTGTCATCCAATTGCTGAACCATTTCTGGATCGACGTGCATGACTTCGCAATGAGGTGAGAGGGCAAGTTTTGCTTCGGCATCGTAACGACTGGCAACTGGACTACAGACAGGTACGTAAACATCTACACCTTCTTTTTGCACAATCTCTACCAGTGCATTGATGTAGTCTTTTGCCTGAGGATTTGGTACGGTATAAAATCGGTCAACCGCCCACGAGAAGCGATGCCCTGTTAACCAATATTTATGTGCTTCGATTAAAATTACCCGATGACCTGCCCGATGAAACGATCGCGCTAGTTGCAACGCTTTTGTCATCTTGCCACCACTAATTAAAATCGTTCTCGGATTGGCTGCTACTGTCCGAGTCTGAAACGGTCTAACTAGAATTGCTCTGAGTAAGGCAATAATAGTTAAAGTGACATTCAATGGTAGCACCAATAGCAGCAGGCTCAGAGTAGCCACTGTTTTGACTATGGTTTGTAGTCGCCTGCTATCTGCCTTTTGACGCTCAGGCTGCATCGCGGCGACGGAAATTCTTTGCGTCATATTCTTCTACTACAAAAACAAAAAATGGGAACGAACGCTGCTAGAGGGTGGAGGGGTAATGGAAGGAAGAATTAGCCTCAAAGTTAAGGGTTTTGGAGCAACTAAAGAGAGTTGATGAAAAGGCATCAAAACGTTTTTTGACACGCGCAGCGCCAGAAAGAATCAGTCAGAAACAAAAATCTCCTAATTTTTTACAAGAATGTCCACAATTTGTGGACATTTTCCTAACAAAGGAAAACTATGAGAATGTCTCTCCTCCCTGTTCCTTATTCCCTATTACCTAAACTCGGCGAATTAGGGTGAGACCATCTCTTAAAGGGAGCAACACCTGCTCGATTCGAGGATTGTCTACAACTGCTTGGTTGAATTTGGCGATCGCGCAGCCATTCGCAGTAGCCTCACCCGGTAAGTAGGGTTGCCCTTGCATGAGGGTATTGTCTACACAAATCAAAGCGTTAGGTGCCAGCAAATCGGTGTCTAGTAAGAAGTTCAAATAGTCTACGTATCCAGCCTTATCGGCATCAATAAAGACTAAATCGAACACCTCACTTTTATCAGCGGCTAACTGTTTTAGAGTCAACAGCGCTGGTGCAACCTTAACGGATATTTTGTGACCGTGGGGAGACTCTCGAAAACATTGTTGAGCAAACTCTGCTACGTAGGTATCTACCTCGCAGGCAACTACTTGACCATTATCGGGCAAGGCTTCAGCCATAGCCAGAGCAGAGTAGCCGGTAAACATACCGATCTCTAACACTCGTTTAGCCTGAGTTAAATGCACAAAAAACTTGAGAGTTTGACCTTCTAGATGCCCTGAGAGCATTTCTTGCTCTAACTGCTGTACAGTCTCACCGTCCGAAAACCGCTGGCTCCAATTTTCGGCTTGGGTGCGCTGCATCAGAGACGCCAAAGCCGGAGACTCCGAGGTTGTACAACGATTGATGTAAGGATCTAACCCACTTGCCAACTCATAAGCTTGTCGCAATTCAGACTTCAGAAAAGCATCAACGCTATCGTTGCTTTCTATTTGGTGTGTGAGATGTTCAAGTTTTGTTGCCAGGATACCCAGTGGTGTAACAGGTCTAGGGGTTGATGTCATACCGGCAACCCTGCGGCAATCGGCTGGCTAATACCTATATACATGTCTTCACCATCACCACCGCGAGGATAGCCACGACAGATTTCTTTGTGGATTGCTAGGTTTTGATCCAATTCATCTCTTGTCAAATCATTCATGAAAAAACAACTCCCAATCGGGTGAGGAACTGCGGCTCGTAATAAACCATCTCGCGTCCGGCTGATGGATTCTGTCGCTTTCCACAACAACTCTGAGGTGAGATAAGGGCTATCTATCGCTAGACCGATGCGGCTCATTAATCCTTGGATGCGATCGCGGTCTTCAACCGAAATATAGCCTCGTTGTTGAGCAATGGTTGCCGAAAATGCCATATCAATATTAACGCCGTGACCGTGGAACATCGGAATTTCCGGCGTTAACTCCAATGTCGGACTCCAGGTATGACCATAGGCAATCACCCGATCCAAGTCTAGCTCGTGCAAGTTGGGCACTTCCAGATCTAACATGGTTTTGATTGCATCATACGTTAGCTTGTGACCTATCTCCCGTAGTTCTGGCGTTCCATTCAAATAGCCGAATCGGGTATGCAAAAGTTCTTCGCCATACTTTGCTAACAACTCAAAAATTTCGCTGTTGGCAACGACGGCGATCTTGATCAACTCTGCCATGCCGTTACGCACCTGATCTACTGGCAGTGTTTTCAAAAAGGAAAAGTCTAAAATCACCTTTTGCGAAGCGTGATAAGCACCTAGTCGATTCTTTAACTTGCCGTGGTTTACGGCTACTTTGATTGCTACACTAGCATCAATTAGCCCAATCAGCGTTGTCGGTACTCGGATATAGTTAGTGCGACGGCGGTAAGTGGCGCAGGCAAAGCCAGCTACATCAGTGGTTAAACCACCGCCAACGACTAAAACAGGCTCTTTACGCAACAGCCCAAAATCTGCAAACGCATCGATAATCCGTTCAAAAGTCCGTAGCGTCTTGTCTGTCTCTTTAATCGCGACCTGAAAAACTGTTAAGTCAATTTCATAATGCTGGAAATAAGTCTGCATCTGCTCACCATACAGACCGTAGACCGCTTTGTCTACCACCATTAAACAACGCCCAAATTGACGGTAGCTCTCTGCAATTTCCGAGTTCTTTAGCCCAAAGGCTCCATCTACGTACAGCAAGCTGAAGTCAATCTTTTCATATCCCTCAATATGAAAAGCTTTTTCCGTAGCCCTAAAAGTTGCTTGGACGTTACCCATGAAATCTTCCTGCTAATATCTTGACTTACACACAACTTAGCAGTTTTTGTAATAATTACCTAACACATTTTTTTAAGGTTAGTTTAAGAAAAACCAATCTTAAACTTCACTAATTAGGGCTTGTGTATAAGTCTCTATTGTGGTAAGTCATCTCCAATTCGCAATTCGCAATTTCCTTACCCCACGCATGAATGCGGGGGCTTGATTACTGGTACTACGTAATGAGCATTTTTTTCATAATTGAAATTAGGGGCTTGTCAGCCTTAATGAATCAATGGACAATTTTGTCCGCGCTTAATGAAATTGCGCTCAAGAAAATTGCGAATTGTTCGGTCAGCGCTTCGCTATTGCAATATTTTTGAGTTCGTAACATTTAACAGTCAGAGGGTTTTCAGACCCGGAGTGCAGGTTTTTACAACTATCTCAGTTTCATGTCATACTCGTCTGTATCGATTTCAATCGGTGGATTGAGGTCATAATTTCCTGATTCAGCAATCGCCATAAATACATCTACGCGACCAACAGATTCAGACCAAACTTCTCTTGTTTCTTCATTATCCGCATACTCCAAACAATTGCGACGCACTTGAAGAAATGACTCTAACCACAACTCTTCGTCAACACCTGTCAGAGGATTACCACCTACCTCCATTTCCATTTTCGCTATTAATGCAGGTAATCCATCAGGGTCATCTCCATCACCATGCTGAATAATCGTATCGTAAATGACAGCTTTGGCTAAAGGTGTCTTTAAACCTAGATCCCGACAATAATCCATTGCCACATAATAGTATAGGCGATCGACTACCTCATCTTGAATTTGTCGGAAAGTGGGATCTTCCGCAACTTTGTGCCAAGCATCCTCAAAACCTTCCAACCCAGAAGTATCATCGCTTTCTTCATCAGCTAATTCCTCCAGTCGAGGTAAAAAGACGGCTAAGGGATTACGAGGTTTACGTTCTGTGTATCTCTTAACAACTTCCAGCACATCCCCAGTAGCGGTTGTAAAACCCGCCTTACCGGCGGTAATTCCTCGACCGTCTTCCAAATGTTCGGCGTAACTATACTGAATTTCAGTTGTGCCATTTTCAAATAGACTAATCAGTTGCTCAGCAAGTCTTTTTTCGGTAGGTTTGAGATGATGCGATTGAGACATAAGATCTTGTTTCCTTTTAATTAATATACAATCTAATAGCATCAGCACCGCCTGTATCAGACTTTGCACGAAACTTTCTCCTCTTGTCTCCACACATAACATCTTGTTTGAACAGTCTTGTACACTAACCGTAGGAATAAACAGTGTGATGCCACGTAATAATACAATCACTTCTGTATTAGAATCATATATTTGTTGCCATCTATGGCGATCGCCATAAAATTTTTCCGCTATTTTTGGTAAAGTATCACCATCTTCAACAGTGTAATATATATGAAAGTTTTCCATTATACATTTTTTTAAAACTAATGTTATCTGCTTATAAAAACTAATACTGACCACAAAAAATCGGGCAATAACAGTTATCGCCCGATTTTTTGCTCTATATTTGATCAGGCAAAAATATATATTATTTTCGACTTGTCAAGTCTGATTTATCTGAACCAGGCATACCGTTAGGAGTGTAAACTGGTAGTTCCGCATTAACACGTCCCACAACAGCATCCTAATTAATCAGTGAAAGTCATTAAAACTTTCCAGCTTTGAGGTCCGACAATATCATCAACAACAAGTGGAGGATGATCCGCTTGGAATTTTTTAACAGCCGCCTCGGTCTTTTCACCAAATATGCCATCAACTTCTAGACAAGCGTAGTCAATATCATTGAGAAGGCGTTGTAGATATATAACTTCTTCACCTTCAATACCATAACGAAGAATGGGTTGAGAAATAGCTTGCATGAGTTTCACCTTTGAGAATTTAGTTTAAGTTCAATTGAAGGTAATTATTTGCTTCCTTCTGACCTTTAATAGTTATCATTGAAATGACCTTATGCACTTTTTTTAGAAAAAAGTTTTTCAATTCATACTCTTCGCTAGCTAGAACTACTCACCTCCTCCCATACCAATACTGCAGGAGCGAAAGCTTTTCTATGCATAGAATGGGATCTGATTATTAACCGTTAAGGGTAAGTAATATCGCTCGTCAATCGCACTTTTCGTCATTCAGTTGACAATGCCCTAGCATCCGCCTTTTCCTCGTAGTTCGGGATTGTCCTTAGGAATAATCTGGCAGACTTCCCCCACACGGAATGGATTCGGTACTTTAGTTTTCTCCATAATTCGCTCTTTCGATATCTTTAACAACACGTCCAGAGGGTATTTTACCGCCGGATGCCTGAACTGCCTCAAGCCAAACTTCGCGCTGTTGGTCTGGATTCAGTGGGGTTAGCGATCTAACTTGACCTTCTGAAGGTCGGCAAAATGTGATCCAATGGATCACATTTTTCAGATAAGTTATCAATGATCGCCGCAGCTTCAATCAAAAGATAAGGCTGTCGGCGGTTGTAAGTTCTTCGGTATCAGCAACTTCGACGGATGGAAGAAAGGATTTTGTGCTCCCGCGCTCCTTCAAATGAGCGATCTTGCACGCCCCTTAAATCTTGTACTCAAACTCTAGTAACTCCAACAGCTTCTCTTCTAACGGCGTGAGGTACGGACGCTTCAACTCACCAAATTGTTTGAGAATCCCTTGTGCCGCCGGTTCTAACTTGTCACATGTGCGGAGTCGAGTGATGCGATCGCACACGAACCGCATAGTACCGCACTCCGAATCCGTATATTCGAGCAACTTCAATTGATCCATCCTGACGGTATGCTCTCCATCCCAAGCCATAACAGTACAACTGTAATCCCCGACATGAGTGACAATGCCCCAGCAACCGCCTTTGCCTCGTAGTTCGGGATTATCTTTGGGAACGATCTGGCAAACTTCCCCTACTCGAAAAGGATTTGGTACTTTGGTCTTCTCCATGATTCGTTGCACGATATCTTTAACAACCCGTCCTGACGGTATTTTGCCGCCTGCAGACTCTACCGATTTCTGCCATGCTTCACGCTGTTGGTCTGGATCTAGCTTAGTAAGTGGTCGGACTTGGCGCTCGTTACTCGGCAAAATGTGATCCATTGGATCACATTTTTCAGATAAGTTATCGACGATCGCCGCAGCTTCAATTAGAAGATAAGGCTGTCGGCGGTTGTAACCAAAGCGTTCGCGACAATATTCTTCAAAAGTCCCGTGCGTAGAGCGATACAGCTTTCTATCCCTAATCTCCTGCAAAGCCTTACCCGCTTCGTAAAATGCCCGTTCTACTTTGCGTTCTAAGTGTAGGCGATCGCGTTCCTCATCCGGCGTAAGTTCAAGAGCGTCAACAACTTCAGTTTCTTCCGGTGATGACTTTGTGCGAGCGCGTTCCTCATCAGGTGTAAGTTCATCCGTGTCAACTACTTCAGCTTCCGGTTCTCTTAATGTTGGCTGACTTTCATCTGTAGCTTGGGAGTTGGGAGATTCCCGAAATTGAGAAGATCTAGCCAATTCCAAGCGTTGCCTCAAGTACACCAAGTCCCGATCTTTACTCTTAATGCTCTGCAAATACTCTTTTTTTCTGCTGCCGGAGCTTCTGTCTACTAGTTCTTGTCGCAATTTGGTGACCAAAGCGATCTGCTCTTCCAAGTCTGATACTTCACTGCACTCTTGCTCGGAGTTGTAGTCAGCAAACCCACCTTTTTGTGGATATCGGACCAAGCGACCATTGCTACTCCAAGTCCAAGGAGTAAAGCTTGCGTTCTTGTTTGTCGAATAGTTTGAAGTTTCCTCAGAAACTCTGGACGATA
>JBBQRU010000183.1:0-8280 GCA_038214545.1 Cyanophyceae cyanobacterium | reverse complement strand
GGTCACACCTTCTCTGCACT
Source organism: Cyanophyceae cyanobacterium (assembly GCA_038214545.1). Taxonomy (GTDB): domain Bacteria; phylum Cyanobacteriota; class Cyanobacteriia; order Cyanobacteriales; family Nostocaceae; genus JBBQRU01. Next base: position 8,260 of record JBBQRU010000183.1, on the reverse strand, counting down.
TCGGCCTCCATAACAGTCAAAACTTATGACAAGAAGGTTGCGCGGGAGGAACTGAGATCGTGAAGACCATCGAAGTCCAACTCCTAAAACAACTGCAAATTATTAAATTTGATACAAACTTCTTGACGTTTGTGCGTGTATACTTTAACCAGCAGATCTAATTATCACCTGTAAATATTGCTTAGCAATAATCTCAGGGGTAAAATGTAACTGCAAATACTGACGAGCAGATCTGCCCATATGTTCTGTTAGCTCTTGATCTCTTGCCAGCTGACGAATAAATTTAGTCAGATTATGACTATCTCCATTCTCAAAACTGGCACCACATTTGGCATTTGTAATTAGCTCTGTGAGGTAGGAATGTTTTGGACAAATCACTGCCACAGGTCGCCCTGCCGCCAGAACCGGGTAAAGTTTGCTAGGAGCAACAAGATTTTCTAAACCAGCCTCCACACTTACTAAAGATAAATCGCCAGATGTTAGAGAATAAGGTAGCACATGTTTGTCCTGATACGGTAAAAATAGGAAATTGTTTAGACCTAATCGATTTACCTCCTGGATTAAACCTTGGCGTTTTGGTCCACCACCAATACAGACAAACTGAATTGGCTCAGCTTGTAGCTGCTTTGCTGCCGCTAAAATTGTCTCCATATCGTGACATCGACCGATATTACCAGAATAAACGACTGTAAATTTATTACATAAGTTATATTTCCTCGAAAACCAGTTATCTGTTTTGGCAATTGGTAAAATTTGCTCTGGATCTCCCCAGCTATGAATTACAGAAACCTTATCCGCGACTTCCGGACACATCGCCACTAGCCGTTCCTTCATGGCGGGACTCAGAACCACAATTCCCTTGGAAGAGCGCCAAATTTGTCTATTCACACTTCGCCAAAATCGTGCCAACCAGTGATGATTGGGGATTACTCCCAGAGCGATCGCAATATCTGGGTAGATATCATAGATGAGGCAAACATAAGAAATTCCAAACAAAAGGTGAGCTAGATAACCCACGATGGGGAGAAATGGAGGAGCCGAAGTCAATAAAAAGACATCATGACGGCGCAAGCTACCCAGAATATGTAAAGCCGCACGTAATGTAAATAGGACACCATTAATCGCTTTACCGCGAACCCTTCCCGACCAGAATTTAGCAGAACGCGATCGCTGTACTCTCAGTTGACCAAATTGTTCTACACATGGAGCCTGAGAAACCCCAAAAGCATACCCCGGCTGACCTGTAAACACTTCTACATTTAATCCCAACTGCTCTAAATTCCTAACTAGTTCTTCAATTAACTGTCCTGTAGCAGCATAATCTGGAGGGAAAAACTCAGTAATTACAGATAACTTAATTGACCTATGTTCATCAGGCAAGGTGAAAGGAGGAAACACATACTCAGTCTCTCTATGTGTTCCGTCCTTACTTGTCTTGCTATGAGCCTGTATTGCCGCAAGGCTATCTAACGAAGATTTCTTGAGCCATTCATTTAATTTCATTTGCCTTATTGTACTTAGTAAACCCGGACACACAAAATTACGGAGAACTTGTAATTGCGTTTTAGCGCCAAAACACAACTACTAACAAACAGTCAGCAAATTATACACTTGATCTAAAGATTTCAATCTCACTTGTCTACTTAAAAAAGTAAGTAAAAAGCACCGGTGATTGTATTATTAAGCACGCTCGATGTATCAGATCAAGTCTACAAATATCTATCTGACTAGTATTCGTGCTTAATCTCCCTGATTATTTAGAACAACCAAAAAGAAAAATCATCAGTTAAAGGTAGGCATTTAGACTGTAAATCAGATGTTTTGTAAAGTTTGCAATCTTGGCTACAATTATAAATTTATGTATAGAAACCACTTTTAATTCAGTTTAGGTAACAGTATTAGGAGTGCTGACCCACACTCTCGCTTAGCGCCAGCTTTGCATCCCACAAGAGTTGACACACAGTCTGATTACTGAGTTTGGAGTTTAACTATACTGTATCAAATTAAGTTATTTAATATATTCCCGGAAATAATAATCTCAGAAATATCTAGGTATAATTGCATTTTTGTATACCAGGCTACATTAATTAGGTCACGAATGATGCTAACAATACGTTTGGCTGTAAATATGCTTATCTAAATCCTGGGCATCTCATCCGACCGAAACTTCATTGATTAACTGGAACGCGGACTTCACAGTTATGCAAGCAGGTATCTTTGTAACAGCAATCAGCCTTTACATGTTTTCGCGAGCGCAAAATCGTAAGAAATACTATAATCCAGATAACAATTACCGCTTTATATTTGTGATATTTTTTTTAATTTGCAGGATAAATATTGGCTAATTTAGTTTCCTCATCTCTAGCAATTTTATTATTGTAGGAAAAATAAATAATGGATAATAATTCGTCTAAAATCTTAACTTCCGAAAGGAACGGACATTCGCTGCCTCAAACATTGATGCCTCAACCTTTTTCATGGTTTGAAAAGGAAGATGACGATTGGAATTTGCAGCAATTTCTGGGTATTCTCCGGCGAAGGGCGCTAGTTATCGCTGGTGTAGCGACGATTGTAATGGGTGGTGTAGCCTATACGACACTGAAGCAAAAACCTATATATGAAGGTAATTTCCGACTTTTAGTAGAACCTGTAAACGAGGAAAAGGATAGTCGTTTAGAGAAACTTACTCAAGAAACTGGCTTAGGCAAACCTACTCTAGATTATGAAAGCCAAATTCAGGTTCTCAAAAGTCCAGAATTGATGGCAGGCATTATTAAAGAGTTACAAGTTTCCTACCCAGATATCAAGTATGAATCTTTACTCAAAGCTTTAACTATTAGCCGTATAGGTCAAACTAAGGTTATAGAAATAAATTATAAAAGTGATAATCCTCAAAAAATCAAAGTAGTTTTAGACAAATTTGCTAAATATTACTTAAACTATAGCTTAAACAAACGTCAAACCAAGTTACGTCAGGGTATTCAGTTTGTTGCTCAACAGCTACCATCTATCAAAAATGAAGTGCAGCGTCTCCAGCAAGAGTTGCAAACCCTTCGCCAAAAGTATAACTTTGTTACTCCCGAAACCCAAGCACAGATAGCTAGCGAAAAAATTAGATTTCTATCCGAACAAAGAGTCGCAGTCGATCAGCAGCTAGCAAAATCTCGTGCTAGTCACGCCAGCTTGCAAGGAAAACAAGTAGAACTAGCAGTACTCAATAATTCTCCTTTATACCAACAGTTAGTTCTACAGTTACGTCAATTGGAAACTCAAATTGCTAGCCAATCAGCTATTTTCCAAGAAGACAATCCTGCAATGCAAACATTGAGAGCAAAGCGGGAAAACCTCATACCCCTCGTCCAACAGGAAGCGCAACGGGTTTTAGGCGGAAAATTTGGTGAATCAACTGCGGAAGTACAGATTTTGCAGGTGCAGAGTCAAGAACTTGCCAAAGCCGAGCAAACATTTGATCGCCAAGTCAAGCAACTCCCATCTGTAGCCAGAAGATATTCTGAACTGCAAAGAGATTTACAAATCGCCACAGATAGCCTGACTCGTTTTTTAACAACCCGTCAAACTCTGCAAATTGAAAATGCTCAAACAGAACTTCCTTGGGAGTTAATTCAAGCCGCAGTTCAACCCAAAGATCCGATATCTCCAAACATACCCCGAAACTTTCTCCTAGGAATGGTTGCTAGTACAATCTTAGGGCTAGGAGTAGGTCTGCTGATGGAAAAAGCAGATAACACTTATCACACGCTTGAGAGCATCAAAGAGAAAATCAAACTACCTTTATTAGGAGTTCTTCCCTTTGATCGTAAAGTTCAAAATACTCAAATTTCTGTAGTTCCAGAAATTAATTCAGCGCGACATTCTCGGCGAAGGCAGTTATTACCTAATATTTTCCGCACTAAATCGACAAGCGATCGCTACTACAGCCAAGGAGGATTTTGGGAAGCATTACAAATACTTTACACAAACATCCAATTACTTAGTTCCGACCAACCAATCCGTTCTCTAGTAATTAGTTCTGCTTTGCCTGGAGATGGTAAATCTACTGTAGCTCTTAATTTAGCTCAAATAGCGGCGGTAATGGGCAAACGGGTACTACTTGTAGATAGCGATTTGCGCCGACCCCAAATTAACCATCGAACAAATTTAAGCAATCAGTGGGGATTGACCAATTTAATTTCTACAGACATACCTGTAGATCAGGTGATTCAGAAACTACCTACCACGACTAATTTATCTGTAATTACTTCTGGACCCATACCTCCTGACCCAGCAAGACTACTTGCGTCAGGAAAAATGCACCGATTAATGGCAGAGTTCCACAAAAAATTTGATTTAGTAATTTATGATGTCCCACCAATCGTTGGACTAGTTGACGTGAGATTGATTGCACCTCATACAGATGGGATTGTCATGATTGTGAGACTCGACAAAACGGATAAGTTAGGCGTGATTCAAGCTCAAGATAGTCTGAAAATTTCTTCCACAAATGTCCTAGGCATCGCCATTAATGGTGATAAAACTAAATTCAGTGCCTATGATTACTACTAATCAGTACTGAACAGATCGTTTTGTAAGATAAATTTACTCAAAAATTTATTTTATAATGATCAAACTGATTCTATAAATTACACAAAGCAATGGCACAGTACGATCGCTTGATTCTGATGGCAGAAGATGAACTAACGCAGTACAGCACCGATGCCCGTAAAATCGAAAAGCTGCGGCAAAAAATTGGTCTTTCTGTATCTGTAAAAGAGCAACAAGAGGTGAAAGCGGCAATACTTGCGGAAATGCCCACTGATGCCATTAGTCAGCTTGTGGAAACGCAGCGTCAGACAGTAGCATTACCTTTTTGGGGTATTGCTGGTTTGGGTTTACTGCTGGGAATTTCCTTTACGCAACCGCTAGACTTTGTTGCTACCATTTCTGGTACTGGAATCGCCATCTACTTGCAAAAATTGGGCTGGAAGCTACAAGCTAGACGTTTAGTTCTACAAACTCTGGAAGATATTGAACAGCGCAGCCGCAAACGCGAGCCGGTATAAAAATAATTTACTTTGACCGTTGGCGTAACTTCGGAATATTCAAAATTAAGCCCTCGCATCTGTTTTTCAAGTTGCGAGAGCTAATTTTAGTACCCCCAGGGGAATTCGAATCCCCGTTACCTCCGTGAAAGGGAGGTGTCCTAGGCCTCTAGACGATGGGGGCGTGTGAACCGCTGAAGCCTTTATTACAATACTCAAGATATTCCCATTCTGTCAAGAGGTTAACCAAAAAAAACTATTGAGACTAAAATTAGAGCACACAGATAGATTGTGGAGTGGTGGCAGTGGGCTTATTTGACGATCTCAGTCGGTTTCTGGAAAGCCGTTTAGAAGAATTCTTGCGAAACAATCCACACTTGGAGCTCCAAGCGCTGTTAGAGCAACTGCGCGAGCAAGAAGAAGACACCTTAAAATTGATTGCCGATTTACAATTGCAAGAGAAGCGATCACAAGACGAAATCCTGTCAACAGCCCAAGAAATCCAGCGTTGGCATAACCGAATTGAAAAAGCCAAAGCTGCCAATAGACAAGATTTAGTCACCCCAGCCCAAGCCAGAGAAGCAACCCTCTTGCGGGAAGGCAATCAGCGCTGGGGACAAATGCAAGGCTTAAAAGAACGTATAGAACAAGCAAAGACACTGTTAGTAAAAATTCAACAGCGCCGCCAAGAAGTCCAAACTAAAGCAGCCGAAGCGCAGACAGCGCGGACAAAAGAGCAAGCACAGCAGCGCGTAGAAACACCAGGCTGGAATCAACGCATTCCCGCCACAGGTAAAGCCGACGACCTAGAAGATAAATTCCAGCGTTGGGAAACTCAAGACGAACTTGAAAAAATGAAGCGCAATCTCGGCAAATAAGGCTAAATGCATTTTCCCGTTTATTTTTGGCTCTTTTCACTGCGGATTCATCCACATATTTTATTTGAGTCTGTGGCTTATGCTGTTGCCTTTCGCTTAATGCTGCATAACGTCAAGCAAGACGAAATCGCCGACCGCCAGCGCACTTCGATCATTGTCGGCGGCATGATCGGAGCGTTAGTTGGCGCTAAACTCCTAGTAGTCCTACAACATATTGATTTAATCTGGCAATGGCAGCAGTTATTATTGGTGCTACTTCAAGGTAAAACCGTCGTCGGAGCACTGCTAGGTGGATTAATCGGCGTAGAATTGACAAAAAAGCTGATAGGCGTCAAACGTTCTACTGGGGATATCTTCGTCTACCCCTTAATAGTCGGCACAGCAATTGGCAGAATCGGTTGCTTTCTCACCGGACTTAGCGATCGCACATACGGCACAGCCACAACTCTACCTTGGGGGATAGATTTTGGCGATGGCATTTTCCGCCACCCTACCCAATTATATGAAATTTTATTCTTAATCCTGTTGATCCGATTTTTACAAATCCGCAGCCGCCACCCCTATCAACTCGGTGACTTATTTAAATTTTATTTAATTTGTTATTTAGGATTCCGTTTTCTGATAGATTTTATTAAACCCGACTTCCATCCAATCTTCGGAATGAGTGCAATTCAAGCCACTTGTCTATTAGCTCTGATATTTTACCATCGCCACATCCCCAAATTATTTACCTTTAACTAATCTCAAGCCACTCTTTGCGACTTTGCGTGAGCCAAACCACCCCTATGCCCAACCGCAATTATCTCTTCTACGCCTTAACAAACAGTGTTTGCTCCCAGTGCCTAACTAAAGTTGAGGCAAAAATCATCTTCCAAGACGGCTGTGTTTATTTAGTTAAACATTGTCCGACTCATGGACGCGAAGAAGTTTTGATTGCCGATGATATTGAATATTATAAAAAATCCCTGGAATTTATCAAGCCAGGAGATATGCCATTAAAATTCAACACGCCGATTAAATATGGTTGTCCTTATGATTGCGGACTTTGTCCCGACCACGAACAGCATAGTTGTTTAACTTTAGTAGAATTGACAGATCGGTGTAATTTATCTTGTCCGATTTGTTACGCTGACTCTGGAACAGAAGAGTTATCATCGCAGCATCAGCCCCGCCGTCATCGCAGTTTGGCAGAAATTACGATGATGATTGATGCAGTAGTGGCGAATGAGGGCGAACCGCAGATAGTGCAGTTGAGTGGTGGTGAACCGACGATTCATCCTGAGTTTTTTGAAATCATGGATGTAGTAAAAAGCAGACCAATTAAACATCTGATGATTAATACCAATGGAATCAGGATGGCAAAAGATCGAGCTTTTTGCGATCGCTTGAGTCAATATATGCCAGGAATTGAAATATATCTTCAATTTGACAGCTTTGACGCCGAAGTTTTACGCGAATTGCGTGGTGCAGATTTGCGCGGTGTGAGAGAACAGGCGATCGCTAACCTTAACGAGTACAATATTTCTACTACCTTAGTCGTTACCCTCAAGAAAGGTTTGAATGACGGCGAAATTGGTAAAATAATTGAGTATGCTTTGCAACAAAAGTGTGTGCGCGGTGTAACTTTCCAGCCAATTCAGGCGGCTGGACGTTTAGAAGGATTCGAGGCAAAACGCGATCGTTATACGCTCACAGAAGTACGCCGCTCAATTTTACAACAAAGTCCTTATTTCAAACCAGAGGATATTTTACCAGTGCCTTGCCATCCTGATTGTTTGGCAATGGCTTATGCATTGAAACTAAATGGCAAAGTGGTTCCGCTGACTGGGTTAGTTACTCCCGAAGCTTTTGTGGAAATTATGCCGAATAGCGTACTTTACGAGCAAAATGAAGAACTCAAGCGTCACATATTTGAGTTATTCTCCACTAGTCATTCTCCCATTTCGGCGGCAAGTTCGTTAAAGGAACTATTGTGTTGCTTGCCAATGGTGCCTGTACCGGAAGGTATTAATTATTCTAATATATTTCGGATCATGATTGTCCAGTTTCTCGATCCGTATAACTTTGATGTGCGGTCAGTGAAACGCTCTTGTATTCATATTGTCCATCCAGATGGTCGGATTATACCTTTTGATACTTTTAATATGTTTTACCGCGAAGGTAGCGCTGGATACCACTTAGTTAATAATCGTATAGCGACTACTAATAGACATCTCCAAAATAGTAATACTTTCTGATAAAATCATATAAAGATGACTTTTGGCTCCGAAAACATGAGTGACATACTGAATTATATTGAAGAGAATCCTAAACAAACAAAGAGACTGATTGGTCTAGAATATG